>NZ_JBSFFN010000014.1:0-190841 GCF_053596135.1 Streptomyces sp. NPDC001770 | reverse complement strand
CAGATCCTCGACGACCAACGGGCCTCGCTCGCCGACACCCTGGACACCCTCCCGCTCACGGCCGGCAACCTCCTCAACGCCCCCGATCCGTTTCGGACCCTGATCCGTCACCCGCCTCTCCGGCCGTCCGCCGCCCGAGGGGCGCCTGCTCCCCCGTAAGGAGTCCGTCGCCGTCCCGGTAGGCGAACCGGGGCAGGAAGAACTGGGTGACCGGGCCGACCGCGAGCGCGTACAGCACGGTGCCGACGCCCACGCTGCCTCCGAGGAGCCACCCCGCCGCCAGCACGACGATCTCCATCAGGGTGCGGACGAGCCGGACGGAGCGCCCCGTGAGGCTGGACGCTCCGGTCATCAGGCCGTCGCGGGGGCCGGGTCCGAGGCGGGCGCCGACGTACACGGCGACGGAGAAGCCGTTGAGGAGTACGCCTCCGAGGAGCAGGCCGGTCCGGGCCGGGAGGCCGAGGTGCTCGGGGACGAACCGAAGCCCGAGATCGGACGAGCAGGCCAGGACGACGACGTTGGCGACGGTGCCGAACCTCGGCCGCTGCCGGAGCGGAATCCACAGCAGGAGTACGAGAACCCCGACGACGGCGCTGATGGTGCCGAAGCCGAGGGGCGTGTGGCGCTCCAGTCCCTCGTACAGGACACTCCACGGGTTGGCTCCCAGCGAGCTCCGGACCATCAGCGAGAGGCTGAATCCGTACAGGGCGAGGCCGGTGAACAGGTGGGGCAGGCGTCTCAGCGGCCGCTCGCCGAGGGGCACGTAGGAGAGGGGCGGCCCCGGACGGTGACGCGGCCGGCGCGCCGGCCGGTCCGTGCCGGGGCGGGGACCGCATCCAGCGCCGGCCCCAGCGCCGAGGCCGGAGCGAGGGCCAGGGCCGGCCCCAGCGCCAAGGCCGGGGGCGGGGCCGGGGCCGCAGGGACGGCCGCGATCGGTGATCTTCTGGTCCATGCCGGTCCGGTCCTCCCGTACGTTCGCGCCCGGGTGTCCGGGTGCCACTGGCGGCGAGTCTGTACATTGACCGGCATCATCGGCATGGCCAATTCCGGGAGAGTGGCATGGGAGATCCGCCCGGGCCCGGCACGGTCGGGGCACCGCACCAGGAGCACCAGAAGCATCGGGAGCACCAGGGGCACCGGGAGAACCGGGAGCAGGCACGGACCCTCGGCGGCCGGCAGCTCGCCGCCCTGCTGCCCGATCCGGCGGGCGGAAAGCACGGCTACCGCCAACTGGCCGGATGCGTCAGCAGGTTGATCCTGGACGGACGGATCGCGTTGCACGTCAGGCTCCCCGCCGAGCGGGAGCTGGCCGCAGCCCTGGGCACGAGCAGGCCCACCGTCACCGCCGCCTACGACCTACTGCGCGAAAGTGGCTACGCACACAGCCGCCGGGGCTCCGGGACCTGGACCACCCTGCCCGAGGGCGCCGTCCCCCGGAGGATCACGCGGGCGCTGGCACCGCCGGACTCGGCCATCGACCTGGCCAGGGCGGCCCCGGGGCTGCCGGAGGGGGTGCTGGCCGACGCCCTCCGCCGGATCACCCCCGCGCTGGACGAGTACGCGCACACCCCCGGGTACCACCCGTACGGCCTTCCGGAGCTGCGTGCCGCCGTGGCGGAGCGGTACACCCGGCGGGGGCTGGCCACGATTCCCGACCAGATCCTGGTGACGTCCGGTGCCCAGCAGGCGCTCACGCTCGTCCTGGGGGTCCTGTCCGGCCCCGGGGACCGGATCATGGTCGAGAATCCGTCGTACCCGAACGCCCTGGACGCCATCCGCCGCGCCCGGCTCCGCCCGCTGGCGGTCCCGGTGACCGGCAGCGGCTGGGACATCGAGATCATCGAGTCCACCGTGCGCGGGGCGGTTCCCCGACTCGCCTTCCTGATTCCCGACTTCCACAACCCGACCGGCCTTCTCATGCCGGAGGACGAACGCGTCCGCGTCCTGCGGGCCGTTCAGCGCGCGGGGAGCTGGCTGATCATCGACGAGACCCTGACCGATCTCGCCCTCGACGTCCCGCCGCCCCCGCCGTTCGCCTCCCGCGTTCCGCCCGGCGGGGCGGGCCGGGTCATCACTCTCGGATCGATGAGCAAGAGCTACTGGGGCGGGCTGCGCATCGGCTGGCTGCGGGCCCCGTCCCAGCTGGTGACCGAGCTGGCCGGTCAGCGGGTCGCCCACGACCTGGGGGGTTCGGTGATGGACCAGCTTCTGGCCCTCGCACTCCTGGCACGCTCCGGCGAACTCGTACCGCTCCGACTGGAGCAGCTGCGCGAGCGGCGCGCGGCCCTGACCTCGGCGCTGGCCGACCACATCCCGCAGTGGACGTGGCGTACACCGCCCGGCGGCCTGTCGCTCTGGGCCGACCTGGGCGAGCCCGTCGCCTCGGCGCTCGCGGAGCACGTGCGGGGGTACGGGGTACGGGTCGAGGGCGGCGCCCACTTCACCACCGACCCCGGCGTCCTCGAACAGCGACTCCGCATCCCGTACACCCTGGAGCCCGGCACGCTGCGCGAGGCCGTGCAGCGGATGGCTGCCGCGCTCGCGGACGGACTCCCGGCCGGACCGGCCGGACGACGGGCACGCTGGATCGTCTGAGAGTCACGCGAACCCACCATCCGCGACCCGCCGTTCGCGGGCCGCTACTTCCCCGCCGCCACCGCCTTGAGCTCGCCGAGCGCCTCCCGCAGGAAGTGCGGCAGCGGTCGCTCCTCGTCCTCGGCGCCGCCGATCCAGCGTTCGAAGCCGACCTTGAAGACGGCTATGCCCGCCTCGGCGGTGAGACTGGCGGCGGGTTCCGGGACACCGCGTTCACGGAGCGTCCTGGTCAGCGCGGCGGCCAGCGCGGCGAGCTTGATGAGTTCGCGTTCGTGGAGGTCGGTGCTGGCCATGATGACGGCCTGGCGCTGCCGGGCGAACGCCCGGCGGCCCTCGAAGTACGGGGCGGCACCTTCCAGCGCCGAGGCCATCGCGTCGATCGGGGCCGCCGTCTCCGGGGTGGCGGTGAGGGCGTCCACGCATGCCTGTTCCAGCAGGTGCGCGCCGCCGAAGAGCACCTCGCGCTTGTCCGCGTAATGGCGGAAGAAGGTCCGCTCGGTGAGCCCGGCGCGGGCGGCGATCTGCGCGGCGGTGGTCTGCTCGAAGCCGTGCTCACTGAAGAGCTCCAGCGCCGCCTGCCCCAGACGTTCGCGTGCGTTCGGTTGCCATCGGCCCATGGCCCGATCCTACGCGATGACAGCGCCTGACATCGGGTGTACGTTGGAGAGCGTTACGACAGTCACTGACATCGACTGGTCGGCCGTTGCGTTCCGTGTCCGGGACTCCCCGCACCACCGGGGTCCACGACGGGGTGTCCGCGACAGAGACGGCCGCCCCCTCCAGGAGGTTCTCCCATGCGTGTATTCGTCACCGGCGCGTCCGGCTGGATCGGCTCGGCGGTCGTTCCGGAGCTCATCGCCGCAGGTCACCAGGTGGTCGGGCTCGCCCGCTCGGACGCCTCCGCCGCCGCGCTCACCAAGGCGGGCGCCGAGGTGCGGCACGGCTCGCTCGACGATCTCGACGTCCTGCGGGACGCGGCGGCCGAGGCGGACGGCGTGATCCACCTCGCCTTCAAGCACGACCTCGCGTTCAGCGGCGGGTTCGACGCCGCCACCGGGGCGGACCGCCGCGCCATCGACGCCCTCGGTGAGGCCCTCGCGGGTTCCGGCCGCCCGCTGGTGATCGCCGCCGGGATTCTCGGTCTGGCGCCCGGCCGGATCGCCACCGAGGAGGACGGGCAGCCCTCCGGCCGGGAAGGCGGGGCGGGTACGCAAGTCCCGGCGACCGGCCCGGCCGGCCGGCTGGCCAACTCCCACGCGACGCTCGCCCTCGCGGACCGGAACGTCCGCGCCTCGGTCGTACGGCTGCCCCCGACCGTGCACGGGGACGGGGACCACGGCTTCCTCGCCACGGTGGTCGCCACCGCCCGCGCCAAGGGCGTCTCGGGCTACATCGGCGACGGCGCCAACCGCTGGCCCGCCGTCCACCGGGACGACGCCGCGCGCCTCTTCCGCCTCGCGCTGGAGAACGCCCCGGCCGGTACGACCCTGCACGCCATCGGCGACGAGGGCGTGCCGATCCGGGCGGTCGCCGAAGTGGTCGGAGAGCACCTCGGACTGCCGGTGGCCTCCGTCGACCCGGCCGACGCGGCCGGACACTTCACCTGGCTCGCCGACCTCCTCGCCCTCGACAGCCCCGCCTCCGCCGACCGCACCCGCGCCCTGCTGAGCTGGCGGCCGACCGGGCCCGGCCTCCTCGACGACCTCGCCGAGGGGCACTACTTCACGGCGCCGGCCGCCTGAGCGGCCACCGCCCGCCCGCCGCCCGGCCGGAAGGCGGGCGGGCCGGTCCTCAGCCCGCCAGCTCCCACACCAGCACCTGCGCCCCCGCGCCCGCCGCCCGCATCTCCAGCCCCTGGGCGTCGGTGATCCGGGCCGAGTCGCCCGGCCCGAGGTGGTCGCCGCCGAGGGCCACCTGACCGGTCACCACATGGACGTACGCACGCACCGCGTCCGGGACCGCCGCGCGCTCGCCCGCCGTGAGCCGGCGGACGTGCAGCATCGCCCCGGCGGCGGGCAGGGCGTACGGGGTGGAGTCGGCGATGCCGGGGACCACGGTGTACGCGGGCTCACCGCCGGCCTCCAGCGGGGCCAGCCACATCTGAAGGAAGGTCAGGGGCGCTTCGCCGTCGTTGCGTTCGACGTGCCGGACCCCGGCCGCCGCACTGAGGTGCTGTACGTCGCCGGCGCGCACCACCCGGGTGTGACCGGCCGAATCACGGTGGGTGAGCTCGCCCTCGATCACCCACGTGACGATCTCGGTGTGGCTGTGCGGATGCTCGTCGAAGCCCGCACCGGGGGCCAGCCGTTCCTCGTTGCAGGCGAGGACCGCGCCGAAGCGGAGGTTGTCGGGGTCGTAGAAGGAACCGAAGGAGAAGGCGTGCCGGGACTCGATCCCCGCCGCCCGGTCCCCGCCCTCGTACCGGCTCTGCGCACGGTGTACGGACATCACGTCCCCACCGTAGACCCGCAGCGGGCGGCCCGGCCGCCCCGGAACGGCCGGGGCCCGCCCCTGCGGCCGGCGCCACTGCTCCCGGGAACGGCCGGTACCCGCCCCGTGGGCCCCGCCCGTCCCGCCCCGCCCCTCCGGCCCTCTGCCCGGATAAGGCAGTCTTGTCTCCGTGCCCCGACCCGATCCCGCGCAGCGCGCCGCCAAAGACGCCCATCTGCATGCCGCGACCCTGAAACGGCTGGAGCAGTCCTCCGGCCGGCTGTCGGCGAACGCCATCGCCCGCATGGACGAGACGCTGCCCTGGTACCGGGCCATGCCACCGGAGAACCGGTCGTGGATCGGCCTGGTCGCGCAGGCGGGCATCGCCGCGTTCACCGAGTGGTTCCGGCATCCGGAGGCCCCGCAGGCGATCTCCACCGACGTGTTCGGCACCGCCCCGCGCGAGCTGACCCGGGCGATCACGCTGCGGCAGACCGTCGAGATGGTCCGTACGACGATCGAGGTCATGGAGGCGGCGATCGAGGAGGTCGCCGCTCCGGGCGACGAGTCGGTACTGCGGGAGGCCCTGCTCGTCTACGCCCGGGAGATCGCCTTCGCGACCGCCCAGGTCTATGCGCAGGCCGCCGAGGCGCGGGGCGCGTGGGACGCCCGGCTGGAATCGCTCGTGGTCAACGCGGTGCTGTCCGGTGAGGCGGACGAGGGGGCGGTGTCCCGGGCCGCGGCGCTCGGCTGGAACTCCCCCGAGCACGTCTGCGTGATCCTCGGCACCGCGCCCGACGGGGACAGCGAGCTGACGGTCGAGGCCATCCGGCGGGCCGCACGCGGCTCCAAGGTGCAGGTCCTGACCGGTGTGCTGGGCAACCGCCTGGTGGTCATCGCGGGCGGCAGCGACAACCCGCTCCAGGTCGCGCGGGGTCTGATCGGCCCGTACGCGGCCGGGCCCGTCGTCGCCGGGCCGGTGGTCCCGGACCTGCTGGCCGCGACCCGGTCCGCGCAGGCGGCGGCGGCCGGGCTCAAGGCGTGCATCGCGTGGCAGGACGCGCCCCGCCCGGTGCTGGCCGACGATCTCCTGCCGGAGCGCGCGATGGCCGGAGACCCCGCCGCGCGGGACCAGCTGGTGGAGGAGATCTACAGCCCTCTGGAGGAGGCCGGGTCGGCGCTCCTGGAGACACTGAGCGTCTACCTGGAGCAGGCGAGCAGCCTGGAGGGCGCCGCCCGGATGCTGTTCGTGCACCCCAACACCGTGCGCTACCGGCTACGACGTGTGACGGACGTCACCGGCTGGTCGCCGTCCGATGTGCGCTCCGCCTTCACCCTCCGGATCGCGCTGATCCTGGGGCGCTTGGCCGCCAGAGATGGCCAGTCCTAGACTTTTGTCGGACTTCAACAATTCCCCTGACGGTTCTTCGTCCCTGTCCCCACGGGCGTACGGGACCGTCCGCAAGAGAGAGTGTGAGGGTGCTCGTACTCGTCGCTCCCGGCCAAGGCGCTCAGACGCCCGGCTTCCTGACTCCCTGGCTCGACCTGCCCGGTGCCACCGACCGCATCGCGGCCTGGTCCGACGCCATCGGGCTCGACCTTGCCCACTACGGCACGAAGGCAGACGCCGACGAAATCCGTGACACGGCGGTGGCCCAGCCCCTGCTGGTGGCCGCGGGTCTCCTCTCCGCGTCCGCGCTGAACGCCTCGCCCGCCGTCGTGGCCGGGCACAGCGTCGGCGAGATCACCGCCGCCGCCTTCGCCGGCGTGCTCGGCGACGAGGCCGCGCTGCGTCTGGTCCGTACCCGCGGTCTCGCGATGGCCGAGGCCGCCGCGGTCACCGAGACCGGCATGGCCGCCCTGCTCGGCGGCGACCCGGAGGTCACGGTCCCGTTCCTGGAGAGCCTCGGGCTGACCCCGGCCAACGTGAACGGTGGCGGCCAGATCGTCGCCGCCGGTACGGCCGCGCAGATCGCCGAGCTCACCGAGAACAAGCCGGAGGGCGTGCGCCGCGTGGTACCGCTCAAGGTCGCCGGGGCGTTCCACACGCACCACATGGCTCCGGCCGTGGAGCGGCTGCGCGAAGCGGCCCAGGGCATCGAGGTCGCGGACCCCACCGTGACGTACGTGTCGAACAAGGACGGCAAGGCGGTCGCAACCGGCGCCGAGGTCGTCGAGCGCCTGGTCGGGCAGGTCGCGAACCCGGTCCGCTGGGACCTGTGCATGGAGACGTTCCAGCAGCTCGGTGCGACCGCGCTCATCGAGGTGTGCCCCGGGGGCACCCTCACCGGGCTCGCCAAGCGCGCGCTGCCCGGCGTGAAGACCCTCGCGCTCAAGACCCCCGACGACCTCGACGCGGCCCGCGCGCTCATCTCCGAGCACGCGTCCGCCTAAGGAGCACGAGCATGTCGAAGATCAAGCCCAGCCAGGGCGCCCCGTACGCGCGCATCATGGGGGTCGGTGGCTACCGCCCCACCCGTGTGGTGCCGAACGAGGTGATCCTCGAAACGATCGACTCGTCCGACGAGTGGATCCGCTCCCGCTCCGGCATCGCCACCCGGCACTGGGCCTCCGACGAGGAGACCGTGTCCGCGATGTCCGTGGAGGCCGCCGGCAAGGCCATCGCCGACGCGGGGATCACCCCGGAGCAGATCGGCGGTGTGATCGTCTCCACCGTCTCGCACTTCAAGCAGACCCCGGCCGTCGCCACCGAGATCGCGCACAGGATCGGCGCGGGCAAGCCCGCCGCCTTCGACATCTCGGCCGGCTGTGCGGGCTTCGGTTACGGCCTGACGCTCGCCAAGGGCATGATCGTCGACGGTTCCGCGGAGTACGTCCTCGTCATCGGCGTGGAGCGGCTCAGCGACCTCACCGACCTGTCGGACCGGGCCACGGCCTTCCTGTTCGGCGACGGTGCGGGCGCGGTGGTCGTCGGCCCGTCGAAGGTACCGGCCATGGGCCCGACCGTCTGGGGTTCCGAGGGTGACAAGTCGGACACCATCAAGCAGACCGTGTCGTGGGACCAGTTCCACGCCGAGCGCCCGGAGAAGTTCCCGGCCATCACGCAGGAGGGTCAGGCGGTCTTCCGCTGGGCCGTCTTCGAGATGGCGAAGGTGGCCCAGCAGGCGCTGGACGCCGCCGGGGTCGCTCCGGAAGACCTGGACGTCTTCATTCCGCACCAGGCCAACATGCGGATCATCGACTCGATGGTGAAGACCCTCAAACTGCCGGAGAACGTCACCGTCGCCCGCGACGTGGAGACCACCGGCAACACCTCCGCCGCCTCGATTCCGCTCGCGATGGAGCGGCTCCTGGCGACCGGGCAGGCGAAGAGCGGCGACACCGCGCTCGTCATCGGCTTCGGGGCGGGTCTCGTCTTCGCCGCGACGGTCGTTACTCTCCCCTAAGGCTTTTCGCCCGGTCCGAACGAGAACCTCCAGCTCCATCGGAGTTCTCGGTCCGGAGTTAAGAACCCCAGCAGACAACCACTGAAGGAGCGCCGACATGGCCGCCACCCAGGAAGAGATCGTCACCGGTCTCGCCGAGATCGTCAACGAGATCGCCGGTATCCCGGTCGAGGACGTCCAGCTGGACAAGTCCTTCACCGACGACCTGGACGTCGACTCGCTGTCCATGGTCGAGGTCGTCGTCGCCGCCGAAGAGCGCTTCGACGTCAAGATCCCGGACGAGGACGTCAAGAACCTCAAGACGGTCGGCGACGCTGCCGACTACATCCTGAAGAACCAGGCCTGATCCCAGGCCGGTTCGTGTGTCGCCACCCGGCGGTGGCGCCGCTGATTCACGACCCTCTACACGTGGAGAAGATTTTCCAGTGAACTCGACCAATCGCACCGTGGTCGTCACCGGTATCGGCGCAACCACTCCGCTGGGTGGCGACTCCGCATCGACCTGGGAAGGTTTGATGGCCGGCCGCTCCGGCGTCAAGCCTCTCGCGGGCGAGCGTTTCGCCGAACTGCCCGTCCGGATCGCCGCGCTGGCCGCGGTGGACCCGGGCGAGGTACTGCCCCGCCCGCTCGCCCGCAAGCTGGACCGCTCGGCGCAGTTCGCGCTGATCGCGGCCCGCGAGGCATGGGCGGACGCCGGCTTCACCGGCAAGGCCGGTGAGGACGACAAGATCCGGCCCGAGCGGCTGGGCACGGTCATCGCCTCCGGCATCGGTGGTGTGATCACCCTGCTCGACCAGTACGACGTGCTGAAGGAGAAGGGCGTACGCCGCGTCTCCCCGCACACCGTCCCCATGCTCATGCCGAACGGCCCGTCGGCCAACGTCGGCCTCGAGGTCAACGCCCAGGCAGGTGTCCACACCCCGGTCTCCGCGTGTGCTTCGGGTGCCGAGGCCATCGGGTACGCCGTCGAGATGATCCGTACCGGCCGTGCCGACGTGGTCGTCGCCGGTGGTACCGAGGCGGCCATCCACCCCCTGCCCATCGCGGCCTTCGCCAACATGATGGCGATGTCGAAGAACAACGACGAGCCCGAGAAGGCCTCGCGTCCGTACGACACGGGCCGTGACGGCTTCGTCCTCGGCGAGGGCGCGGGCGTCGTGATCCTGGAGTCCGCCGAGCACGCCGCCGCGCGCGGCGCCAAGGTCTACTGCGAGGTGCTGGGCCAGGGCCTGTCGGCCGACGCCCACCACATCGCGCAGCCCGAGCCGACCGGCCGGGGCATCGCCGCCGCGATGCGCAACCTGCTGGAGACCACGGACCTCAAGCCGTCCGAGGTCGTGCACCTCAACGCGCACGCCACGTCCACGCCGCAGGGCGACGTGGCCGAGCTGAAGGCGCTGAGCGCGGTCCTGGGCGACGACCTCGACCATGTCGCGATCTCCGCGACCAAGTCGATGACGGGTCACCTGCTCGGTGGCGCGGGCGGTATCGAGACCGTGGCCACGGTCCTCGCGCTGCACCACCGGATGGCCCCGCCGACCATCAACATCGAGAACCTCGACGACGACGTGACGGCGAACATCGTCCGCGACAAGCCGCAGCCGCTGCCGGAGGGTTCGATCGCCGCGATCAACAACTCCTTCGGCTTCGGCGGCCACAACGTGGTCCTGGCGTTCCGCAGCGTCTGATCGTTTCTGCTCGGTCCGTACGGCTCGGTCCGTACGGCGATGCCCGCCCCCCGGTTCTCCGGGGGGCGGGCATCGCCATGTCCGGGTGCCGGACTCACATCCGCCCGGGTTCGACGATCACCTCGCTGCCGATCGGCACGAACCCGGCGGCGAGGAAGCCGCGCAGGGAGCGGGCGTTGCCGGGGGCGACGGCCGCGAAGACGGGGCTGCCGGGCGGTACGAGGGTGAGGGCGTCGGCCAGCAGGCTCCGGCCGCGCCCCCGGGCGGACGCCGGAACGGGGGCGTCCGGTGCGTGGAGTTCGATGCTGAGCTCCGGGCGGCCCGCAAGCCCCTCGGCGAGGGTGATCAGGCCACGCTCGTCGCCGTACACCGTCACGTTCCGGCGGATTCTCCGGGCGTGCTGTACGCGGGGGTGGTCGTCGTACCCGTCCAGGCGGCCGAGGCGGGGCGGGCCGCCGGTGCCGGGTGCGGTGAGGGCCGCGTCGGTGACGCCGACCGTGCCCCGGGGCCCCGCCAGCAGCCGCAGGAAGTCCGGCGCGAGCGAGGCGCCGAAGCCGTCCGGCCCGGCGGCCAGGACCTCGTCGGCGGGCAGGGCGGTGGCGACGACCGCGTGGCCGGTGAACGCGACGGAGCACTCCAGCCCGCCCGGCAGCGGCGGCAGCACGGTCACCTTGCCGTCGACCGGCGGGAAGCGTCCCTCGGCGGCGGCCAGGAGGAGGCCGAGCAGGGGGTGCGGGCCGGTCATCGGGCGTCCACCACCTGTGTGGTGGGGCCCGGTGTCGTCGTGGAGGAGGGTGGCGCCGCGCACCTCGTGGAAGGTCATGCGCGCGCAGCGTAGTGAAGCCGCGTTCCGCGGTCACCCGCGATTCGCCCGGCGGGACCCGGCTCCTGACGAGCCGTGAGCTTCCGGCGGTCTGCGGGCCCCGGCAGGGCGCCGGCCTCAGACCACCTGGTGCAGCCAGCGCACCGGGGCGCCCTCGCCCGCGTGCCGGAAGGACTCCAGCTCGTCGTCCCAGGGTTTGCCGATGAGCCCCGCGACCTCCGCCTCCAGGTCCGACTCCCCGCGCAGGGAGCGCGTCAGGGCGGCCCGCAGCCGGTCCTCGGGGACGAGGATGTCGCCGTTCATACCGGTGACGGCGTGGAAGATGCCGAGCGTGGGGGTGGAGCTGTAGCGCTCGCCCTCGGCCGTGGCACACGGCTCGGCGGTCACCTCGAAGCGGAGGAGGTCCCAGCCGCGCAGGGCGGAGGCGAGCTCCGAGGCGGTGCCGGCGCGGCCCCGCCAGGAGAACTCGGACCGCCAGGTGCCGGGCGCGGCCGGCTGTCTGATCCAGTCCAACTGGACCCGCACCCCCAGCACGCCCGCGACCGCCCACTCGATGTGCGGACAGAGCGCGCGCGGTGCGGAGTGTACGTAAAGGACTCCACGTGTCGTCACCGGAACCTCCCGTGTGGGACGAGGTACGCCTTCCCCAGCGGCCTCGCGCCCGTACCGCCTGTTCCCGGCCGGCTCCCGAGGTTGTCATCAGTAAACAGCATCGGGAGATAATCTCCAGAAAACGGACAGTATGTGACGTGAGGTAACTTACCGGACCTCCCGTGCGGGAGCGCGGGTGGGCGGGCGTCACTGTTCTCCGGGAAAAAGCTACCGTGCGCCGGGGCCGGACGTGTGACGTACGGTCGGTCCCGAGCCCCTCGTCCGCCCGCTTTCACCCGGCGGAGCGCGCCCGGCGCACGCCTGCACGCACCGGGTGTGCCAGGAGCCATGACCAGGGGCATAGGCCAGGGAAGACGGAGGGTTGAGGATGCCGGAGCGCACGCGGTCGGATCGACGTTCACGTGCCACCGTCACCGGTTTGGCGGCATGGGCGTGCGCCGGCGCACTCGCGCTGGCCGGCTGTTCCGGCGGAGCGGACGGGGGCGCGAAGAGCGCGCCGAAGGGTGCGGGTCACGCCTCCGCCGCCGCGCCCGCCGGTCCGGTGTGGAACCGCCATCCGGGCTCGGTCGCGGCGGTCGGTGATTCGATGACCCGGGGGTTCGACGCCTGTTCGGTACTGGCCGACTGCCCCGAGGTCTCCTGGGCCACGGGGACGGACACCGCGGTGCGCAGTCTCGCCGCCCGGCTCCTCGGCCCCTCCGAGGTGACGGCGCGCAGCTGGAACCATGCCGTGTCGGGGGCCCGGATCGCCCAGTTGCCGGAGCAGATGGCCGAGGCGGCGCGGGAGCGGCCGGAGCTGGTGACGGTGATGATCGGCGCCAATGACGCCTGCCGGGGCTCGGTGGCGACCATGACGCCGGTCGAGGACTTCCGGTTCTCCTTCGACCTGTCGTTGCGGCAGCTGCGGGCGGCCGTCCCGAAGGCGCAGGTGTACGTGGCGAGCGTGCCGGACCTGTGGCGGCTCTGGTCGACCGGGCGCCGCAGCCCGCTGGGCAAGCAGGTGTGGAAGCTCGGGATCTGCAAGTCGATGCTGGCCGACGCCGACGACATGGGCAGAGCCGCCACCGCCCGGCGGGCCGCCGTGCGCGCGCGGGTGGTGGAGTACAACAAGGTGCTGCGCGAGGTGTGCGCCGGGGACGACCTCTGCCGGTACGACGGCGACGCGGTCTACGACTATCCGTTCACCGGCGCCCAACTCAGCCCGTGGGACTGGTTCCACCCGGGCCGCGACGGTCAGGCCCGGCTGGCGGAGATCGCCTACCGCAATGTCACGGCACCCGCCCCACCAGCGTAAAGTCCGATCATGAGTACGGTGACGACGATCAGCAGCGCCCCCTTCGGCACCCTCCCGGACGGTACGTCCGTGGAGCGCTGGACCCTGGAACGCGACGGGACCCGGGTGCGTCTGCTGACGTACGGCGCGATCGTGCAGTCCGTCGAGGTGCCGGACCGGGACGGGGTCGCCGGGGAGGTCGTCCTCGGGCTGCCGGACCTCGCCGGGTACACGACGTACGCCTCGCCCTTCTTCGGCGCGGTCTGCGGGCGGTACGCGAACCGCATCGGCGGCGCCTCCTTCGCGCTCGACGGCCGCACCCACCGGCTGACCGCCAATGAGGGCCCCAACCAGCTGCACGGCGGGGCGCGCGGCTTCGACAAGCGGGTCTGGGACGCCCGCGAGGCGGACGGCGGCGTGGAGCTGAGCCTCGTCGCCGGGGACGGCGAGGAGGGCTTCCCCGGGCGGCTCGCGGTCTCGGTGACGTACACGCTGGAGCCCGGCGGGACACTGCGGATCGGCTACCGGGCGACGACCGACGCGCCGACCGTCGTGAACCTCACCAACCACACCTACTGGAACCTGGCGGGCGCGGGCAGCGGCAGCGCGCTCGGGCACGAGCTGCGGATCGCGGCCGGCCGGATCACGCCGGTGGACGCCGCCTCGCTGCCGACCGGCGAGCTCGCCCCCGTGGACGGCACCCGGTTCGACTTCCGCCGGGCGAAGCCGGTGGGCCCGGAGTACGACCACAACTACGTGCTGGACGCCCCCGGCGAGCTCGCCGCGGCCGCGGCCGAGCTGTACGACGCGGGGTCCGGGCGGGCGCTGACGGTGCGTACGACCGAGCCGGGCATCCAGCTCTACACCGCCGACCACCTCGGCGGCGGCCCGTTCGTGCCGTCCGCCGGGATCGCGCTGGAGACCCAGCACTTCCCGGACTCGCCGAACCGGCCGGACTTCCCGAGCACGGTGCTGCGGCCGGGCGAGGAGTACGTCTCGACGACGGAGTACGACTTCTCCGTGCGCTAACCCCGGACGAGATCCCGGGCGGGCCCGATCCCGGGCGGGCCGGGGACGAGGGAGGAGCCCCGCAGCGGTGTCAGGTCCGCTGCGGGGCTCCTCCGTGCGTGGACCGTCCCGAGCCCGGTACATACCCCGGATCTCCGCGATCATCCCCCGGGAGATCCTTCCGGCCGTCCGGATCTCGCGGAGGCCCGGGCGCGGCAGGTGGGCGCTGTGCGAAGGTGGCCGGATGACGTCGTTGGAAGACCTCCGCAGACTGCGCCGGGCCCGCGACCGGATGGACCGCGAGTACGCCGAGCCGCTCGACGTCCCCGCGCTGGCCCGTACCGCCCTGATGTCGGCGGGCCACTTCTCCCGCAGCTTCAAGGCGGCGTACGGGGAGACCCCGTACAACTACCTCATGACCCGCCGGATCGAGCGGGCGAAGGCGCTGCTGCGGCGGGGCGACCTGTCGGTCACGGAGGTCTGCTTCGAGGTCGGCTGCACCTCGCTCGGGTCGTTCAGTTCGCGCTTCACGGAGCTGGTCGGCGAGAGCCCGAGCGCCTACCGGGCCCGCTCCCACGAGGCGGGCGCGGCCGTCCCCGCCTGCGTCGCGAAGATCCAGACGCGGCCGGTCAGGAATGGAGAAGCGAAACGATGAAGCCGCCCGTAGCGTGAAACGCATGGACATCAACCTTTCCCAGTGCTTCATCGCCGTCGACGACCACGACAAGGCGCTCCCCTTCTACCGCGACGTGCTCGGGCTCGAAGTCCGCAACGACGTCGGGTTCGAGGGGATGCGCTGGGTGACCGTCGGCTCCCCCGCACAGCCCGACGTGAACATCGTGCTGGAGCCGCCGCTGGCGGACCCGGGCGCCTCGGCCGCCGACCGGCAGGCCGTGGCGGAGCTGCTCGCGAAGGGCCTGCTGCGCGGGGTCATCTTCTCGACCGACGACGTCGACGCCACCTTCGAGCGCATCCGCGAGGCGGGCGGCGAGGTGCTCCAGGAGCCGCTCGACCAGCCGTACGGCGTCCGCGACTGCGCCTTCCGCGACCCGTCCGGCAACATGCTGCGCTTCACCCAGAACAAGAAGTGAGCCACCAGAACAGGAAGTGAGCCGCGCGCCCGGACTACGGCTCTTCGCCGGGCCGTAGTCCGCCGTACCGCAGCTCGCAGCTCGCAGCACCGCAGTCCGCAGCACCGCAGGAGGAGACACGCATGAGCAGGGCCCAGAGGACGGATCGCCGGTCGGCCGAGGAGCGCGGCGCGGACAGCCACGATCTGATCCGGGTGCACGGAGCGCGGGTGAACAACCTCAAGGACGTCAGCGTCGAGCTGCCCAAGCGCCGGCTGACCGTGTTCACCGGCGTCTCCGGCTCGGGCAAGAGCTCCCTGGTGTTCGGCACTGTCGCCGCCGAGTCGCAGCGGCTGATCAACGAGACGTACAGCGCCTTCGTGCAGGGCTTCATGCCCACGCAGGCACGGCCCGAGGTGGACGTGCTCGACGGCCTGACCACCGCGATCCTCGTCGACCAGCAGCGCCTCGGCGGCGACCCCCGCTCCACGGTGGGCACCGCCACCGACGCCAACGCGATGCTCCGCATCCTCTTCAGCCGTCTCGGCGAGCCGCACATCGGCCCGCCCAGCGCGTACGCGTTCAACGTCCCCTCGGTACGGGCGAGCGGGGCGATCACTGTCGAACGCGGCAACAAGAAGGCCGTGAAGGCCACCTTCAACCGAACCGGCGGGATGTGCCCGCGCTGCGAGGGCCGGGGCACCGTCTCCGACATCGACCTCACCCAGCTCTACGACGACTCCAAGTCGCTGTCCGAGGGCGCGTTCACCATCCCCGGCTGGAAGTCCGACAGCTTCTGGACCGTGCGGGTCTACGCGGAGTCGGGCTTCCTCGACCCGGACAAGCCGATCCGCGACTTCAGCAAGAAGGAGATGCAGGACTTCCTGCACCGGGAGCCCACCAAGGTGAAGGTGGAGGGCGTCAACCTCACCTACGAGGGGCTGATCCCCAAGATCCAGAAGTCCTTCCTCTCCAAGGACAAGGAGGCGCTCCAGCCGCACGTCCGGGCGTTCGTGGAGCGCGCGGTCGCCTTCACCACCTGCCCCGAGTGCGAGGGCACCCGGCTCAGCGAGGGGGCGCGGTCATCGAAGATCGCCCGGGTTTCCATCGCCGACGCCTGCACGATGCAGATCAGCGATCTCGCCGCGTGGGTGGGCGGTCTGGACGAGCCCTCGGTGGCGCCGCTGCTCACCGCGCTGGGGCGCACCCTCGACTCCTTCGTGGAGATCGGCCTCGGCTACCTCTCGCTCGACCGCCCGGCCGGCACGCTCTCCGGCGGTGAGGCGCAGCGGGTGAAGATGATCCGCCACCTCGGTTCCTCGCTGACGGACGTCACGTACGTCTTCGACGAGCCGACGATCGGTCTGCACCCGCACGACATCCAGCGGATGAACGGCCTGTTGCTGCGGCTGCGGGACAAGGGCAACACGGTGCTGGTGGTGGAGCACAAGCCGGAGACGATCTCCATCGCCGACCATGTGGTGGACCTGGGGCCGGGGGCCGGTACGGCGGGCGGCACGGTCTGCTTCGAGGGGACCGTGGAGGGGCTGCGGAAGAGCGGCACGGTCACCGGCCGCCACTTCGACGACCGGGCGAAGCTGAAGGACGAGGTGCGGAAGCCCACCGGGGCCCTGGAGATCCGGGGCGCGTCGGCGCACAACCTGCGGGACGTGGACGTGGACCTCCCGCTCGGGGTGCTCACGGTCGTGACCGGGGTCGCCGGTTCCGGCAAGAGCTCGCTGGTCCACGGCGAGCTGCCCCGGCAGGCGGGGGCCGAGGGCGTGATCTCGGTGGACCAGAGCCCGATCCGGGGTTCGCGGCGGAGCAATCCCGCGACGTACACCGGGCTGCTGGACCCGGTCCGCAAGGCCTTCGCGAAGGCCAACGGGGTGAAGCCGGCGCTCTTCAGTGCCAACTCCGAGGGGGCGTGCCCCGGTTGCAACGGCATCGGGGTCGTCTACACCGATCTGGCGGTGATGGCGGGGGTCGCCTCGGTCTGCGAGGAGTGCGAGGGCCGGCGCTACCAGGATTCGGTGCTCGAATTCCGGCTCGGCGGGCGGGACATCAGCGAGGTGCTGGCCATGCCGGCCGCCGAGGCACGGGAGTTCTTCGCCGAGGGCGAGGCGGCCACCCCGGCGGCGGAGCGGATTCTCGGCCGTCTGGTGGACGTCGGTCTCGGATACCTCACGCTGGGGCAGCCGTTGACCACGCTCTCCGGCGGTGAGCGCCAACGCCTCAAGCTGGCCACGCACATGGGCGAGAAGGGCGGGATCTATCTGCTGGACGAGCCGACCACCGGTCTGCACCTCGCCGACGTCGAGCAGTTGCTCGGCCTGCTGGACCGGCTGGTGGACTCGGGCAAGTCGGTGATCGTGGTCGAGCACCACCAGGCGGTGATGGCGCACGCCGACTGGATCGTCGACCTCGGGCCCGGGGCGGGCCACGACGGCGGGCGGGTCGTCTTCGAGGGCACCCCGGCCGATCTGGTGGCCGCGCGCTCCACCCTCACGGGCGAGCACCTCGCGGCGTACGTGGGGGGCTGAGGGGTACTGCGGGGCCGGGCTCACCAGGAGGCGGGCCCGGCCCCTCGCCCGTACCGGCGGGCGCGCTCAGTCGGGCCGGTGCGGGTCCTCCCAGCGGTCGGCCTCGGGCAGGCCGATCAGCCTTGCCCGGTGCGACAGTTCCTCGGATGCTCCTCCGGCTCGCAGCCGCGCGGGCGCGTACCGGGCCAGCCATGTCGCGCGCAGGCCGTCCTCGTCGCCCCAGGCACCCCAGGGAAGCCGGTCCGTCAGAAGGTCGTCCGCCCATTCCGTGACCACGTCCGCCAAGTGCCGGTCGGCGACCGGGTGGTCGAGCGCTTCCCAGGCCGTGAGCCACGGGCCGGCGGAGGCGGACGCCTCGGCGCACAGCGCGAAGACCTCCGGCACGGAGACGGCGGGGTCCGGACGGGTGAGGCTCCGGCCCCACCAGGCGTGCAGGAACTCCCCTACCGCCCCGCTCAGGGGTGCGGGCCACTTCTGCCACCGCCCCCGGGCGAACGACCGCCCCACCTCGTGCGTGCCGAAGACGTGGTCGAGCCGGCCGTCGGCCAGCGCACCGGCCCACTGCGGCAGGATGCGGCGCAGCACCGCGCCGTGGTCCCTCCAGTCGGGAGCGCTCCAGGTACGGAACAGCAGGTCGGGGTCGAGCGGCACGTCCGGGATCTTCAGCAGGGCGAGTTCTTCCTCGCTGCCCCAGTGGCATACGCACTGGGTCTCGTCGCTCCGGGCCGTCGCCCCGCGGAAGAGGACGGACACGTGGTCCAGGGCGCGGTCGAGCCGGCGGCGCGCGGGATCGTCTTCGGGGTTCATCGGTGTCGGCACACCCTCGGGGTACTCCGGCGGCTTCCACCGGCCGAAGATCCGCTCAGCTCCCTCCGTCCGCCCCCTCCCCCATCAGCCGCTCCACCACCGGCCCCAGCACCGGGGCGAGGGCCGCCGCGTAGCCGTCGGCGAGGTGGCTGTCGTCGCGGTAGACGGAGACGTTGCCGACGACGACGGGGCAGCGGTGGGCGTGGGTGTCGCAGATCCAGGGGCGGGGGTCGACGAGGGCGGCGCCGGTCGCGGTGGCGGCGGCGCGTACGGCGGCCCGGCGGGTCGGGTCGTGGGTCGCGGCGCCGACTGTGGCGGCGCAGGCGTGCAGCCGGGTGGAGTTGTTCGCGGCGCAGTCGACCGGGTCGCCGAGGGGCCAGGGGGTGTCGAGGAGGGCCGCGACGCGGGTGCCGGGGGTGGCGAGGCGCCGGTAGACGGCCTCGAAACCGTCCGTCCACTGGCCGAGCCCGTCGGCGGCGGGGTGGACGGGATCGCCGGCGTCCGAGGAGGAGACGACCACGAGGTCGGGGCGGAGGGAGTTGATCCGCTCGATGGCCTTGTCACGCCAGGTGTCGCAGGCGGTGTACGGCTTCCCGCCGGTGACGATGGTGACCTCGGCCGCCTTGCAGGAGGCCTTGGTCAGGGAGACGAGTCTCCAGTGGTGCTCGGTGGCCACCCGCTCCAGGGCCGGGAACCACTGGGCGGCGTGCGAGTCGCCGAACAGCACCACGGTGCGGGAGGCGGTCCCGTCCCCGTACACGCAGGGCGGCACGTCCGTCCCCTCGTAGCCGGCCTGGCAGCCGTCCCGGTAGACGGCGGAGCGTGCGGACCGCACCCCGGCCAGGGTGGGGGCGAGGTTCGACGGGAGTTCGGCGGGTGCGGTGGCGAGGAGGCGGGTCAGCCGGGTCCCGGGGTCCGTCGCGCCGGTCAGCTCGGCGGCGAGGGCCGGTGCGGGCGGACCCGTCTCGATCGTCGGCGGGACCGCGGCGGCGGTCAGCGCGAGTGCGGTGATCCCGGCCGAGAGCCCGGCGCCCAGCAGCAGTGCGCGGCGGGGGCGTCCCTTGAGCGCCCGGTGGAAGCGGACCGGGTTCTCCACCAGGCGCAGGGTCGGCCAGGCCAGGCCCAGGCCCACGGCGCACAGCCCCAGCGCGGCCGGCACTCCGCCCTCGGTGCCGAGCGCCGCCGGGGCGATCACCAGGAGCGGCCAGTGCCAGAGGTACCAGCCGTAGCTGAGGCCGCCGGTCCACACCAGGGGCCTCAGGCCCAGCAGGAGCCCGGCACCGCAGCGGGCGGGCGCGCAGCCCGCGCCGAGGACGAGGGCGGCGCCCAGGACGGGCAGGGCGGCACGGTAGCCGGGGAACGGGGTGGCATCGTCGAAGCGGAGGGCCGCGACCAGTACGCAGGCGAGGCCGAGCCAGGTCAGCGCGGCGGCGAGGGGCGCGGGCAGTCGGCGGAGCCGGTCGGCCGCGAGGGCGGTCAGGGCGCCGGCGCCGAGCTCCCAGGCCCTGGGCGGTGAGCCGAAGTACGCCCAGGGCGCGGAAGCGCGGGTGAGCAGGATGCCGAGCGCGAACGATCCCAGGCACACCGCCCCGAGCGGCAGCGCGGCCCGCCCGTACCGGCCCCGGGCGAGCCGCAGGGCCAGCAGCAGGAGCAGCGGCCACACCAGGTAGAACTGCTCCTCCACGGCCAGCGACCAGAAGTGCTGGAAGGGCGACGGCGGGCTGTCCTGCGCCAGGTAGTCCGTACCGGCCAGCGCCAGGCGGAAGTTGACCGCGTACAGCGCGCTGGCGAGGGCGTCACCGGCGTACTCGGCGAGCCGCGCCTTCGACAGGAAGAGCCAGGCACCGGCGAGGGTGGTCACGGTCACCACGGAGGCGGCGGGCAGCAGCCGCAGGGCGCGACGGGCGTAGAACGCGCGGACCGACACCCGGCCGGTGGCGGCGCGTTCGCGCAGCAGCAGGGAGGTGATCAGGAAGCCGGAGATCACGAAGAAGACGTCGACGCCGACATAGCCGCCCGCGACCGTCGCCACTCCGGCGTGCGACAGCACCACCAGCCCGACGGCGACCGCCCGCAACCCCTGGATGTCCGGCCGGTGGACGAGGCCGGGGGCGGGGGCGGGCTCTGCCGTGCCGCCCGCCGTACGGGGCTGCGCTGCTGCGCGGGCGGTGCTCGGCATGGGGGCGGCTCCTCGCGGGGGCCGGGGTGTCCGGCTGATCCCGCGCGCCGATCCCCCGGCGCACCTGTGTGCGTACGGGACAGGTTCGTACTGTCTATGCGCAAAGAGGCGTTCGGGTTAAGTGTGCCTCAACAAGCGGCTAATTCAGGGCCTTTGCTTTCGCGGCGTGTGTTTTCCCTTGCGTGGGGCGGGAGTTGGAGTCGTCAGTCCTCTTCGGCCTTCACCAGCGAGGTGACCGGGGCGGGTTGCGCCCCGGGGGCGTCCCCGGCGTCGACGAGGTCGCGGACCAGCAGGGTCGCGCCGGCCACCGCGCCCGGCATCAGGAATATGGCGACGACCGGGACGAGGAAGGCGAGGGTCAGCGGGACGCCGAAGCCGAGGACCAGCATCCGCCGGCCGCGCAGCAGGGCGAGGCGGGAGCGCAGGTCGCGGCCCCGGCGCTGGAGGGCCACGGAGGTGAGTTCCTCGGCGAGGAAGTAGCCGGAGACGCAGAATCCGAGGACGGGAACGACGGTCTGTCCGGCCACCGGGATGAATCCGAGGGCGAAGAGGGCGATGCCGTAGAGGGAGACCCGCACCAGGATGCGGACGGAGTCACGGGCCGAGATCCAGAGTTCGCGCCAGAGCGGGAGCCCGGACTCGGGAACCTCGCCGCCTTCGCTGCGGTCGACCTCCTCGGAGAGCGACTCGTAGAACGGCTGGCCGACCAGGAGGGTGACGGCGGTGAAGGTGATGACCGCCAGGAACAGGCCGAAGGCGAAGACCAGGACGGTCAGCGTGTTGCGCAGCAGTCCGAGCCAGGGCGAGGACCAGTCGTCGGCGAACGGGGTGGACCAGCCGACGAAGTCGTCGGCGCCGTAGGCGAGTCCGACGAGCGCACCCGCGTACAGGACGAGGGTGATCAGCCCCGGCAGCAGCCCGAAGCCGAACCAGCGGCCGTGCCGGCCGACCCAGCGCTGACCCTTCAGCAAGTAGCCGAATCCGGCCGCGAGATCACTCATGGCGCCAGGGTACGTGCGCACCCCCCGGACGGTGCCACGGGGTGTCCGGGGGGTGCGCGATCGCCGCGGTGGGCGGCGGGATCAGGCGACGATCAGGTCGACCTTGATGTTGCCGCGGGTGGCGTTGGAGTACGGGCAGACCTGGTGGGCCTGCTCGACGAGCTCGCGCGCTGCCTCCGTGCCGACGTCCGGGATGGAGACGGTGAGCGCGACCTCCAGGCCGAAGCCGCCGGTGTCCGCCTGGCCGATGCCGACCGAGGCGGTCACGGTCGACCCGGCGATGCTGATCTTCTTCTGCCGGGCGACGACGCCGAGGGCGCTCTGGAAGCAGGCGCTGTAGCCGGCCGCGAAGAGCTGCTCGGGGTTGGTGCCGCTGCCGCTGCCGCCCATCGCCTTCGGCGGGTTGACGACGACGTCGAGGTTGCCGTCGTCGGAGTACACCCGGCCGTCACGGCCGTTCTCGGCGGTGGCGACGGCGGTGTAGGCGACGGTTATGTTCGGGATGCTCATGGGGGTTCCTCCTGCTGGTGGCCAAGGCCGTGCGGTCGGACGGGAGAGACGTCCGGACGGGGCGGACGGTCGGACGGTCGGACGGGGGGAGACGGTCAGACGAGCGAGACGATCATCTTCCCGGTGTTCTCGCCGCGCATCAGGCCGTCGAAGGCGCTGAAGCCGTTCTCGATGCCCTCGACGGTGGTCTCGCGGTACTTCAGCTCGCCCGAGGCCAGCCAGCCGGCGGCCTCTTCGACGAACTTCGGCCGGAGCGCGGTGTGGTCGCCGACGAGCAGGCCCTCCAGGCGCAGCCGCTTGCCGATGACGAGCGCGAGGTTGCGCGGGGCCGGGGTCGGCTCGGTGCTGTTGTACTGGGCGATCATGCCGCAGATGGCGGCGCGGCCGTGCACGTTGAACGACGAGATCGCGGCTTCCAGGTGCTCGCCGCCGACGTTGTCGAAGTAGACGTCGATGCCGTCCGGGGCTGCCTCGCGGAGCTGGTCGCGGACCGGGCCGTTCTTGTAGTTGAACGCCGCGTCGAAGCCGTACTCCTCGACGAGGAGCTTGACCTTCTCGTCGGATCCGGCCGAACCGATCACGCGGGAGGCGCCCTTGAGCCGGGCCATCTGGCCGACCTGGCTGCCCACGGCTCCGGCGGCGCCGGAGACGAAGACCGCGTCGCCCTCCTTGAAGGAGGCGACCTCGAAGAGTCCGGCGTAGGCGGTGAGGCCGGTCATGCCGAGCACGCCGAGATAGGCGGAGAGCGGCGCGAGATCCGGGTCGACCTTCGCCACGCGCTTCGCCGGGACCTCGGCGTACTCGCGCCAGCCGAGGCCGTGCAGGACGTGGTCGCCGACGGCGATGCCCTCGGCGTTCGAGGCGACGACCTCGCCCACCGCGCCGCCGTCCATCGGCCGGTCGAGCTCGAAGGGCGGGGTGTACGACTTGACGTCGTTCATCCGGCCGCGCATGTAGGGGTCGACCGAGAAGTAGAGGTTGCGGACGAGGACGCTGCCCTCGGCCGGAGCCGTCACCGGCGCCTCACGCAGCGCGAAGTCCTCGGGCTTCGGCCAGCCGTGCGGGCGGGCGACGAGGTGCCATTCGCGGCTGGAGGCGGGAAGTGCTGCAGACATGGGCTCGGGTTCTCCTCGGTGTCGGGGGTGGGGGTCCGTACCCGGTGGGGCGTACGGCGTGGAAAAGCTTCACCACATGAAACAACCATGCTCCTGAATATTTCACCTTGTCAAGTAACTGGGTATCCTGTGTGTCATGACCACCCCGCGCACAGATCCTCTGACCCTCGAAGTCGTCGAGCTGATCGGCACTGTCGTGGCGCGCTACTACGAGGAGTACGACCGGGCCGCCGCCTCCTTCTCGCTCACCGGCGCACAGGCGCGGGTCCTGCGTCTGCTGTCCATCGAACCGATGCCCATGCGCCGGATCGCCCAGAAGCTGAAGTGCGAGCCCTCGAACGTCACCGGCATCGTGGACCGGCTGGAGGCCCGGGACCTGGTCGAACGCCGCCCGGACCCGCACGACCGGCGGGTGAAGCTCGCCGCCCCGACCGAGCAGGGGCGCCTGACCGCCCTCCGGCTCCGCGAGGCGCTGGACTTCGCCCGCGAGCCGCTGGCCGGCCTGTCGGACGCGGAGCGCACGGTGCTGCGGGACCTGCTGCGCCGGATGCTCGGGGCCGGGCCGGACGGGGACCTCGGGGGCCCCGGGGTCTGAGCACCGGGAACGGCTGAGCACCGGGAACGGCGGGCGGGCAGGATGGGCCCCATGACCGCCGCCGCCCCCTTCGGACCGCTCCAGTTCCAGCTCGTCCTGCTCCGCCGGATGGCCGACCACCAGCCGGACCTGGCGGAGGAGGCCCGGCACGAGCTGAGCGCGACCCTCGCCGAGGCGCGCGAGGCGAACCGGCGCTGGCAGGCCATGGTGCGCGGGCCGGGCGGGCGCGGCGTGCTGCGGCGGTACCGCTCCGTTCTCGGTGAACCCGAACGATCCGTCCGCCGGACCGTCGGCGACCTGGAGTGCTCCGCGCTGACGTGGGCGCTGCCGCTCTGGCCCGACCTGCGGTTCGAGGTGATGGCCGCACCCGGCGGAGCCGTGTGGAACGCCTGGCTGGTCCGCGCGCCCGGCGCCCCGGGCCCCGAACTGCGCAGCGCGGCCGACCTCACCCCGTGGTCCTGCACGGTGGACGAGGTGGCGCGGGCCTTCGCGCCGGTCCGCCCGATGGAGGGCAGCGCGCCGACCCGCTGGGCGCTGGCCTTCACCGACCCGGCGACCGGAGCCCCGTACGTCGCCGAGTTCACCTGGGGCCTGTTCCAGCGGCTGCTGCCCGGCCCGCGGACGCCCTGAGCCCCGCTGCTCCCGCAGGCCCGTCCGGCGTACCTCAGCGCGCGCCCGGTCACCGCTCCGCCCACGATGCGAAGGAGAGCCGGCTGCCGCCGGGACCCCACCAGCTCTCGGGAGAACCTGCCGTGACCGTCAGCCTTGAGCAGTTGCGCCGTTGCCACATCGCCGTCGACCTGGGGGCCGCGAGCACCCGCGTGTACGTGAAGGGGCTCGGGCTCGTCGTCGACGAACCGAGCGTAGCGGCCGTCAACACCCGCACCGGATCGCTCATCGCGGTGGGCGCGCTCGCCGAACAGATGACCGGCCGCACCCCCGGCTACATCCGGGTGGCCCGGCCCGTCTCGGGCGGCACCGTGGTGGACATCGAGATGGCCCAGCGGATGCTGCGCCACCTGATCGGCGAGAAGCTCCGCCGCCAGCTGCGCCGCAAGCCCCGGCTGCGGGCCGCGGCCTGCACCCCGCACGACAGCGATCCGCTGGCCCAGCGCGCGACCGTGGAGACCCTGGTCGGGCTCGGCGCCCGCCGGGTGGAGCTGGTGGACACCCTGATCGCGGCGGCCGTCGGCTGCGGGCTCCCGGTCGAGCAGCCGACCGCGACCATGATCATGGTGTGCGGGGCGGCCACCACCCAGATCGCGGTGCTCTCGCTGGGCTCGATCGTCACCGCCGTACGCATCCCCATCGGCGGCAACACCATCGACAACGCGGTGATCCAGCACCTGCGCCAGCACCACGAGCTGATGCTGCCGAGCCAGTCCGTGCGCCCCCTCCAACTGGCCCTCAGCGGCAACGGGCTGACCTCGCAGGGGCCCGACGTGACCGAGATCCACGGCCGCGACGTGGCGACCGGGCTGGCCCGTTCCGTGCAGGTGGACACGGCGGCCGTGCGGCAGGCGATCCACACCCCGCTCACCGCGGTGCTGGACGGTCTCGGCAGGGTCCTGCGGGACTGCCCGCCCGATCTGGTGGCCGACCTCGCCGACCGGGGCATCATGATGGTCGGCGGCAGTGCCCTGCTGCCCGGTTTCGACCAGTTGCTGCGCACCGCCACCGGGATGCCGGTGACCATCGCCGAGCGGCCCGACGTCTGCTCGATCCTCGGCCTCGGCGCGATGCTGGACGGCACGATCGCGCCGATGGTCCTCAACCCGCTCGCCGGCTGACCGCCCCGCGGGCCGGGGCGGGGCGGATGGAGCGGGAGCACGGCGGCGGACCGGACGGGCCCGAGGACGCCTACGGCGCGGCGGGCGGCCCCGCTGCCCCCGGGGGCAGCGGGCACGGCTACGCCCCCCGGCTGCCGGAGCTGCTGGAGGCGGTGTTCAGCGTCGGCACCGATCTGGGGCTGGGCACCACGCTCCAGCAGATCGTGGACACCGCCTCGCTGCTGACCGACGCCCGTTACGGCGCCCTCGGGGTGCTGGACCCCGAGTCCGGCCGGATCACCGAGCTGTACACCGCGGGCCTCGGCGACGAGGAGCGCCGGCGCATCGGGGCGCTCCCGGACGGCCGCAGGGGCGTGCTGGGCGCGCTGATCAACGAACACCGGCCGCTGCGCTCCGACGACGTGACCCGCGACCCGCGCTCGGTGGGGGTACCGCCCGGGCACCCGGTCATGCACACCTTCCTCGGGACGCCCGTCCGGGTCGACACCGAGGTGTTCGGCAACCTCTACCTCACCGAGAAGAGCGGCGGCCGGCCGTTCACCGACGCCGACGACGCGCTGCTGCGGATCCTCGGTGCCCAGGCGGGCATCGCGATCAGCAACGCGCGGCTCTACGAGTCGGCGCTCCAGCGGGAACGCTGGCTCCAGGGAGCGGCGGCCGTCACCACCGCGCTGCTCACCGGCACGAGCCGGGCCGAGGCGCTCCAGACCGTCGCGGAGGGGGCCCGGGTGCTCGCGGAGGCGGCGGCCGGGGTGATCCTGCAGTCCCGCGAGGACGGGGGCATGGAGATCGTCACCGTGTCGACCCTGGAGGACCCGACGGGCATCCTGGGCGCCTCGATCGCGCCCGGCTCGCCCGTACTCGTCCATCTGCTGGGCGGGGAGCCGGTGTTCATGGACGACGCGGCGACCGACCCGCTGATGACGACCTCGGTGCGCCACCGGTTCGGGCCCAGCATGATGCTGCCGCTGGAGAGCGACGGCCGGCTGATCGGGACCCTCGCCCTGCCCCGGCTGCGGGGCGGCAGGCCGTACACCTCGGCGGACCGGCAGCTGGCGACCCAGTTCGCCTCGCAGGCGGCGGTGGCCCTGGTGCTGGCCGACGCCCAGCACGACCGGGAGCAGCTGGCGGTCTACGAGGACCGTGACCGGATCGCCCGCGACCTGCACGATCTCGTGGTCCAGCGGCTCTTCGCGACGGAGATGACGCTGGAGTCGGCGCGTCGCCGGGCCGCCGCGGCGACGAAGGCCCCGGAGTGGTCCGGGGACCCGGACGACGCGGTGGAGGCGGACGGTCTGCTGGTGCGGGCGGTGGACGAGCTCGACTCCACGATCCAGGAGGTACGCACCACGATCTTCGCCCTCCAGCAGCCGCCCGCCGACGCCCCGACGACGTTCCGGGGCCGGGTGCTGCGGGAGACCGCGGGCGCCTCGGCCCTGCTCGGTTTCCAGCCGTCGGTGCACTTCGCGGGGCCGGTGGACGCGCTGGTGGGAGAACCGGCGGCCGGAAAGCTGCTGGCGGCCCTGCGGGGCGCGCTGGCGGCCGCTCACCGCCGGGCGGGCGTATCGGCGATCGAGGTCGAGGTGGACGCGACGGTCCGGCTGCCGGACGGGCGGCGGGCGGTGCGGCTGCTGGTCGCGGACGACGGGCAGGACGAGGCGGGCGAGCGTCGTCCGCCGGTCACCTGGCAGGCGCCGATCTGAGCTCCGCCCGCGCGGGCCCGGTCAGTGGCCCGGTCCGTGGGTGGGGGCCGCCCGCAGC
The DNA here is from genome assembly GCF_053596135.1 of Streptomyces sp. NPDC001770. Taxonomy (NCBI): domain Bacteria; kingdom Bacillati; phylum Actinomycetota; class Actinomycetes; order Kitasatosporales; family Streptomycetaceae; genus Streptomyces; species Streptomyces sp. NPDC001770. Next base: position 163,634 of record NZ_JBSFFN010000014.1, on the reverse strand, counting down.
GCGATCCGGGTGACGGAGTGGGCGACGCCCGCGTCCCGCTTGAGGCGTCGCAGCAGGGAGTCGAGGGCGCCGGGGTCGGCGGCGGTGGCCCGTACGAGGTAGTCGTGGCCGCCGGTGAGGTGCACCACCTCGGTGATGCCCGGCAGCATCAGCACGGAGCGTTCGAACTCCTCGTTGGTGGTGTCCAGGCGCAGCGAGACGTCGATGAAGACGACGAGTCCGGAGCGGGTGTCGGCGGCGGGGTCCACGATCACCGTGAAGCCGCGGATGACGCCGTCGCGGCGCATCCTGCGTACCCGGTCGCCCGCCGCGTTGGCGCTGAGCCCGACGCGTACGCCCAGGTCCCGGTAGGAGATCCGGGCGTCCTCCTGGAGGATGGCGAGTATTTCTCTGTCCAGCCGGTCCATACGCCGATTGTCGCAACATTCGGGCGAAACGGACTGCGGAGGCGACGGTGGGAGCACGGGTGCGCACCGGGGGTGAGCTTCGCCCCCGGATACGGCTGCGGAGTCGCGGGGCCCCGGTTGGAGCAGTCCGACGGGCTCCGGGTGGGCGGCCGCACTTGACTGGGCCCGTGGAGACAGCAGCCCCCGAGCAGCCCGCCGCACCGGCGGCGGCCAGACCTTCCGCCGCCGCGTACCGCAATCTCGTCGTGGCCACGATCGGCTTCGCGCTGACCTTCTGGGCGTGGAACCTGGTCTCGCCGCTCTCCGGCGAGTTCAAGGACCGGCTCGGCCTCAGCTCGTTCCAGCAGTCGTTCCTGGTCGCCGTGCCGGTCATCGTCGGCTCGCTCGGCCGTATCCCGGTGGGCGCGCTGACCGACAAGTTCGGCGCGAGGCTGATGTTCCCCGCGGTGTCGGCGCTGACCGTCGTGCCCGTACTGCTGCTGATCCCGGCGAAGGACTCGTACGGGGCGATGCTCGCGGTGGGCTTTCTGCTGGGGCTGGGCGGCACCACGTTCGCCATCGGCATCCCGCTGGTCAACTCGTGGTTCCCGCCCTCCGACCGGGGGCTCGCGCTCGGCGTCTTCGGCATGGGCATGGGCGGGGTGGCGCTCTCCGGGTACTTCACCCCGCGCATCGCCAAGCACAGCGACAACCTGCCGTTCCTGGTCGTCGCGGGCGCGCTGGTGGTGTACGCGCTGCTGGCCGCCGTACTGATCACCGACCGCCCCGACCGGCCCGTACCGGCCGACACGCTGGTCCACCGGCTCACCGCGGCGGGGAAGCTGCGGGTGACCTGGGAGCTGTCGGCGCTGTACGCGATCGGCTTCGGCGGCATCGTGGCGTTCGGGGTCTACCTGCCGACCTACCTCAAGACCTGGTACGACATGTCCCCCACCGACGCGGGCACCAAGGCGGCCGGCTTCGCGCTGGTGACCGTCGTCTTCCGGCCGGTCGGCGGTTACCTGTCGGACCATCTGCACCCTGCGGTGGTCACCGCGGCGGCGCTGCTGCTGGCCGCGCTGATGGCGATCGTCCAGGCCTTCGACCCGGCGCTGAACCCGGTCGGCACCATCGCGCTGCTCGCCATGGCGGCCGGGCTCGGCACCGCGAGCGGCAGCGTCTTCGCCCTGGTCTCGCAGGTGACCCCGCAGCCGAAGGTGGGCAGCGTGACCGGCATCGTCGGCGCGATGGGAGGCCTCGGCGGGTTCGTGCCGCCGCTGGTGATGGGCGCGATCTACAGCGCCAAGGGCTCGTACTCGATCGGCTTCATGCTGCTCTCCGACCTCGCGCTGGCGGGCTGCGTGTACGCGTACGGGCGGATGCGGAACATCCAGCGGGACTCGGGCTGAGTCCCCGGCCGGCCCTCGGGGGCTTGCGGGGAATCCAAGGTGCCGCCTCCCCGCGAGCCCTTACGCTGGCGGGCGTGACGCAACCTTCCCCCGCGCCCCTTCCGCCCGAGCCCCTGCTTCCCGCGCTCCAGCATCCGTCGGCCGGCACGGACGGCCGGGAGGCGGTCCGGTTCGGCGGACTCTCCCTCTCGTACGCCCGGTTGTCCGCGCTCGCGGGCTCGCTCGGGCCCCGGATCACCGGAGCGGGCGGCCGGGTCGCCGTCTGGGCGACGCCGTCCGCGGAGACCGTGGTCGCCGTGGTGGCCGCGCTCCTCGCGGGCGTGCCCGCCGTCCCCCTCAACCCGAAGACCGGCGAGCGCGAGCTCGCGCACATCGTCGGCGACAGCGCACCGGCCGCCGTGCTCGCCGGACCGGGGGACGTACTGCCGGCGGTGCTCGCCGCGCTGCCCCGGATCGATGTCCTCGTGGACGGGGACGACGCGTCTCCCGCGCCCGTCGGCGCTCCGGCGCCCGTCCCCGTGGAGCCCGGTCCCGAGACGGCCGCGCTCGTCGTCTACACCTCCGGCACCACCGGGCCGCCCAAGGGTGCGCTCCTGCCCCGCCGGGCGGTCGCCGCCTCGCTGGACGCGCTGGAGGACGCCTGGGGCTGGACCGGCGACGACGTCCTCGTCCACGCACTGCCGCTCTTCCACGTGCACGGACTGGTGCTGGGAGTGCTCGGTCCGCTGCGCCGGGGCGGTTCGGTACGCCACCTGGGCAGGTTCTCCGCCGAGGGTGTGACCCGTGAACTGGGTTCCGGCGGAACGATGTTGTTCGGCGTGCCGACCATGTACCACCGCCTGGCCGAGGTGCTCGGGGCCGGCGAAGGCACCGCCGGGGAGGGCGCCGCGGCCGCGCTGGCCGGGGCGCTGACGGGTGCCCGGCTGCTGGTCTCGGGTTCGGCCGCGCTGCCGGTCCACGACCACGAGCGCATCCACGCGGCGACCGGGCGGCGGGTGATCGAGCGGTACGGCATGACGGAGACCCTGATGAACACCGGGATCCGTGCGGACGGCGTCCCCCGGCCCGGCACGGTCGGCCCGCCGCTCGCCGGGGTGGAGCTCCGCCTGGTGGAGGAGGACGGCTCCCCGGCGGACGGCCCGGAGGCGATCGGCGAGATCCAGGTGCGTGGCCCGAACCTCTTCAGCGGGTACCTCAACCGGCCGGACGCCACGGCGGCGGCGTTCACCGGGGACGGCTGGTTCCGTACCGGCGACATGGCCACGGTGGACCCCGACGGGTACGTGCGGATCGTCGGGCGCAAGGCCACCGACCTGATCAAGAGCGGCGGTTACAAGATCGGGGCGGGCGAGATCGAGAACGCTTTGCTCGACCACCCCGGAGTGCGGGAGGCGGCGGTCACCGGCGAGCCGGACCCGGACCTCGGTGAGCGGATCGTCGCCTGGGTGGTCCCGGCCGACCCCGGATCGCCGCCCGGCGAGGCCGAGTTGGCGGACCATGTGGCGAAGCTCCTCGCCCCGCACAAGCGTCCCCGTACCGTCCGCCATCTCGACGCACTGCCGCGCAACGACCTGGGCAAGATCATGAAGCGGGCGCTGACGGCCGATCCCGCGAGCGGGCCGGGGCACGGTGGCTGAGCGGCCGGCGCGCCGGACCGCGCGCGGGATGATCGCCGTCGTCGCGGACACCTTCGACGAGCGGCCGGCTCCCGGCGACGAGCATCACCCGGGCGCCGCGCGGGTACCGGACGGTCCGCTCGGCTGGAGCGGTTACGGGGCGGCGCGGGCCGAGGCCGCGGAGCGGACCGGTGAGACGGAGTCGGTCGTGCACGGAACGGCCTTGGTGGGCGGGCAGCCCTGCGTGCTGCTCGCCTTCGAATTCGGCTTCCTGGGTGGCTCGTTGGGACACCTCACCGGGGACCGGCTGACGGCCGCGTACACCCTCGCCCGGGAACTCCGGCTGCCGCTGGTCTCCTTGGTCGCCACGGGCGGCAGCCGGATGCAGGAGGGCATGGTCGCGCTCACCCAGCTCCAGCGGGTGGCCCGCGCGTCGGCGGAGCTGCGGGCGGCCGGGCTGCCGCAGCTCGCGGTCCTGCGGGACCCGACGACGGGGGGCGGCTGGGCCACCGTGGGAGCGGGCGCCGACGTGGTGCTGGCGCTGCCGGGGGCGCAGGTCGGGTTCGCCGGTTCACGGGTGCGCCCGCCGGAAGCGGACCCGTACGCGTACACCGCCGAGGGGCAGTTTGCGGCGGGACAGGTCGACGCGGTGGTGGAACAGGCGGAGCTGGCGGGGACGCTGGGGCGGTGGCTGGCGGTGCTGGGAAGCGGCACGGAGGCCGGTGCGCGGGCGTCCGGCGTACGGCCCGCGCCAGTGCCGCGGGCGCTCTCCCGCACCCGGCTCCCCGCGACCGGCCGGGAGGCGGTGGCCCGGGCCCGTGCGCCCGAACGTCCGCGTGCGGAGGCGTACTTGGACGCGTACTTCACCTACCGGCTCACCCTGCACGGCGACCGGGCGGGCGGCACGGACCCGGGGACGCTCTGCGGGTTCGGGCTGCACGGGGACCGGCCGGTGGCCTACGTCGCCCAGTGCGGCACCGCCACCCGGCCGGCCGGGTACCGGACGGCGGCCCGGACCGTGCGTCTCGCGGACCGGCTGTCCATTCCCGTACTCACCCTGATCGACACCCCGGGCGCCGCCAACGACGCGGCGGCCGAACGGGCCGGGGCGGGCGCGGCGATCGCCGACGCCTTCGCGGCGATCGCGGAGGCCCGGGTGCCGGTGACCACGCTGGTGATCGGCGAGGGCGGTTCGGGCGGCGCGCTCGCCCTGGCCGCCCCCGGCCGTACCCATGTCACGGCGGACAGCTATTTCTCGGTCATCGCACCGGAGCCGGCGGCTGCGATCCTCAAGCGCCCGCCGTCCCGGGCCTACGAGACGGCCGACCAGCTCGGCCTGCGGCCACAGGACCTGGTGGCCCTGGGGATCGCCCGGGGCATCGTGGGCGAGGAGCCGGAGGCACTGTAGGCGGTGCCCCGGCTCAGGAGGCCGCCGCGAGGGCGTGGAGCCGGGGGGCGACCTCCTCGCCGACCCGGAACGCCTCCTCCAGGTGGGGGTAGCCGGAGAGGACGAACTCGTCCACGCCGAGGCGCCGGTACTCGTCCAGCCGGGCGGCCACCTCGTCGTGCGAGCCGACCAGCGCGGTGCCGGCCCCCTCGCGCACCAGGCCGATACCGGCCCAGAGGTTCGGGGAGATCTCCAGCTTCGCGGCGTCGGCGCTGCCGCCGTGCAGGGCGGTCATCCTGGCCTGGCCCACGGAGTCCATCCGGGCGAACCGCTCCTGGCTCGCCCGGACCGCCTCCGGGTCGATGCCCGAGAGAATCCGGTCCGCCTCGGACCATGCCTCGGCGGAGGTGTCCCGGCTGATGACGTGCAGCCGGATGCCGTACCGCAGCGCGGGGGCCACCGCGCGCAGCCGCGCGATGCGCCCGGCGATGGCGGCGGGCGGTTCGCCCCAGAGCAGTTGGACGTCGGCCCGGCGGGCGGCGACCGCCTCGGCGGCGGGGGACGCTCCGCCGAAGTACAGGGGAACGCGGTGCTGGACGGCGGGGTCGGTGAGCTTGGCGCCCTCGATCCGCAGGTGTTCGCCGTGGTGGTCGACCTCCTTGCCGTCGAGGAGGTCCCGCAGCACCGACATCACCTCGTCGGTCCGGGCGTACCGCTGGTCGTGCGGCAACGTGTCGCCGTAGGCGCGCTGTTCGGCGGGGTCGCCGCCGGTGACCACGTTGAGGGAGAGCCTGCCACCGGCGAACCGGCGGAACGCGTCGGCCTGTTGGGCGAGGAGCGTCGGGCTGGTGAACCCGGCGCGGAAGGCGACGAGGAAGCCGATCCGCTCGGTGTGCTGGGTGAGCGCCGCGCTGAGGATCCACGGGTCGACGCAGCCGAGCCCGACCGGCGTCAGCAGCGAGTGGAACCCGGCGGTCTCGGCGGCGCGGGCGACCTGCGCGAGGTAGCCGACGTCGGCACGGCGGCGGGTGGCGGAGCCGGTACGGCCCTGCACGGCGGTGACCCCGCCGGGGTCGCGGCCGTCACCGCCGGTGGGCAGGAACCAGTGCAGCAGGAGGGAGCTCTCGGACATGGCGGACCCCGATCGGCAGCGGTGGGAGCGGGAGCGACGGCTGGTTGGTTGCTCGGCGGGTGTGCGGCGAGCGGCACGGGTGACGCGTCAGCGGCACGGGTGACGCGTCAGCGGCACGTACGACAACAGTGCTCGGCCCGACAGCGCGCGGTCGGGACGCGCGGCGGAACCACGGGGCGTCGCGCAACCGGGCAAGGGGCCATGGAGGCATGGTGATCCGCGCGCCGTCCGTCCGACAAGCGCGTCCCGCATCCCGGACAGCCCACCGCCACATCCCGGGCGGTCCGTCCCGGGACGGACCGGGCCGGTGGGGTCAGGACCGGGCCGGTGGGGTCAGGACCGGGCCGGTGGGGTCAGGACCGGGCCGGTGGGGTCAGGGCTGCGGGTTCCTGGCGTCGTAGTGGAGGAAGCCACGCCACTTCAGCGCCAGCAGCAGCACCGCGACCACGCACGCGAGGCCGCCGCCGGTGACGGCGACACCCGGGGAGGCCAGGTCGGAGACGGAGCCGGCCAGGAAGTCGCCCAGGCGGGGACCTCCGGCGACCACGACGATGAAGACGCCCTGGAGCCGCCCGCGCATCCGGTCCGGCACGGCGGCCTGGAGCATGGTGCCGCGGAAGACCATCGAGAAGGTGTCGGCACAGCCCGCCAGTGCCAGGAACACGATGCCGAGCCAGAGCTGGCGGGTGAGGCCGAAGGCGGCGATCGCCGCACCCCAGCAGGCGACGGCGCAGACGACCGCGAGCCCGTGCCGTCTGACCCGGCCGAGCCAGCCCGAGCAGACTCCGCCGAGGAGGGCGCCGAACGCGGGGGCCGCGACGAGGAGTCCGGTGGTGCGCGCGTCGCCGTGGTACCAGACGATCGCGACGACCGGGAAGAGCGCCTTGGGGCTGGCGAGCACCATCGCGCAGAGGTCGCTGAAGAAGGTCATCCGCAGGTTGGGGCGGGTGCCGAGGAACCGCAGCCCCTCCAGCACCGAGGCCCGCTCGCGCGGCCGCTCCTCGCCGGGCCCGGTCACGGGTTCGCCGTCGGTCCCGCCGGGTGCGGTCTTGTCGAGCACGGCCTTGGGGCCCCGGTCCGGCAGCATCGAGGGCAGGCGCCACATGGCGTACAGGGAGGCGGTGAAGGTGACGGCGTCCACGGTGTACGCGGCGCGGTAGCCCCACCAGCCGACGATCACGCCGCCCAGCATGGGGCCGATCAGGGTGCCGGTCGTGCTGGTGAGGGAGGAGAGCGCGTTGGCCGCGGGCAGCTGCTCGGGCGGCAGCAGCCGCGGGATCATCGAGCTGCGGGCCGGGGAGTTCAGCGCGAAGCAGACGGCCTGGAGGGCGACGATCGCGTACAGCAGTCCGACCTGCTCCACCCCGGCGACGGCGGAGAGGAGCAGGGCCACCGAGAGCAGGAACGATCCTGTGGAACTGCCGAGCCCGAGCTTGCGCCGGTCCATGGTGTCGGCGATGGCGCCGCCGTACAGCCCGAAGACCACCAGCGGTACGAGCGAGCAGAAGCCGATGAGCCCGACGGAGAAAGCGGATCCCGTGAGGTCGTACACCTGGAGCGACACCGCGAGCGAGGTCATCCCCTGCCCGATCCAGGACACGGTGTTGCCGAACCACAGCCGCCGGTAGTCGGGGGACGTGCGCAACGGGGTCAGGTCGGCGAATATGCGCGTGCGGTGTACATCCGGTCTGCTCTTTTGGGTCACGCCGGATGGTAGCGGCCCTCCCCCGGCCTGCCGGTACGCGCCCCTGGGGGACGGGAGCGGCAGGCCGGGGCCCCGGTCACTCGCCGAATGCCAGGCGCAGGCCGAATCCGGCCACGACCGTGCCGGTGATCCGGTCGAGGAGACGGCGGGCGCGGGGCTTGCGGAGCCAGCCGTTGAGAAGCCGGGCACATCCGATGAGCACGGCCGACCAGACCAGCCCGAGGAGGAGGTGCACGCTCGTCAGCAGGAGTCCCGCGGTGAAGTGGTCGGCGCCGGGCGGGATGAACTGAGGCAGGACGGCGACGTAGAACGCACCCATCTTCGGGTTGAGGAGATTGGTCAGGGCCCCCTGGCGCCAGCCGCCGCCCATCGAGTCCGCCCCGGCGGACAGCGGGCTCTCCGGCGCGTCGGCGGCCGGGGACGAGTGGCCCCTGAAGGTGTCGCGGAGCATCCGTACGCCCATCCACACCAGATAGGCGGCTCCCGCCCAGCGGAGCACCTCGTACGCCAGGTGGGAGGCGGTGAGGAGAGCGGTCACGCCCAGGGAGGTGAGGGCACCCCAGACCAGGGTGCCGGTCTGTATGCCGAGGACGACGCCCCAGGCACGTCTGCGCCGGCCGAGCGCCGAGGTGCGCAGGATCAGGGCGGTGTCGAGGCCCGGAGTGAGAGTGAGGAGCCCTACGACGAGGGCGAAGGTCCACAGCGAATCAGTCATTGCCATGGACCGCCAGCTTAACCGGCCCCGGCCCGTGGCTGCGTCGGAGGGGGCACCCCGGCCGGAACCGCTGGGGCCCGGAAGCGGCGGAGCCACCGGAGCCGCCGGAGCCATTGGGCTGCTGGACCACTGGAGCCGCCGGACCGCGGACCCTCCGGACCCGCCCGGACCACCCGATCGGATGCCGGACCACCCGACCGCCCGGACCGGCATCCGATCGGTACGCCGGGGGACGCGCGTGCGCCATGGTGGACCTGTCGCGTTCCGGCACCAGCGAAATGAGAGACCCGATGACCACCCCTGCGGCCCGATCCTTCCTCTTCGTCCTCGGCAGCTCGCGCCCGGACGGCAACTCCGAGGCACTCGCGCGGCGTGCCGCCTCGGCGCTTCCGGCGTCCGTGGCCCAGCGGTGGATCCGGCTGAGCGATCACCCGCTGCCGCGCTTCGAGGACGTACGGCACACCGGCACGGGCATGTACGAGGAGCCGGACGGGAACGCCGGGACGCTCCGGCAGGCGACGCGCGGGGCCACGGACATCGTCATCGTCAGCCCGCTGTACTGGTACAGCGTTTCGGCGGACGTGAAGCTGTACCTGGACCACTGGTCGGGCTGGATGCGCGTCCCCGGCCCGAGGTTCACCGAGGAGATGCGGGAGAAGACGATGTGGGGCGTCACGGCGTACGCCTCGGCCGACGCCTCCCTCGCCGACCCGCTGATCGGCACGCTGCGCAACACCGCCGACTACCTGCGCATGGGGTGGGGCGGCGTGCTGCTCGCCAACGGCACACGGCCGGGCCAGGCGCTGGAGGACGACGACGCCCTCGACCGGGCCGCGCGCTTCTTCGCGCCGGTGGGGGCGGGCGGGGCGGCCCCGGTGAGCGGCGCCGAGACGCTCGTCGGGCAGTGACGCGGCAGCACCGGGTGCGGGTGTCCGTGGCGCCCGCACCCGGTGCCGCCGCGTGCGGGTGTCCGTGGCGCCCGGCTTCAGGTGCGGGCGTGCTCCGGTACCCCCCAGGGAGTCGGACGACTCCGCGGCTTCGAGCCGGTGTCCGGCCGGGGCGCGCCGGCGCGTGCGTGGGCTCCGTCCGGGTCGCCCAGCCGCTGGGCGACGTGGGCGGACAGCGCCTGCACCGGTCCGGCGTCACCGGGACCGGTGGTGCCGTCGACGCACAACTCCCGGTCCTGGGTGAGGAGATGCCTGGCTTCACCGTTCTCGCCGAGCCTCCGGTGGGCGGTGGCGAGACCGGTGGGTGCGACGATCCCGTAGGCCGGGCAGCCGTGGGCGCGACTGCTCCGCGGCGCGGTGGCGGCGGCCTTCGACTCACCGGTCACGTAACTCCGGGTCCGGTCGGGCAGTTCGCGGGGGATGACCCGGTCATGGGCGCCGTGGGCGTCGGAGACCGGGACCCCGGCGAGGAGTGCGGCGCCGGTCGGCACCACGGCACAGAACCGCCCGGCGCGGGACAGCGGCCCTTCGCGCCCGACCGCCGGATGCACCCGGACGCCACGCTCGGACCACGCCGACCGATGCCCTCTATGTCATATTTCGGATACATCTCCGAGCGAAGGGCATCCCATGAAGTTCGCGGTCATCGGCGGTACCGGGCTGATCGGCTCGCAGGTCGTCAACGATCTGAACGCCGCAGGTCATGAGGCGGTTCCGCACTCCCAGTCCACCGGAATCGACGTCATCAGCGGGCGCGGTCTCGAAGAGGCGGTGGCGGGGGCCGACGCCATCGTCGACCTGACGAACTCCCCCACCTTCGACGAGGCCTCTCCGGCCTTCTTCCAGAAGTCGATGGACAACCTCCTGGCGGCGGGTGCCGAGGGCGGTGTCGGCCACTTCGTGATCCTCTCGATCGTGGGCGTGGACCGGGTCCCGGAGCTGGACTACTACCGGGCCAAGAAGCTGCAGGAGGACATCCTCGCGGCCGGGCCGATCCCGTACTCGATCGTCCGCGCGACCCAGTTCATGGAGTTCGTCGAGGCGGTGCTCTCCTGGACCACCGAGGGCAGCACCGTCCGGCTGCCCGCCACCCCGATCCAGCCGATCGCCGCCGCGGACGTGGCCCTGGCGGTGGCCGAGGTCTCCGCGGGCTCCCCGCTGGGCGGGGTGCGTGACATCGCCGGCCCCGACGTCTTCACCCTGGACGAGCTGGGCCGGATCACGGTGGCCCACGCGGCCGACGGCCGTACCGTCGTCACCGACCCCACCGCCGGGATGTTCGCCGCGGTCAGGGGCGACGCGCTCACCAACAGGAACGCACACCTCTCCTCCACCCGGTACACCGACTGGCTCGCCTGAGAAGCCGGACGGAGCGGGTACGGCACCAGACTGAGAAGCCGGACGGAGCGGGTACGGCTCAGACGCCGAGCCAGGCCAGTGCGGCGACGGTCAGAGCGCTGACGCCGGTGTCCAGGGTGGGCTGGAGGACGGGGGCGAAGAAGGGGCTGTGGTTGACCGGTACGTCACGGGCGACGGTGCCGTTCCTGACGGCCTCGGCGTACAGCTCCGGGTCGATCCCGCCGATGCCCCAGTAGGTGAACGGCACCCCGTACGCGTCCGGGATCAGGCTCAGGTCCTCGCTGGCCGTCTGGATTTCGATGGTGTGCGCGTCCTCGCCGAAGTGGGCGGCGAACGCCTCGGCGACCCGCCCGGTCACGGCCTCGTCGTTGACGGTGGGCGGGAAGGCGGCGATCTTCTCGATCAGAGGTTCCGCCGGAGCTCCGGACGCCTGGCACTCGGCCCGCTCGAACGCCTCCCCGTTGAGCCTCATCCTGGTCGTGAGCACTCCGCCGAAGTCGAGGATCAGCCCACGGTACGGAGCCTCCACAGCAGCCTCCCGGCGATGGTCGACGGTACGCGTACCGGGCCGGGCCCGACGCCCGTACGACGGGAGGCGCAGGTCCGGGGCGCGCACGCGGGACACGGAAGCTCTGTCCATCACGGCGCGGGGCGAAACCGCGCCGCATGCAAGGAAGTTGACTCCGCACGCTCACCGTCCGGCCCCCCGCGACGCCGCCGGCGACCCGAGGCCGATGACACGCAACGTGACGTCCCACCCCTCCTCGGCCGCCTGCCGGTGGCCTTGGGGAAGCCCGCCGTACGGGAATGCCGTAACGTCTTGGCCATGTTCTTCCAGACACCGATTTACGAGTGAGAGCGTGACGGGCCCCCGCTGACGTCCGATTCCGACGTCGCCGCGCCCGTCCCCCACCGATGAATCCGTAGATCACCTCACCTCATTCCGGGAGAACCCGTGAGCAAGAACATCAACAACCCCGTGGGCATGGGCGGCGGCCAGCGCAAGCGGCAGTCCCGTACCGAGCGGCAGAACAATGGCCCGCACCGCAACCTCGACCGCCAGGGCGCCGCCGACCAGAAGGCGGAACTGGTGCGCAAGATGCGCGAGAAGGCCGCCGCGGAGGGTGCGACCGAGGCCGGGGCCGGGCAGGCGGACGGCGACACCGCACAGAGCTGAGCGACGACACCCCACAGAGTCGGCACACCGCCGCCGGGCGGCTCCGCCTTCGCTCAGGAGCACCCGTGCCGGGGCCCGCGGCAGCACTGCCGCTCCGCCGAGGACTCCCGGTTCCGGGTGACGTGGAGACCGCCGGGCGGGGATGCGCCGCGTCCGGCCGCTCGGGCTTCCCGGTTCGGCGTGGTGGATCACCAGCTGCCGGCCGGGCGCCGCGGACGTCGAAGGTCTGGCGCATGAGGTCGAGCGGACCGACGCCGGAGTGAACCATCTTCTTGGCGTCACAGGTCATCCGAGCACCTGGGAGGAGCTCACGTTCTCGACCGGCTCCCCCTTGAGGGAGCGGACGGGCCGGTAGACGCTCCGCCGTACGGAACCAGCAGGCGGACGGCTGCCGGTCGCCGAGCCCCGGACCGGTTCTCGTCCGGACCGGTCCGCCCCGGTCGGAAACCGATCGGGTCCAGGACCGGTCCACGAAGTCCCCGACGCCGGGCAGGTGTCGGGGACTTCGTCGTGGGCCGCCCCGCCCGGCGCCCGCGACCTCGCGACCCCGCGACCCCGCCCCCCGACCCCGCCGCGCCGCCCGCCCGCCCGGGCACAAGGCGCAGACAAAATCGTTGACAATTCTGTTCACTAGATTTAGCTTCGACAAGCACTCACTCAGGGAGGGCGCATGCCGGAGGAGGCCCGTCCGGGCTCCGGGGAGCAGGCGAGGCAGTACGCACTGGGGCGGTTGCGGGAGACGATCCTGCGGGGCGGGATGGCACCGGCACAGAGGCTGGTGGAGAACGAACTCGCCGAGCAGTACGGCGTCACCCGCGCCGGCATCAGGGCGGCGCTGCTCGACCTCGCCTCCGAAGGTCTGGTCGAGCGGATCCGCAACCGCGGGTCACGGGTGCGTGTGGTCACGATCGAGGAGGCCGTGGAGATCACCGAGTGCCGGATGGCGCTCGAAGGGCTGTGCGCCGCCAAGGCCGCCGAGATCGCGACCGACGCGCAGATCGACGAGCTGACCGACTTGGGCAGAGCCATGTCCAAGGCGGTCGCCGGCGGCGATCCGGTCTCCTACTCCGAGCTCAACCACGAACTGCACACCCTGATCCGGGTCATCCCCGGCCGGCGGACGGCCGTTGCCCTCCTGGAGCGGCTCAATGCACAACTGGCGCGACACCGCTTCCGGTTGGCTTTGCGTCCAGGGCGTCCGCAGCAGTCCCTGAGTGAGCATCTGGCGGTGGTCGAAGCGATCTCCGCCAGGGACCCGCGAGCGGCCGAAGGGGCCGTACGCGCCCACCTCAGCAGCGTGATCGACGCCTTGCGCGCCGAGTGACGCACCCCTGGGGCGGGTGCGCACCTGTCACCAAGGAGATACAGCATGACCGACGCCACCGGCGCGCCTGCCGTCGCCACTCGATCGACACTGGTCGTCACCGCCCATGCCGGGGACTTCGTGTGGCGCGCCGGCGGTGCCATCGCACTGGCCGCCGCGCGCGGCGAGAAGATCACCATCGCGTGCCTGACCTTCGGCGAGCGCGGCGAGTCCGCCAAGGCCTGGCGGGAGGGGAAGAAGCTCGACGAGATCAAGGCGTTGCGCCGGGACGAGGCCGAGCGCGCCGCGGCCGCACTGGGCGCCGACGTCCGTTTCTTCGACGCCGGCGACTACCCGCTGGTGGCCACCGCCGGACTGACCGACCGGCTCGTCGCGGTCTACCGCGAGACGCAGCCGGACGTCGTCCTCACGCACCCGGTCGAGGACCCGTACAACGGCGACCACCCGGCCGCCAACCGCATGGCCCTGGAGGCCCGTGTCCTCGCCCAGGCCATCGGCTACCCGGGCGAGGGGGAGATCATCGGCGCCCCGCCCGTCTTCTACTTCGAGCCGCACCAGCCCGAGATGAGCGGCTTCAGGCCCGAGGTCCTGCTCGACATCACCGAGGTGTGGGACACCAAGCGCAAGGCCATGGAGTGCCTGGGTGCGCAGCGGCACCTGTGGGACTACTACACCGACCTCGCCGTACGCCGCGGAGTCCAGCTGAAGCGGAACGCGGGCCCGAACCTGGGGCTGGCCCACAGGACCATGGCCGAGGCCTACATGCGCCCCTACCCGCAGATCGCGAAGGAGCTCGCCTGATGCCCGGCGTGATCGTCACCGGCCCGCCCCGGGCCGAGGCCGCGGACGTCGAGGCGCTCGCCCGCTACGGAACCGCCACCGTCGGCGAGGCGATGGGCCGTACCGGCTTCCTCGGCACCCATCTGCGCCCGGTCCAGCAGGACGTACGTGTCGCGGGTACCGCCGTCACGGTGCTGTGCTGGCCCGGCGACAACCTCATGATCCACGCGGCGGTCGAGCAGTGCGGCGAGGGCGACATCCTCGTCGTCACCACCACCTCGCCCTGCACGGACGGCCTGTTCGGCGAGTTGTTCGCGACGGCCCTGAAGCGTCGCGGCGTGCGGGGCGTGGTCATGAACACCGGCATCCGGGACACCGCCGAGCTGCGCGCGATGGGGTTCCCCGCCTGGTCGTCCGCCGTCAGCCCGCAGGGCTCGGTGAAGGCGACCGGCGGCAGCGTCAACGTACCGATCGCGATCGGCGGCCAGGTGGTCCGCCCCGGCGATGTGATCGTCGCCGACGACGACGGCGTGGTGGTCGTCGAGCGCGAGCGCGCCCGGCGTACCGCCGAGGCGGCCGAGGCGCGCGAGCGGAAGGAGGCCGGAGCCCGCGCCGCCTTCCGGGAGGGCCAACTCGGTCTGGACCGCTACGGGTTGAGGGAGACGCTCCAGCGGCTCGGCGTCGAGTACCGCACCCACGAGGAGTACACCTCGTGACGGGGTCCGAGGGCGTCCGCTGCATGCTGATGCGGGGCGGTACGTCCAAGGGCGCCTACTTCCTGGCCGGCGACCTGCCCGCGGACCCGGCGGCCCGCGACGAGCTGCTGCTGCGGATCATGGGCAGTCCGGACCCGCGCCAGATCGACGGCCTGGGGGGCGCCCACCCGCTCACCAGCAAGGTGGCGGTGGTGTCGTCCTCCGCAGGGCCCGAGGCCGACGTCGACTATCTCTTCCTCCAAGTCGACGTCTACGAGGCACATGTGTCGGACCGTCAGAACTGCGGCAACCTGCTCGCCGGAGTCGGTCCGTTCGCCGTCGAACGGGGTCTGGTCGTCCCGGGCGACGGCGCGACCTCCGTCCGTATCCGCATGGTGAACTCCGGCGACCTCGCCACGGCGACGTTCCCGACGCCCGGCGGCCGCGTGGAGTACGGGGGCGACACGGAGATATCCGGAGTACCCGGGAGCGCGGCCGCCGTCGTCGTCGAATTCCCGCCGGGCGCCGGGGCGTTGCTGCCCACGGGGAACGTGCGGGACACCGTCGCCGGCACCGAGGTCACCTGTGTGGACAACGGCATGCCGACCGTCCTCGTACCCGCCGGAGCCCTCGGCGTCACCGGTTACGAGGACCCGGCGGCCCTGGAGGCGGACGAGAAGCTCGCCGGACGCCTCCGTGACATCCGGCTGGCGGCGGGCGCTTCCATGGGACTCGGCGACGTATCCACCGCCACGGTGCCCAAGCTGACGCTGCTGGCCCCGCCCCGGCACGGGGGCGCGGTCACCACCCGTACGTTCATCCCGGTCCGCTGCCATACCGCGATCGGCGTCCTCGGTGCCGCGAGCGTGGCGGCGGGGCTGCTCGTCGAGGGAAGTGTCGCGCAGGGCATCGCGCACCCTCCTGAGCGGGGCGAACGGCTCCGTATCGAGCATCCCAGCGGTTTCACAGACATCGAGAGCAGTCTGGACCGCACTCCCGGCAACCGGCCACGGGCCCGCCGCACCGCGGTGGTCCGCACGGCTCGCAAGATCTTCGACGGCACCGTCTTCCCCAGGTCGACCGGGACGGCGCCGCCGGACGCACCCCTGACAGGAGATCGAGCATGACTCCGCCGCTCGGCGACATCGCACACATCGGCCACGTCCAGCTGTTCACCCCGGACCTGGACGCCTCGGTCGCCTTCTTCACCGACTACCTCGGTCTCACCGTGAACGGGCAGGAAGGCGACACCGTCCGTCTCCGGACCTTCGACGACTACGAGCACCACAGCCTCGTCCTGACCGCCCGCGAGCAGCCGGGCCTCGGCCGGCTCGCCCTGCGCACCTCCAGCGAGGAGGCCCTCCGGCGCCGCGTCGAGGCCATCGAAGCGGCGGGCGGCACCGGGCACTGGGCCGAGGACGAACCGGGTATCGGCCGGCTCTACGTCACCACCGACCCGGACGGTCACGAGCACGCCCTGTACTGGGAGAGCGAGCACTACCGGGCCCCCGAGGCGCTCAGACCGGCCCTCAAGAACCAGCCGCAGGCGAAGCCCAACCGGGGCGTCGGCGTGCGCCGCCTCGATCACGTCAACTTCCTCGCGGCCGACGTCCTGGCCAACGCCGAGTTCCAGGAACACGTGCTCGGCGCCCGCCCCACCGAGCAGATCCAGCTCGACTCGGGGAAGATCGGCGCCCGTTGGCTGACCTTCACCGACAAGTCGTACGACGTCGTCTACACGTCCGACTGGACGGGCAGCGAGGGCAGGCTGCACCACATCGCCTTCGCCACCGACACCCGCGAGGACATTCTGCGCGCCGCCGACCTCGCCATCGACACGGGCGTCTTCATCGAGACCGGCCCGCACAAGCACGCCATCCAGCAGACGTTCTTCCTGTACGTCTACGAGCCCGGCGGCAACCGGATCGAGCTCTGCAACCCGCTCACCCGGCTCGTCCTCGCCCCCGACTGGCCGCTCATCACCTGGACCGAGGAGGAGCGGAAGAAGGGCCAGGCCTGGGGTCTGCGGACCATCGAGTCCTTCCACACCCACGGCACGCCCCCCGTCCAGGCCTGACCGAAGTCCGGCCGACCCGCGTACCCGGCCCCGGGAACGCCGCGACCAACGGACCGCACGAAAGCTGTGCGAATCCCGTGCGGCACCCGGGGCCCAATCGTTGCCGTAATTGTTAACAAAAGTGTTGACGTGTCGTCGGCGGCTTCTTAATGTCTAGCCACACCGAGCCGCCGCCTCCCCCCGAAGTCCGCGGCCCGAAGGGCGCTCCGCCCACCCCCCGCTCCCTCGAAGGCCGCGCGAGCCGCACCGGCCTCACCACCCTTGCCCGCCAGGGCCCACGGCCCCGTACCGCCCTGGCGTCCCGCTCGAGAGGAAACAACGATGTCCTCCTCCGCCACATCCCGGCCCGCCCAGGCGCCCGGGACCACGGCTGCCCGCAGAAGCCGCAACGCCGTCATCGCCCTGTGCTGGGGGCTCGTCCTCCTCGACGGCATCGACACGTTCATCTACGGCTCCGTGCTCCCGAAGATGCTCGGCGGCCACAGCCTCGGACTCACCCCCGACACCGCCGGCACGATCGGCAGCTACTCCAACTTCGGCATGCTGCTCGGCACGATCCTCTCGGGCATGGCGTCGAACTGGATCGGCCGCCGCATCACCGTCTTCACCAGCGTGGTGATCTTCACCCTCGCCACCCTGGGCACCGGCTGGTCGCACTCCGCGGGCCAGTTCGGCGTCTTCCGCTTCGTGTGCGGGTTCGGTCTGGGCGCACTGCTGCCGATCGCGATCTCGTACGGCATGGAGTTCACCTCCAAGGGCCGCCGCGCCCTCGCCACCGGCGTCATCATGACCGCCCACCAGACCGGCGGGGCCGTGGCCCCGCTGATCGCGCTCTGGCTGGTCGACGACCACGGCTGGCGCTCGGCCTTCTTCGTCTCCGCGATACCCGCACTGGTCCTCCTGCCGCTCGCCTTCAAGCTGCTGCCCGAGTCGCCGGCCAACCTCCTCACCCGCGGCCGCCGTGCCGACGCCGAGCTGCTCGCCGCCGACTTCGGCACCGAACTGCCCGAGCCAAAGGCGAACACCACGGACAAGCTGGACGCCCTGAAGAACCTCTTCCGCGGCGGCCAGTGGTCCACCACGCTGTGCTTCTGGCTGACGTCCTTCGCCGGCCTGCTCCTGGTCTACGGCGTCGGCCAGTGGCTGCCCAAGATCATGGTCGACCTCGGCTACGACACCGGGGACTCCCTGCTCTTCTCGACGTTCCTCAACGTCGGCGGCATCTGCGGCATGCTCATCGCCGGCCGCACCGCCGACCGGATCGGCCCCCGCAAGGTCGTCATCGCCTGGTTCGTCCTGACCGCGGTCTTCGTCTACCTCATGGGCGTCGAGATGTCGGTCGGCGTCCAGTACGCGGTGGTCTTCTTCGCCGGGCTGCTGCTCTTCTCGGGCCAGACCATGGTCTACGCGACGGTCGGCACCCACCACAACGACGAGGACCGCCCCACCGCCCTCGGCTGGGTCTCCGGCATGGGCCGCTTCGGCGCCATCTTCGGCCCGTGGATCGGCGGCGCGCTGATCTCGGCGGGCAACGCCGACATCGGTTTCGCGATGTACGCCTGCGCCGCCCTGTTCGGCGCGGTGATGATGTCCCTGGCCGCCCTCACCATCAAGACGCGAACGGCCTCGCACGCCTGACCGTTCGGAGGCTTCCTGACGGCGTCACGCACGAGCGCACGGCCCGGCTGCCGCCCAAGGCACCGGACAGGAGCACCAAGAAGCCCCTGGCCGCCTGAGGGCGCAGCGGGAGCGGTGGTTCCGCCGACGCGTCGGACTCGCCGCCCGGCCGACGCGTCCGGCTTTCCCACCGTGCGATGTACCGGGATGCCTGGTGTCCCTGCCGTCCGGCCCGGCCGCCCCGCCCGCTCTCAGACCCGGGCCTGCGTCGCGAGCATCACGCGCAGGGCCCGGGTCATGGCGTTGTCCGTACCGAAGTCCACCCCGGCGGGCACCTCGACGAGGCCGCCGTTGGCCATGACCAGGACGCCGCAGGCCCCGGGGCGGGCCGTGCCGGGGCCGTCCAGCCATTCCTCGTACGCGCCTGACGTGGTGTCGAGGTGCGCCCTGCTCCTGCGGCTCACCTCCGCCATCAGCTCGTCGACACCGGTCAGTTCGTCGACGGAGGCGAACGGGATCCTCACCACGGGCTCCTCGACCAGGCGGACCCGGGACT
Organism: Streptomyces sp. NPDC001770; assembly: GCF_053596135.1. Lineage (NCBI taxonomy): Bacteria > Bacillati > Actinomycetota > Actinomycetes > Kitasatosporales > Streptomycetaceae > Streptomyces > Streptomyces sp. NPDC001770. The sequence continues at coordinate 144,752 of NZ_JBSFFN010000014.1, read as the reverse complement.
CCTTCTCGTGGCCGGCCCCCTCGGGCGCCTCGGGCAGCAGTCCCCGGCCGAAACGCGCGAAGTACAGCAGGGTGTGCGCGGAGTCGATGCCGCCGAGGAAGGGGCGGTCGAAGCTGGTCCGGCGGTTGCCGGTGCTGTACTCGCGGGGAATCCGCGGGTCCTCCGCCACCGGCCAGTGGGCCTCGCCGGTCTCCCGGTCCCGCCAGGGCACGTAGCGCCGGATGTCGTCGGAGGCGGACAGCGGCAGCAGATCGATCCCGAAGCGTCCGGGGTCCTTGGCCACGATGGAACCGGGCGTCAGCGCGAACACCCCGATGCCCGAGGTGGTCCACAGCTTCTCGTGGTGGTGGAGGAACTCGTACGTCGCCAGCGCCTCCGCCCGGGTCTCGGTGGGGAAGCCGGTGAAGCCCATGATCTGGGAGGCGATGCCGTTGCGTGCCAGCTCGGCCAGGACGTCGGGGACGACGTCGATGCCGACCCCCTTGTCGATGAGGTCGAGGATCCGCTGGGCGCCGGACTCGTAGCCGAAGGAGATAGCGACGCAGCCGGAGGCCGCGAGGAGTTCACCCACGGCACGCTTGGGGAACGTGCGTTCCAATCGCAGCTCGGCGGACCACCGCAGGTCCAGAGTCGACTCCACGAGGGCGGCGGCGAGGGTGCGCAGATAGCGGGGGGACATGGCGTCCACCGCGAAGTACAGGGTCCTGCCGTAGCGGCTCGCCTCCCGCAGGTCCTCCAGCACGGCCGCGACAGGGCGTTCCCGCGAAGGCGAGGTCGGCCGGTCGGTGTTGAGGCCGTAGTCGCAGAAGGTGCACTTGTTCCAGTAGCAGCCCCGGGTCGGGCTGTAGAGGATCACCGGCTCGGGTGCCCAGTAACGCTCCCAGTCCCACACGTCGTACGCCGGGGAGGCGAGCGCCGCCACATCGCTGTACGCGATGTCGGGGACCGGCCGGCTCCTGGTCATCACGCCGCCGATGGCCTCGAAGGCGTCGCCGCCCCGGACCGCGCCGTTGCCGACCGCGTCGAGGATGCCGATGAGGGCGGTCTCGCCCTCGCCGGGAACGATGAGGTCGGCGTCCTGGAAGACCCGCCACGGGGCCGCGAGGTCCGGGGCGTACTTGACCACGTCGCCGACCTCGGTGCCGCCGAAGACGATCACCGCGTCGGGCAGCACGGTACGGATCAGGCGGGCCATCCTCAGGGCGACGGGCAGCTGGCTGGTGTAGTTGACCGACAGGCCCACCACCGCCCAGGGGCGTTCGCGCAGCTTCGGGACGAACTCGTCGGCGAAGTAGCCCTCGAAGGGGCGGGCGACGGCCGCCGGGACCGCCGGGTCGGACAGGTCCGCCGTACTGCACAGGTTGACGGCGGACTTCACCCGCATCGAGAAGCCGTCCGCCGCGCCGGGCGGCATCTCCAGGGCGATCAGGTCCCACCACCGGCTCATCACCGCGACCGCCTGCGCGTAGGTCGGGGGGTGGTAGAAGTGCTCGGGGTCCTGGAACACGCCGATCGCGTCGCGGGCCGATGTGGCGCTCAGGCCCTCGGCGGCCAGTGCCTGCCGGTAACGGATCTCGTCGTGCCGGCGCGGGGCGGTGGACCTGGCCTCGATCTCGGCGCGGGTGCGGCGGGCGGCGGCGAGCGTCGCGCCGAAGCGCTCGGGGTCGGCGAGGTGGGTGAAGGCGTCGAGGTTGGCGTCCACACAGGCGTACTCGGTGTGGCCGGCCTCGCGGGCGGCACCCACGAGGTACGGGATCGAGTGGTAAGCGGTCGTCGGGTCGGTCACCGGCGGGTTGACCAGCAGGTAGGCGGTGTTGCCGGTGCCCCGGCCCGGCCGCCGGCCGTGGCCGGGCTCCCCCTCGAACCGCGGCATGCCCAACGGGACGAACACGCTCATCGTGGTGACTCCTGACTGTTGTCCTGCCGTGGATGCGTGGTGCGGGCGGTCGGCACGCCGGATGCGGGGCCGCTCGCCGGGGCCCCCGGTGGTACGGGGACCGGTGGGGCGTACTCGGTGCCGGAGCGGTGGTCGCGGAAGGCGCGCTGGGTGAGCGCGCCCAGGACGGACAGGGCGATGGCAGCGCCCGCCACCGGGAAGAACGGGGCCGCGCCGAGGTGGCGGACCCCGAAGCCGGCCACGGCCACGGAGACCGGGAAGGTGCCCATGACGGCCAGCATGACCAGGCTCATGACCCGGCCGATGAGTGCCGGAGGGGCCCAGACCTGGAGCAGCGTCACCACGACGATGTTCTGCCAGCCGCTGGCCAGCGCGTAGACGCACACGCACACCGCGGCGCCGACCAGGCCCCCGGCGTACGGGACGGCGCTCAAGGCGATGCCCATGACGACCGCGAGGGCGGCGAAGAGATAGGCGGGCGACTCAGCCGGCCGGCTGCGGGCGGCCACCAGCGAACCGGCCAGACCGCCCAGGCTCAGGCAGGTCAGCAGGACGCCGTAGCCGGTGGCGCCCATGCCCTGGTGGGCGAGTTCGGGCAGGGCCACTTCGATCGTGCCGTTGAAGGCCAGGTTGCAGACGAGGGCCACCACCAGGACGACGTGCAACAGCCGTCCGTGGCGTAGCAGTTCGACGAAGGACGTCTCGCGGGCCGGGGGTTCCTCGGCACCCGCGGGCCCGTCCTGCCGCGGTGCGTCCGCATCCGCGCCGGAGCGTATCCGGGCGAGCACCAGCGCCGACACGAGGAAGGACGCGGCGTCGACCGTGAGCGCCGGGCCCGCGTCGAAGGCCGCCACCAGGGCGCCGCCCGCCGTCGGCCCGAGGAGTCCGCCGACCTGGTTGACCATGGTCGACAGGGCGTTGCCCCGGCCCAGGTCCTCCTTGGGCAGCAGGGCGGGGAGAAGGGTGTACGAGGCGGGGATGAAGACCCCGGAACACGCGCCCAGGACGACGGCGATGGGCGCGAGCTGGGCCAGTGTCGGTGTCCCGGTCGAGGCGAGCACCGCGAGGATGCCCACGGCCACGGCCCGCACCAGGTCGGCCGCGAGCATCACCCGCCGGCCGCCGATCCGGTCGGCCACCACGCCGCCCAGCGGAATGGTGACGACGCGGGGGATGCCGTAGCAGGCCAGGACCGTGCCGAGCAGGACGGGGCCGCCGTCACCGGAGAGGATCAGCCACGGCAGCGCCACGGCGTAGCAGTAGTCGCCGACCGTGGAGGAGAGCTGCCCGGCGAGCAGCAGCCGGAAGCCGCGCACCGACATCGGTCCGCTCGTCAGTGCCGTACGGAACCTCTGTCCGGCTGGTGCCACGTGTCCTCCTCGTGCTGGTGCCGGTGCTCAGCCGCCGAGCGGGTCCAAGGGCTGCCCCGTGATCCGTGGTGGATCGGTGTGCGGCGTCGGATGCGGTGCATCGCGAGGCGGAGGAGCGCCCGCGTGCTGGATGTACGCGGACGTTCCGGCGACGCGGCGAGGTGCCGTAGCTGTCGTCGCCCACCCACCAGGGGTTACGGGACAGCCCTCACGTCCAGGTCCAGGAACTCGCGGATCACCGCGGTCACGGTGTTCGGCGGCGGCAGCCCGAGGTTCTTGCGCACGTCGCCCGCGGAGATCTGCCAGGCGGGGGCGGGCACCGGGTCCACCACGGCGTGGCCGTCGGCGCGCAGCCGGGCCACGTTCCGGCGGACGGCGGGGCGCTCCCACATCAGGCTGTTCATGCTCGGGAAGAACAGCACCGGGCGCTCATGGGCGAGCAGGGCCGAGCTGAGGAGTCCGGAGGCGAGTCCGTTGGCGGCCTGGCCGAGCATGTTGGCGGTGGCGGGCAGGACGACGAACCGGTCCGCCCAGACGGCGGGGGCGACATGGCCGGTCGTCAGCTCGTCCTCGCCGTCGCAGTACACGTCCCGGCACAGCAGGCGCATGGTGGCGGCCGGGACGAGCATCGCGGCGGAGCGGGTCATGGCCATGCGGATCTCGACATCGGGTCCGAGGCCGGTGCGCAGGGCCATGAGGTACTGCGGAACGGCGAGTACGTTGCCGGAGCCGCACACCCCGATGAGCAGCCGGCCAGCGGAGTCCGCGCCGGTCTCCGCCGTCATCACCGGGCTCCGGCAGGCTCACCGGCCGCCTCGCGCAGGCCGATCTGGGCGGCGATGAGATCGAGCCTCTCCTGGACGTTGTACTTGTAGCTGGGGCAGGGCGGATGCCCCTCCTGCCATGCCTTGGGGCAGGCGCCGCCGCACGTGGGCATGAAGACGCAGCCCTTGCACCAGGTGGTGCCCGCGGCGATCTCTTCGTTCCAGCCGTCGAAGGGGCCCAGCGGCCGGACCGTTTCGGTACCCGCCCGGTCGATGTGCGTCAGCGGGAGGGTGCGCTCGGCCTCGGGGACGAGGGGGTACTCGCTGCACGAGAAGATGTTTCCGGTGCTGCTGATGATCTCGGACGAGCGGGTCGTGGCGGGGCAGAGGACCTTCCGCGCGGTGGTCGGCAGCAGCTGCGTGTGCAGCCCGTGCTCGGCGAGCAGCCGGAGCCACCCCGTCTCGCGTTCGGCGAACTCGTGCTTGGACACCTCGATCGCCGATACGTCGTTTCCCCAGGAGTGGACGGGAAAGATCGAGAAGGACACGCGGGGGTCACTGAAACCCAGCTCCGCCATCAGCTCGATATAGCGGGGTACATCGTCCTGGTTGTGCACGTCGACATTCGTCCGGAACGCGAAATGGGTGGAGCCCAGATCCGGTTCGTCGAGTACGGCACGCACGGCGCGCACGATGTTCCAGAAAGATCCGCGTCCGCTTTTCAGTGGCCGGTGTTCATTGTGTATATCCGGCGGCCCGTCGATCGTGATCTCGAAATGGGTGACCCCGCAGGAGCGGATGAGCGTGTTGATTTTCGCCGGGGTGAGGAGAGAGCCGTTGGTGACGATCACCGAGGAGTAGGCGACCCCGTGCTCGGCGGCGGCGGCGACGAACCGGGGGGCGAGGTCGCGGATGACCGCGTAGCCCATCATCGGTTCGGCCCCGAACCAGTCGATGCGGGCACTGCGGGTCTCCGGGGCGGTCACGGCGCGCAGCACCCGGTCGCGGACCCGGCTGCGGTGGGTGTGGGTCAGCCCGCCCCGGGTGTGCTCCTGGCCGCAGTAGGCGCACCCCATGTTGCAGTAGGAGGTCGGCAGAAGGGCGATGTGCACGGCCGAACGCTCCGCCGACGCGCGTCGGTTGCGGTCGAGTACGGCGGACAGCTCGTCCTCGCCGGCCGGTACGAGCAACTGGGCCGCGCGCAGGGCGCCGGTCCAGGCCGGGGTGAGCGCGCCGGCGTCGCGGGCCGCCAGTGCCCGGGCGGTGGGGAGGTCCACCGCGACGGTGCTCGCGGTGCGGGTGCTGTAGGCGAGCCGGACCGGGACGCCGCTGGTATGGGCGTACGCACGGTCGCTCAGCACCAAATATCTGCTGACTTGGTCCATCATCACGCTCCAACTGGGTGTCCGGGCGCACGGCGGTCCGGTGGGCCCGGCGGCCGATGCCGCCGGACCCACCGGGTCGGGAATCAGCAGAGGACGTTGACCTGGTTGTCGTTCACCTGGCCCTCGACCGCGGCCGACACGGCGTTGAGCCGGGCCTGGATCGAGCCGAGAACCGCGACCTCGTCCGGGCTGAGGGCGCTGAAGACGTCGCGCTCGGACTCCGACAGCAGGTCGACCGGGGTGCCGGCGCTGCGCAGCGCATCGAGGGGTGCTTGCGACATGGGTCACTCCTTCTTGGAGGCGGTCACTGGCTGGTGCTGAGGCAAGGCTGCTCCCGCGCCCCCGGGCTTCACATCCCTCGAATGACTATGAATCCGGTGTCGTGTGAACCGTTCTAGGCGTGCTTGTCCGGAGCATGACCCGCAGCTACTCTCTTGCCCGGGAGCGCGGCGTTTCTCTGCCGGCCAACGCTTCGCTCACCGAAGTGAGGGGTAAGGGTTTTGACCAGGCGTGAAATTCTGATCGCTTCGCTCGTGGCCGCCGGCTCCTCGAACCGGGATATCGCTGAGGCTCTGTGCATCAGCCCGCATACGGTGGCGGCCCACTTATGCAACATGCTCCGAAGAACGGGCGCGTCGAATCGTACGGAAATGATTGCGCGACTGTACGCACAGGGTGTTCTGGTCCAGGGGATCTGGCCGCCGCTGCCCGCGGACGAGCGGAAGCGGCAGGAGGCCCCCGGGGCCATCGGCGTCCTCGCGGCGGCAACGGTCGCGGAGTGCTCCATCGGACCGGTCGGCGCCCCCCTCGACTGGCCGCACTACGGGAACGAGGTACCGGTGACCATGCCCTTCGACGCCCTGCACGCACTACGTGAGGCCGGCCATCCGGTGGACCTGCTGGCGGTCGAGCAGCGCTCGGTCCTCTCGGGGCTCAGCGAGCACGAGGTCCAGGTCCTCAACACCGTCAAGGAGCGACTGGAAGCGGTGTCCGGTGAGGTGGAGGGACAGGACCTCAAGCTCCTGTGAACGGCGCCGCGCGGTGCGGCGGTTGCCGTGCCACGGTGCCGGACGGAGCCCGGTTCTGCCCGGAGTGCGGCACACCGGTCGTCGTGGGGACTCCGTCGTCGGACAGCCGGAGAATCGTTACTGCGCTCTTCATCGACCTCGTCGGCTCGACAGTGCTCGCCGAGACCCTGGACCCCGAAGCGCTGCGGCGCACGATGGACCGGTACTACCGGGCCTGTACGACGGCGGTCACCGAACACGGGGGCGTGGTCGAGAAGTTCATCGGCGACGCCGTGATGGCCGTCTTCGGCGCGTTCGTCACCCATGAGGACGACGCACTGCACGCGGTCCGGGCGGCGTGCGCCGTCCGGGAGGCCGTGACGGCCATCGGGACCGGTGCCGGAGGGTCCGGTGCGGGGGTGCCGCTGGACACCCACTGCGGGATCGCCTCGGGAGAGGCCGTGGTGGCGGGGGCACTCGGCGGCGCGGCCAGGGTGGTCGGGGACGTCGTGCACACCGCCGCCCGCCTCCAGTCGCACGCCGAGCCGCACGAGATCCTCATCGGCGAGGAGACGGCCCGCCTGGTCGGCGGCCGGGTTCGCATGGAGGCCGTCGCACCGCTGCGGGTGAGGGGCAAGCGCGAACCGGTCGCCGCCCGGCGGGTCCTGTCCGTCCTCGACGCGGCGAGCCGGGAGGACCTGGTCCCGCTCGTCGGACGCGACGGTGAACTGCGGCTCCTGCTGGATGAGTTCACGGAGATCCGGAGCGGACGCCGCAGCCTCCTGGTCACGGTCGCCGGTCCCCCGGGCATCGGCAAGTCGCGCCTGGTGCGGGAGTTCCTGGGCCGCGCCGGGGAGGATGCCGTCGTCCTGAGGGCCGGCTGCCAGGCGTACGGTGCCGGACTCGCCCACCGCCCGCTGGCCGAGGCGGTCTGGTCGCTGCCCGGCGGCTGGGAGGAAGCGCGAGGAGCGCTGGAGACGCTGCGCCCGAGCGCGGACCGCGCCGTCACCGCCCTCGCCGTCGCCCTGGGCATCCGCACCGAGAGCGGGCTCCCGGTGAGCGTCGACGAGATCGGCTGGGCGTTCCGGCGGCTCCTGGAGGCCCTGGGCCGCCACGCCCCGGTGATCCTGGTCCTGGAGGACTTCCAGTGGGCGCAGCCGACCCTCTCCGACATGGTCGCCGATTTCGGCAAAGGCGCCCGGGACACCCCGCTGCTGGTCATCCGTGTGGCGCGCGCCGAGACGGGCGCGGTGCCGGCCGGGGACCTCGCCCTGCGTCTCGACGCCCTGCCGCCCGCGCAGACCGAGCGGCTGGTGGGGCTGCTCGCGGACCGGGCCGAGGTCGCCGCGCAGGAGGCGGTCGCCACCGAGGACGACCTGGCCCGGGTCGTGCGGGAGTGCGACGGCAACCCGCTGTTCGCCGAACTGCTCCTGGAGAACCTGGCCGGCCACCGGGCCGAGGACCAGGGCGTTCCCACGTCGATCCGGGTCCTGTTGACGGCCTGGCTGGACCGGCTGCCGGCCGGCGACCGCGCCGTGCTGGAACGGGCGGCGGTGGTGGGTGGGTCGTTCAGCGCCGAGGACGTGCGCGCACTCGCCGCGGACGAGCCGGCGCTGGCGGGCGGGGTCCTCGACGACGCCCTGGCCAGGCTGCTGCGCTCCCGGGTGATCCACGTGTTCGGCTCGCCCGGTTCGTACCGGTTCACCCGCGCACTGGCCCGGGACACGTTGTACGAGATGACCTCCAAGGCCCGGCGCGCGGCCTGGCACACCGTGCTCGCGGACCGGCTGGAAGCCCGTCCGCCGGGCCCGGCCGCGGAGAGCGACCTCGCTCACCGCCTGGAGTCCGCGTGCCGCCTGCTGTCCGAGGCCGACCCGGGCGATCCCGGGCTGCCCGCGCTGACCGGGCGCGCGGCACGCGCCCTGGTGGCCACCGGGTACCGGGCGCTGCACCGCCGGGACCTGCCCGCAGCCGTCTCACTGATGGAACGCGGGCGCGGCCTCACTCCGGACGGCGACCCCCAGCACCGGGTGCTCGCCGCCCGCATCACCGACACGTATGCCGCGCTGGGCCGTTGGGACAGCGCCCGGCAGGCCGTGGCGGAGGCGGAGCGCAAGAACGGGGACGACGCCCCGACCCGGGACACCTGCGCCATCCTGCGGCAGCTGATCGCTCTGCGCTCGGGCGGAGCGGAGCCCGCCGGCGCCCCGTACGCCCCGGGTGGCGGACATGCCGCGCCCGGTCCGGCGGACGACCTGAGCTGGTGCAGGCTGCACCAGCTGTCCTCACTGCGGAGCTTCGCCGAGGGCCGGGTCGGCGCGGCGGAGGGCTCGATGCGTGACGCGCTCTCCCGGGCGCGCGGGCTCGGCGACACCTATGAGGGGAACCGCATCCTCGCGTCGATATGTGAGCTGACGCAGTGGTCGCCGACCCCGCTCACCCAGGCCATCGGCCTCTGCGAGGAGCTGGTCCGTCGGTTCGACGGCGACCGGAGCCTGCTCGTGCCGGTCCTGCTCACCCGGGCCCGGCATCTGGCCCTGTCGGACCGGGTGGACGCGGCGCGCGAGGACATCGCGCTGGTCCGCAGGCACTGCGACGACCTGGCACTGGCCCTCGGAACGCTCGCGGCCGGCCAGACGGCGGGGTTCGTCGAGTCCCTCGCCGGGGCGCACCTGCCGGCCGCCGGCCACTACACGGCCGCTGCGGACGGGCTCGCCGCTCTGGGGCAGACGCGGACGGCGGCCACCCTGCGCCTGTACGCGGCACGGGAGCGGTTCTGCGCCGGGGACGGCTTCGGTCCGGACGCGGCCGAGCTCGCCGGGCCGCCCGCGGACCGGCCGGAGGAGACCCGTACCCGGGCCGTCCGGCTGGCGCTGCGGGCGCGGGTCCGGGCGCGGGCCGGGGCGTACGGGGACGCGGTCGGGGATGCCGAGCGGGCGACCGCCACCCTGGACGGCACCGACGACCCCTGTCTCATCGGTGACGTCTGGTTCGAGGCGGCCCGGGTGCTGGACGCCGCCGGTGAACCGGAGCGCGCCCGGCATGCCGCCGGGCGCGCGCTGGACGCCCTGACGGCGAAGGAGGCCGTGCTCCCCGCCCGGACGGTACGGGCCTGGAGAGCGGCAGGACCGGGGGAGAACCGATGAGCGATCCACCCTGGAGACGGCCCGCGCGGCCCTACACGCCGGGCGTACCGGCCTGGGGCGTGACGAGGGCGCAGGCGCGTGAGAGGTTCGCGTCCGTCCCCTTGGAATCGGTCTCCCCGGAGTGGGCATGGGGCGGAGCCGACGGTTCCGGGGTCCGGGTGTGCGTCGTGGACAGCGGGGTCGAGGGCGGCCACCCGATGGTCGGCCCGGTCGACCTCGCCATGACGGCCGTCACGGCCGAGGACGGCGAGGTGGAGATGGTGCCGTGCGAGCCCACCGACCGCGCCGGACACGGCACCGCCTGCGCCGGGGTGATCCGGTCCCTCGCGCCGGGGGTCTCGGTCTCGTCCGTCCAGGTGCTGACCGACGGCAAGACGGGCAGCGGCCCGGCGCTCATCGCCGGGCTCTCCTGGGCCGTCGAGCAGAACTTCGATGTCATCAACCTGAGCCTGGCGACGACCCGGCCGGCCCTGACCGCGCAGCTCCACGAGCTCGTCGACCGGGCCTACTTCCGCCGGTGCGCGCTCGTCGTCTCCGCGCACAACCGGCCGGTGCCCAGCTATCCCTGGTCGTTCTCCTCGGTGATCTCCGTCGCGAGCCACGACGAGGACGATCCGATGACGTACTACTACAACCCCGCGCCGCCCGTGGAGTTCCACGCACGCGGTGTGCGCGTCCCCGTGGCGTGGCCCGGCGGCGGCTCCATCCGCTCGACCGGCAACAGCTTCGCCGCGCCCCACATCTCGGGCCTGTGCGCGCTGATCCTCGGCAAGCACCCCTGGCTCACACCGTTCCAGCTCAAGACGGTGCTGTTCCTCTGCGCCGGGAACACCACCGGTCGACTTGGAGGTGCGCATGACGAAACCCGTTGACGCCGCGACGCCCGTGGAGCGCCGCCTGCTGCAGTCCATCGTCGAAGTCGCGCGCCATGCGTTCGGCGCCGCGGCTTCCTCGATCTTCCTCATCGATCCGGAGACCGGTGACCTGGTCTTCGAGGCCGTGGCCGGTGAGGGCGGCGACGGCCAACTCGTCGGTACGCGTTTCCCGGCGGGAACCGGCATCGCGGGCTGGGTCGCCTCGTCCGGTCAGTCGATGCTCGTCGACGACCTGCGCGAGTCGCGGCACTTCTCCGGCGATGCCGCCGCTTCCACCGGGTACGTGCCCGACAGCATCATGGCCGCTCCGCTGTTCGGCGACGACGAGTGCGTGGGCGTGCTGGAGGTGCTGGACCGGGGCGCCGGCGGCGCACGGGAGATGGCGGACGTCGAACTCCTCGGACTGCTCGCCGACCAGGCCGCCATCGGGCTCGAACTGCTCACCCGGCTGCGCGCCGCCGAGCCGAGCAACCGTTCCGACAAGGCCCTGCGGCTCCTGGAGATGGCGGAATCGCTGCTGGCCCCGACCCATGGATGAGCGGTGCGTCCTGCTGCTCACCAGACGGGGCGACGGGGAGGCGACCGAGGTGTCCGCCCTGCTGCGCCGCGTCGGGGTGCCCGTGCACCGGCTCGACGCGGACGGCCTCGCGGACGTCCGGGCCGTTCACGGGCCGGACGGTGTACTGACCCTGGACGGGCACCGGTTCGCCCCGACGGTGACCTGGCTGCGCCACTACTCCCTGCGGGCCGCGCCGGACGGACTGCCGGCCGGTCCGGCCGGCGGGCGGATGGTGTACCGGGACGCGTGGACCGCGCTGGCCCAGCAGCTGGCCGCCGCCTCCCCGGCCACCATCGGCGCCGCCGATCCGGGGCAGCTGGTGCAGCGGGCCCGGGCCCTGGCGCTCGGTGTACGCGTCCCGCGCGGGCTGGTCACCACCGACCCGGCGGACGCGGCCGGGCTGCTTCCGGCCGAGCGGTACGTGCTCAAGGTCCTCGACCGGCATTACGTGGAGCCGGAACCCGGCCGGCTCGACTGGTACCTGCCGCGGGTCCTGGACCGGGACCGGCTCGCCGGCCTGCCCGGCCTGCCCCGGGGCACACCGGTGATGCTCCAGGAGTACGTCGAGCACGACGCCGAGTACCGGGTCTACCTCGCCGGGGACGAGCTGCACGCCTTCGAGGTGGCCAAGGAACATCCCGAGGACATCTGGATCCGCCCGGACGAGGTGGTGGTACGTCAGGTCCGGTGCCCGGCCGCCGTGGCATCGGCGGCACGCGCCATCGCCCGGGAGACCGGAGCCGTCTTCGGGGCGTTCGACTTCCTCCGGGACCGGGACGGGGGCGAGCCGGTCTTCCTGGAGATGAACGCGCACGGCGACTGGCACTGGTTCGAACGCAAGGCCGGCGTCGACGTCGTGACCCGGGCCGTGGTGCGGACCGTACGGGACCTGCACCGGGCCGCCGTCGGTGACGCGCGCCCGGCGGCGGTCAGCCTGCTCGCCTTCCTCGGCGCGGGCCGGGGCGGCTGACCCGGCCGGCCCGGCGTGGGCGGCGCCCGCTCCGCGACGGCGAGCACGGCGTGCGGGGCGGTCGGGGCCAGCACGGCGGTCAGGGCGGTCAGGGCGGTCAGGGCTGTCAGACCGGCTTCTTCCTCCGGACGCGCACGACGAACTCGACCACGAGCGTCAGGACCACCAGCGCCAGACAGGACACGAACCCGAGCAGCCCGGACGCGACGACGAAGACCGGGCGCAGGTCCGTGCACTCCAGGGCCGAGGAGCAGCCGAGGGCGTGCGGGTCCGTCCGTGGGCCCATGGCGTCCCGGCCGATGACGGCGCAGACCACGGAGGCCGCGGCCGCGACAACCAGCCCGATCCACCGCAGGCGCCGGGTTCCCCACCAGGACGCGATCCACCCCAGGTGGATCACCGCGGGCAGAACGAGTACGCAGGCAAGGACTACGCCCATGTGGAATCTCTCCGCGACAGCGCGGTCCGGGCTCGCGGACGACCGGGCCGCAGGCTCAAGAGCCCTGGCCGAGCATGTCCAGCACCAGCGGGACGAGTTCGTCCGCGTCGGCCCCGGCGAGTTCTCCCAGGGTGCCGCCGTGGCGGCACAGCACGATGCCCACGAACGCCGCCACCGCCAGCTCCGCCCGCAACCGGGGGCGGTCCAGACCCTCGCGGGTGAAGCGCTCGCACAACGGGTCCACCAGACGCCACTGGAGCTGCTCCAGGGCGGCGTCCCGGACGTTCGGCTCCCTCAACGGGTCGACCGCCGAACGGAAGATCGGTCCCGGACCGCGAAGATCCACCCCGCTCACCAGCCCGCGGTTGCGCTCGGGTTCCAACAGGTCGGCCGGCCGGACCCCCTTGCGGTCCAGGTCGAGCACCGCGAGGTAGAGCTGGGCCTTGCCCCCGAAGTACCGGGCGATCAGGGCCGGATCCACACCGGCACGCTCACCGATCTCCCGCGTCGTACTGCGGTCGAAGCCACGTTCGGCGAACAGGCCGGCAGCCGCCTCCAGCAGCAACTGCCGACTGCGGGCGGAGTCCCGCCGCCTGCCCTCGCTCACCGGACGGGTCCGCCCGGTACCGCGGTCACACTGTCCTCGGCGCCCTCGGCGTCCGCAAGGCTCTCTTCCATCAGCAGTTCCTCGTCCACGGTCCCGGCGGTCACCCCGGACTCCACTGCCCCGGCCCGTCCGGGCAGGACGATCGTACCGATCCCGGCGACCACCCAGATCGCACAGCCCAGCCAGGCCGCGGCCTGGTAGCCGCTGTCCGTCGGCAGGATCCGGCCCGGGTCGGTGTGCGCCTCCAGGACGACCGCGCTGACGACGCTGCCGGTCGTGTAACCGATGGTGCGCACCACCTGGTTGAAGCTGATGGCGCTGCCGGTCTCGTGCGCGGGCACGGCGTTGACGATCAGTCCGGGCATCACGGCAAAGGTGCAGCCGACGCCGAGTCCGGCGACGCCCATGACCACGAAGAGCTCCCACAGACCGCCCCGGGCGCACAGGAACAACACCATCGACACCAGCGAGATCCCGCAGCCGATCGGCAGCACCGCCGCCGTGGACGTCCGCCGGACCAGCAGCGGCACCAGCTTGCTGGAGGCCACGCTGGCGGCCGAGAAGGGCAGCAGCACCAGCCCGGTCACCAGCACCGATGTGCCGAAGCCGTAGCCGGTGGAGGCCGGGGTCTGAGAGAAGCGGGTGATCAGCGACATCATCATGTACATCGCCACGCCCGCTATGAGGCCGGCGACGTTGGCCGTGAGCACCGACCGGTTGCGCAGCGTCCGCAGGTCCACCAGCGGGTGGGCGGTGCGCAGTTCGTGGAAACCCCAGCCGGCCAGGAGCAGCAGCGCGAAGAGCAACAGGCCCAGCACCCGGGCCGAGGTCCAGCCCCAGACCTCGCCTTCGCTCAGCGCGAGCAGCAGCGAGGCCAGTCCGACGGCGAGCAGTGCCGCGCCGGGTGCGTCCAGGGGCCGCCTTTCCCGTCCGCCCGCCTGCGGTACGACCAGGGCGGCGGCCAGCAGGGCGAGGCCGCTGATGAGGGCGCCGAACCAGAAGGCGGCGTGGACGCCGATGGTCTGGGTGATCAGGCCGGTGAGCGGATAGCCGAGTCCGACGCCGGCCACGGTGGTGATGGAGAGCATCGCCACCGCGGAGCGCGACCGCCCTCCCGGCAGGGCGTCGCGCGCGGTGGCGATGGCCAATGGGACGAGACCGAGGCCCACTCCCTGCATCCCGCGCCCGGTGACCAGGAAACCGAAGCCGAGGGGGAGCGCGGCCAGCACGCTGCCGGCCAGCACCATCACGAGGGCCCCGAGCACCACCCGCCGCCGGTGGGGGCCGTCGCCCATGCGCCCCATCACGGGGGTGGCTATGGAGCCGACGAGCAGGGTGATCGTGAGCGACCACTGGGCGTCGGACAGGGACACGTGGTCCACCTCGGCGATGGTCGGCACCAGCGGAGCCCCGAGGCTGCTGATCACCGCGACCACGGTGCCGATGAACACCAGTACCGGGACCAGGGCCCGTTGCCGAAGGTCGGCGGTGGCGTGAGGGGCATTCATCGGCAGGCTCTCCCGAGATCGTCATCAAGTGATGTCTTCAGATGATGACATGTCCTCGTGGGTACGGTCGGCCGGACAGGACCCCCTGGAGTCTTTCGTGATGACAGGGCCGTCCGTACGCTCCTCGAAGGTCGTCCCGACCGGCCGGGGAGGCTTGGTGACGACGTTCACGAAGGAGGGCATTTCAGAGTGGAGTCGGATCAGACGACGGAGGAAGCCGCCGAGTACCACTTCGTCTGGGACGGGTCCGAGGAGGGCTGGGTCGTCCTCCGGACGAAGGTCGCGCTGGGCACCATCTTCAACACGCGTGACCGCGTGGCCCTCGTCATCGAGGACAACGCCGTGTACGCGGAGGTGATTCGGCTCATGCGCGCGCACGGGCGGCCGTTCCTGGACACCATCCCGGAATAACCGAGCGCAGCTGTGGCCCGCCTCGCACGAGAGGAGGGCCACAGCTCCCTCGCGGTGAGACGTCATGATGAGGCATCCTGCCTCCCTCGGTGAGTGACGCCGTCGAACCGGCACCGCCGGCCTCCTGCAGCAAGCAGGCCGAAGAGAACGCGCCCATGCCGTGGTCGAGCGAGGTACGAACACGGTGCGGGAAGGCCGGGGGCCCACACCCCGCGCTCTCGTCGGACCGGCCGTCGCGGCCGACCGCCGTACGGGCCGCTCGACGGAGGGGAACGGTGGACAGGGGGTGCGCCGCCGCCCTCGATGACCGCGGGACCGCAGGACCGCAGACCACTCGTTCCACCGAGGAGGCGTCAAAACCCCAGTTACGAATGCCCGGAAGAAACACGAGAACCCGGATCGCAGAACGCGGAACGCTGCACGTCCGTTGCACCGCCGCGGAGCCCGCAGCCCCCCGGAACACACGAATCCCCAGGTCAGAACGATTCTGCCTGGGGACGCTGGGTGGGGCGGGTGGGACTCGAACCCACGGCCGACGGATTATGAGTCCGCTGCTCTAACCGGCTGAGCTACCGCCCCGTTTCGGCGTGGCGCGTACAAGTGTGCGCGCCGTCTGCCGCAGCATAGCCGGTCATACGATCTCTCGCTCCGGCTGGTCCACATCGCTTGATCATGAGGACTGCGCTGCGTGCTGCCCGGTTCCGTGCGGCCGGAAAGCGACCCGAACGTGTCACGGGCGAGGCGGCGGAGGGGCTCCGGGCAGCCGGGGAGTGACGAGGCCCACAGCGCGGAGATCCACCCCCGGAGCCGAGGTGGGCCACAACGCGGAAGAGGACCCCGAAGGGTCCTCTTCCGTTGGCTCCCCCGACTGGACTCGAACCAGTAACCCTCCGGTTAACAGCCGAATGCTCTGCCAATTGAGCTACAGGGGACCGCGCTCCCCCGACTGGACTCGAACCAGTAACCTGCCGGTTAACAGCCGGCTGCTCTGCCAATTGAGCTACAGGGGATTGCTGCGTTGCCTCGAAATCGTACCTGCCTGGCTACTGCCGAGCGGCGCGCGTTCGCTGCGACACATACATTAGCGCAAGCAGGGGGGTGCTTCGCCAATCGGTACGTGCCGGGGTGATCTCGGGTGCCTCCGGGTAGGCGGGGAGCAGACGTCCCGCACAGCGGACGTCCCACGCAGAGAACGCCTCACGCAGCGAACGCAGAACGAAGGGTGACTGCCATGCGGTACCGGCTCACGTTCATCGCCGGCCTCGCTCTCGGCTACGTGCTCGGCACGCGGGCCGGCCGGGAGCGCTACGAGCAGCTGAAGAAGTCCGCCCGCCAGGTCGCCGAGAACCCCGCCGTGCGCAACACCGTGGAGTCGGCCGCGCAGAGCGGCCGGGAGTACGCGGGGAAGGCGTACCACTCGGTGAGCGAGAAGGTCGGCGAGAAGGTCGAGGGCCGGGTGCCCGCGTCGGTGGCCGACCGGGTGCGGTCGCTCCGGGAGCGCGCCGGGCACAACGGTGTCGAGGACGACTGGGGCACCACCAACACCTGACCCGCCCCGCGTCACCCGGCCCGAGCGCTTCCGGCCCCGGCCCCCGCACACCGCGGGGACCGGGGCCGGAGGCGGTTGGGGGAAAGTTCTCGCGATGCGGCAGAATCCGTACATGGGCATAGTCGCCGGCTTGGACAGTTCCGCCGCCTTCACGCACATCGTCGTCTGCGACACGGACACGGGTGCCGTGCTGCGGGAGGGGTACGCCGCACATCCGGTCGAACCGAAGGCCGCGGAGGTCGATCCGCAGGCGTGGCTCCTCTCCCTCGGTGAGGCGGCCGCCGGTGGGCTGCTCGAAAACGTCGAGGCGATCGGGGTCGCCGCGCAGCAGCACGGGCTGGTGGCGCTGGACCGGCAGGGCACGCCCGTCCGTCCGGCGCTGGTGGGCAACGACCGGCGGGCGCAGGTCGCCGCGGCGGATCTGGTCGACGGGCTCGGCGGGCGGCAGCCCTGGGCCGAGGCGGTCGGGGCCGTACCGCAGGCCTCGCAGCCGGTGGCGAAGCTGCGGTGGCTGGCGCGGACCGAGCCGGAGAACGCGCAGCGGGTGGCCGCCGTGCTGCAGCCGCACGACTGGCTGGTGTGGCAGTTGCTGGGGCGTCCCGCGCGGCGGACCACCGACCGGGGCGGCGCTTCCGGTACGGGGTACTGGTCGGCGCGCACCTCTTCCTACCGGCCCGACCTCGTGGAGCTGGCGCTCGGTCATCAGGCCGCGCTGCCCGAGGTGCTCGGCCCGTCCGACGCGGCCGGTACGACCCCCGAGGGGCTGCTGATCTCCGCCGGTACCGGCGAGACGATGGCGGCGGCGTTCGGCCTCGGGGTGGCGGTCGGGGACGCCGTGGTGTCGCTGGGGGCCTCCGGTTCCGTGATGGCCGTGCACCACGAGGCGCTGGCCGATCCGGGCGGGATGATCACCTCGTTCGCCGACGCCACCGGGATGCACCTGCCGGTGGTGCACACCTCCAACGCGGTACGGGCCCTGCGCGGGACCGCCGACATGCTCGGGCTCGACGGCGGGCTGGAGGAGTTGTCCGCGCTCGCGCTGAAGTCGACGCCCGGCTCCTCGGGGCTCGTACTCCTGCCGTACCTGGAGGGTGAGCGGACCCCGCAGCTGCCGCACGCGGCGGGCACGCTCTGCGGGCTGCGGCGCGAGTCGATGAAGCCGGAGCACCTGGCGCGGGCCGCGTTCGAGGGGATGCTCTGCTCGCTGGCCGACGCGCTCGACGTGCTGCGCCGGCGCGGGGTGCACGTGCGGCGGGTGTTCCTGCTGGGCGCCGCGGCCGAGCTGCCCGCCGTGCGGGCGATGGCGCCGGCGCTCTTCGGTACGCAGGTCGTCGTGCCGCAGCCCGCCCAGTACGCGGCGCTGGGCGCGGCCCGGCAGGCGGCGTGGGCGCTGGGGGTCTCGCAGGGCCGGCTCGACCCGGCCACTCCCCCGGCCTGGCAGGGCGCGGCGGCGCAGGTGCTGGAGCCGGGCGAGGAGCTGCCGGTGGGGCGGGCGGTGCGTCAGCAGTACGAGGCGACGCGCGACCAGATCCACCCGGGGGCGTTCGAGTCCGACGGGCCGGGGGCGGAGGCCGGCACCGACTGACGGCGGTCGTGAGCCCCGCTCTCGCTTCTTGACTCCGGCTTGGGGAAAACGGTTCGTCCCCACGGAGGTGCGCACGGCAAGATGGTTCGGCCTCTGCCGTCGCCGACCCGAGAGACACGCGTGCTCATAAAACTGCTCAGGTCCTTCCTGGGCCCCTACCGAAGGCCGATCCTGCTGCTGGTGTTCCTCCAGCTCCTGCAGACCTGCGCCTCGCTCTACCTGCCCAGCCTGAACGCCGACATCATCGACAACGGTGTCGTGAAGGGTGACACGGGCTACATCCTGGAGTACGGCGGCGTGATGATCGCTGTCAGCGTCGTCCAGGTCGTCTGCAACATCGGCGCCGTCTACTTCGGGGCGCGGACCGCTTCCGCGCTCGGCCGCGACCTGCGGGCCTCGGTCTTCGACCGGGTGCAGTCGTTCTCGGCCCGTGAGGTCGCCCGGTTCGGGGCCCCCTCGCTGATCACCCGTACGACCAACGACGTCCAGCAGATCCAGATGCTGGTCCTGATGAGCTTCACGCTGATGGTGTCCGCGCCGATCATGTGCGTCGGCGGGATCATCATGGCGCTCGGCCAGGACGTGCCGCTCTCCTCCGTGCTGCTGGCCGTGGTGCCGCTGCTGGGGATCGCGGTGAGCCTGATCGTCCGGAAGATGCGGCCGCTGTTCCGCACGATGCAGAAGCGTCTCGACACGGTGAACCGGGTGCTGCGCGAGCAGATCACCGGTAACCGGGTGATCCGCGCCTTCGTGCGCGACGGGTACGAGGTGGAGCGGTTCCGGGGTGCGAACACGGAGCTGACGGACGTGGCGGTGTCCACGGGCCGGCTGATGGCGCTGATGTTCCCGACCGTGATGACGGTGGTGAACGTGTCGTCGATCGCGGTGGTGTGGTTCGGCGCGCACCGGATCGACAGCGGCGGGATGCAGATCGGGGCGCTGACGGCGTTCCTGTCCTATCTGATGCAGATCGTCATGTCCGTCATGATGGCCACCTTCATGTTCATGATGGTGCCGCGCGCCGAGGTGTGCGCCGAGCGCATCGACGAGGTCCTGGAGACCGAGTCCAGCGTGGTGCCGCCCGTCGCCCCGGTGACGGAGCTGCGCCGCCACGGTCATCTGGAGCTGCGGGGTGCGGAGTTCCGCTACCCGGGCGCCGAGGAGCCGGTGCTGCGCGCGGTGGACCTGGTGGCCCGGCCCGGCGAGACGACCGCGATCATCGGGTCGACGGGCAGCGGGAAGTCGACGCTGCTGGGGCTGGTGCCGCGGCTGTTCGACGTGACGGAGGGCGAGGTCCTCGTCGACGGTACGGACGTGCGGACGCTGGATCCGGCGCTGCTGGCGAAGACGGTGAGCCTGGTCCCGCAGAAGCCGTACCTCTTCTCGGGGACGGTGGCGTCGAACCTGAGGTACGGGAACCCGGACGCGACCGACGAGGAGCTGTGGCACGCGCTGGAGGTGGCGCAGGCCAAGGAGTTCGTGGAGCGGCTGGACAACGGCCTGAACTCGGCGATCGCGCAGGGCGGCACCAATGTCTCCGGCGGTCAGCGGCAGCGTCTGGCCATCGCGCGGACGCTGGTGCGCAGGCCGGAGATCTACCTCTTCGACGACTCGTTCTCGGCGCTCGACTACGCGACCGACGCGGCGCTGCGTGCGGCGCTCGGGCGGGAGACGGCGGGGGCGACGGTGGTGATCGTCGCGCAGCGGGTGTCCACCATCCGCGACGCCGACCGGATTCTCGTCCTGGACGAGGGCCGGGTCGTGGGCACGGGTACCCATCGCGAGCTGATGGACGGCAATGAGACGTACCGGGAGATCGTTCTCTCCCAGCTGACGGAAGCGGAGGCGGCGTAATGGCCGGGCCGGGCGGACGGATGATGGCCGGGGCGCCCGTGAGCAAGTCCGCGGACTTCAAGGGGTCGGCCAAGCGGTTGCTGGGGCGGTTCAGCGCGGAGAAGTCCTCGCTGTACCTGATGCTCCTCGCGGGTGTGCTGAGCGTGGGTCTGTCGGTGGTCGGGCCGAAGATCCTGGGCGCGGCGACGGACCTGATCTTCGGCGGGGTCATCGGGCGGAGCATGCCCGAGGGCGCCACGAAGGCGCAGGCGATCCAGGCGTTGCGGGACAAGGGCGACGGCGCGATGGCGGACCTGCTCTCCGGGGTGGACTTCACTCCGGGGCAGGGCATCGACTTCACCGCGGTGGGCCATGTGCTGCTGGCGGTGCTGGCGGTCTACGTCGGTGCCGGGCTGCTGATGCTGGTGTCGACGCGGCTGTCGATCCGGATGATCAACCGGGTGGTGTTCCAGCTCCGCGAGGATCTCCAGACGAAGCTGTCGCGGCTGCCGCTGTCGTACTTCGACCAGAAGCAGCGCGGTGAGGTGCTGAGCCGGGCGACGAACGACATCGACAACATCTCTCAGACGCTCCAGCAGACGATGGGGCAGCTGATCAACTCGCTGCTGACGATCGTCGGCGTGCTGGTGATGATGTTCTGGATCTCACCGCTGCTGGCGCTGGTGGCACTGGTCACGGTGCCGTTGTCGGTGGTCGTGGCGTCGCGGGTGGGCAAGCGTTCGCAGCCGCAGTTCGTGCAGCAGTGGAAGGTGACGGGCAAGCTCAACGCCCACATCGAGGAGATGTACACCGGGCACAGCCTGGTGAAGGTCTTCGGTCGCCAGGACGAGTCGGCGGAGCGGTTCGCGGAGGAGAACGAGGCGCTCTACGAGGCCGGGTTCAAGGCGCAGTTCAACAGCGGGATCATGCAGCCGCTGATGATGTTCGTGTCGAACCTGAACTACGTGCTGGTCGCCGTCGTCGGCGGGCTGCGGGTGGCGTCGGGTTCGCTGTCGATCGGTGACGTGCAGGCGTTCATCCAGTACTCGCGGCAGTTCTCGATGCCGCTGACGCAGGTCGCGTCGATGGCGAACCTGCTGCAGTCCGGTGTCGCGTCGGCCGAGCGGGTCTTCGAGCTGCTGGACGCCGACGAGCAGGGGGCGGACCCGGTGGACGCGGAGCGTCCCGCCGAGCTGCTGGGCAGTGTGCGGCTGGAGAACGTGTCGTTCCGCTACGACCCGGAGAAGCCGCTCATCGAGGATCTGTCGCTGAGTGTGGAGCCGGGGCAGACGGTGGCCATCGTGGGGCCGACGGGCGCGGGCAAGACCACGCTGGTCAACCTGCTGATGCGGTTCTACGAGGTGACCGGCGGCCGGATCGTGCTGGACGGCGTGGACGTGGCGAGGATGTCGCGCGACGAGCTGCGGTCCGGGATAGGGATGGTCCTCCAGGACACCTGGCTGTTCGGCGGTTCGATCGCGGAGAACATCGCGTACGGCGCCGCGCGCGAGGTCACCCGGGAGGAGATCGAGGAGGCGGCCCGCGCGGCGCACGCGGACCGCTTCGTCCGTACGCTCCCCGAGGGCTACGACACGGTCATCGACGACGAGGGCACCGGGGTCAGCGCGGGCGAGAAGCAGCTGATCACCATCGCACGGGCGTTCCTGTCCGATCCGGTGATCCTCGTCCTCGACGAGGCGACCAGCTCGGTGGACACCCGTACCGAGGTGCTGATCCAGAAGGCGATGGCGCGTCTCGCTCACGGGCGGACCAGCTTCGTGATCGCGCACCGGCTCTCCACGATCCGGGACGCCGACGTGATCCTGGTGATGGAGAACGGTTCGATCGTGGAGCAGGGTTCGCACGACGAGCTGCTGACGGCGAAGGGCGCGTACGCGCGGCTGTACGCGGCGCAGTTCGCCGAGGCGCTGGCGGAGGTCGACTGAGGGTCGTACGGCGGCCGAGGGCGCTCCTGGACGGTCTGCACGGCCGTCCGGGGGCGCCCTTCGGCGTTCGCGGGACCAGGGGGGCCGGGGCTCAGTCGAGGTAGCCGCGGAGCTGTTCGGCGTAGGCGTGGCCGCGGAGCCGTGCGAGGGTCTTGGCCTCGATCTGGCGGATGCGTTCGCGGGTCACGCCGAAGAGCGTGCCGATCTCCTCCAGGGTGCGGGAGCGTCCGTCGTCGAGGCCGTAGCGGAGCCGGACGACCCGGCGTTCGCGTTCGCCGAGGGTGGAGAGCACGGCTTCGAGGTGTTCGCGCAGCAGGAGGAAGGATGCCGACTCGGCGGGTGAGGCGGCGTCGCCGTCCTCGATGAGGTCGCCGAAGCAGGCGTCGTCCTCCTCGCCGACCGGGGCGTGCAGGGAGACGGGTTCCTGGGCGAGCCGGAGGACCTCGCGGACGCGTTCGGCGCTGAGTTCGAGTTCGGCGCCGACCTCCTCGGCGGCGGGCTCGTAGCCGCGTTCCTGGAGCAGCCGGCGGCGTACCCGGACGACGCGGTTGATCTGCTCCACGACGTGGACCGGGACGCGGATGGTGCGGGCCTGGTCGGCGAGGGCGCGGGACATGGCCTGGCGGATCCACCAGGTCGCGTAGGTGGAGAACTTGTAGCCCCGGGTGTAGTCGAACTTCTCGACGGCCCGGATGAGCCCGACGTTCCCCTCCTGGACCAGGTCGAGCATGGTGAGGCCGCGTCCGACGTAGCGTTTGGCGACGGAGACGACGAGCCGGAGGTTGGCCTCGATGAGGCGGCGTTTGGCGTTGCGGCCGAGGACGGTGATCAGGTCGAGGTCGTGGGCGAGCCGGGAGTCGGGGCGGGGGCCGGTGGCGAGGCGTTCCTCGGCGAAGAGCCCGGCTTCGACGCGACGGGCCAGTTCCACCTCCTCGGCGGCGGTCAGCAGCGGGACGCGGCCGATCTCCCGGAGGTACTGGCGCAGCAGGTCCGATCCCGCCCCGGTGTGGTCGGTGGCCCGGCCCGGGGGTGCGGCGGGTGCGGTCTCCTCGTCGTCCTGCTCCTCCTCCAGCACGGCGTCGGGGGGCGCGGGCGGCCGGGCCCCGCTCTCCGGATGGTGCGCGGCCCTGCTCTGCGGGGGAATCGCGGGGGCGTACGCGGGGGCGTGGTCCGTCGTACTCGTCACGGTCCGGGTCTGCACGGGGGCGACCTCCAGGTGATCGCTGCCGGAACGCGGTGACGGGGGTCCGCCCTCGGTGGGCCGACGCGCTCCGATGACTCAGGCACCGCCGTCCAGTGTGGCGTACGGCACAACGCCGCCACGAGGGGCGTGCGGTGACTTTTTCGGTGCTGCCGTTCCGCGTGCGCGCCGGGGCGCGCCGGGTGTCAGAGTGCGTCGGTGCCGTGGCTGCGGAGCGCCTGGGCGTACTGCTGGAGGACCCAGACCTCGTTCTGCGCGGCGGCGAGGTGGTCGGGGGCGACCTGGGAGCCGAGGCGGGCGAGGCTGCTGTTGACGTCGGCGATCCGGCGGTCCACGGCGCGCAGCCGGACCTGGACGAGCTGCATGCCCGCGTAGGTCTCGTCGATGGACTTGCCGTGGAAGACCTCGACGGCCAGTTCGGTGACGAGTTTGCGCACCGAGTCGTGCGGGGTGGCCTCCAGGACGGCGGCCAGGTAATCGCGGGGTTCGGCGACGCCCTGTTCGGCGCCGCCCGCCTCGGCGATGCACTCGCGCACGGCCGCGTAGGGCGGGGCGGTGAACTCGTCGGAGCCGTACGCGTCGAAGGCGGGCGAGACCAGGGCGGGCTTCTGGAGGGCCAGCTTGAGGAGCTCGCGTTCGGTGCGGTGGGCGGGGCTGCGGAGGTTGAGCGCGGGGCCGGAGGGGGCGATGGAGACGGGCGTCACGTCCTGGTGCCGGGCGCCGGGGCGGGACTGCTTGCCGCCGCTGCCCTGGCGTCCGCCGTCGCCGCCCCGGCCGCGCGCCCACTGGGCGAGCTGGTGGACGCGGTGGACGACGTACTCCTGGTCGAGGATGCCGACGAGTCCGGCGAGCTGGACGGCCACCTCGCGCTGGACGCTGCTCGTCTTGATCTTCGCGACGACGGGCGCGGCCTCGTCCAGGGCGGCGGCGCGGCCGGCCGGGGTCTCCAGGTCGTAGCGGGCGACGATCTGGCGGAGCGCGAACTCGAAGAGCGGGGTGCGGGGTTCGACCAGGTCACGGACGGCGTCGTCGCCCTTGACCAGGCGCAGGTCGCACGGGTCCATGTTGTCCGGGGCGATGGCGATGTAGGTCTCGGCGGCGAACTTCTGGTCGTCCTCGAAGGCGCGCAGGGCGGCCTTCTGGCCGGCCGCGTCGCCGTCGAAGGTGAAGATCACGCGGGCGCTGCCGTTGTCCATCAGGAGGCGGCGGAGGATCTTGATGTGGTCGTTGCCGAAGGCGGTGCCGCAGGTGGCGATGGCGGTGGTCACGCCGGCCAGGTGGCAGGCCATGACGTCGGTGTACCCCTCGACGACGACGGCGCGGCTGGCCTTGGCGATGTCCTTCTTGGCGAGGTCGATGCCGTAGAGGACCTGCGACTTCTTGTAGACCGGGGTCTCGGGGGTGTTCAGGTACTTAGGGCCGTTGTCGTCGTCGCGCAGCTTGCGCGCGCCGAAGCCGACGATCTCCCCGGCGGTGTCGCTGATGGGCCACATCAGCCGGCCCCGGAACCGGTCGATCGGACCGCGCCGGCCGTCCTGGGAGAGGCCGGAGGTGATGAGTTCCTTGTCGCTGAAGCCCTTGCCGCGCAGGTAGCGGGTGAGGTGGTCCCAGCCGGCCGGGCTGTAGCCGACTCCGAAGTGGGCGGCGGCGGCCTGGTCGAAGCCGCGCTCGGCGAGGAACTTCCGGCCGATCTCGGCCTCGGGTCCGTCGAGCTGCTCGACGTAGAACTTCGCGGCGGCCTGGTGGGCCTCGATCAGCCGGATGCGTTCGCCGCGCTGGTGGGAGGGGTTGTAGCCGCCCTCCTCGTAGCGCAGGGTGATGCCCGCCTTCGCGGCGAGGCGCTCGACCGTCTCGGAGAAGGTGAGGTGGTCGATCTTCATCACGAACGCGAGGGTGTCGCCGCCCTCCTGGCAGCCGAAGCAGTGGAACAGGCCCTTGGAGGGACTGACCTGGAAGGAGGGGGACTTCTCGTCGTGGAAGGGGCAGAGTCCCTTGAGGTTTCCGCCGCCCGCGTTCTTGAGCTGGAGGTATTCGGACACGACGGAGTCGATCGGGACCGCGTCCCGTACCGCCTTCACGTCGTCGTCATTGATCCTGCCAGCCACGGGAGAAGTCTACGGGGGCGCGAGGGGTTACTGCCCTGGCCGGGAGGCGCGGGGCCGAGCGCGCACGTGCGCCGGGTGATTGCCGGTGGCATGTCCCGTACACAGAGGTGGTGCGCGGTTTCGTGTACGGGACAGGGGCCCGGGCGGGACCGAAAGGGCGGATCGGCGGTCAGAGCAGGGATTCGAGGGGTACCGAGGGGTCGGCGAGGGCGTTCGGGTCGTGCTGGGAGCGGGCGGTGATCAGCGCCTGGACGGTCTCCGTGACGTCCCACACATTGACGTTCATCCCGGCCAGCACGCGGCGGTCCCGCAGCCAGAAGGCGAGGAACTCGCGCTTGCGGGCGTCGCCCCGGATGACGACCTGGTCGTACGAACCGGGCGGCGCCCACCCCGAGTACTCGAGGCCCAGGTCGTACTGGTCGGAGAAGAAGTACGGCACCCGCTCGTGGCTCACCTCCTGCCCGAGCATCGCGCGGGCGGCGGCCGGGCCGCCGTTCAGCGCGTTGGCCCAGTGCTCGACGCGCAGCCGGGTGCCGAAGAGCGGGTGCTCGACGGAGGCGACGTCCCCGGCGGCGTAGATGTGCGGGTCGGAGGTGCGCAGCGAGGCGTCCACGGCGATGCCGCCGCCGTGCGCCCGGTCGGCGAGCTCCAGCCCGGCGGCCTCGGCGATGCCGGTGCGCGGGGCGGCGCCGATCGCGGCGAGCACGTGGTGGGCGGGGTGCTCCTCGCCGTCGTCGGTGCGTGCGGCGAGCACCACGCCGTCCTGGCCGACGATCTCGGTGAGGCGGGCGCCGAAGTGGAAGCGGACGCCGTGATCGCTGTGCAGGTCGGTGAAGATCTGGCCCAGCTCGGGGCCGACGACGCCGTGCAGCGGGGTCGGTTCGGGCTCGACGACGGTGACCTCGGCGCCGTAGCCGCGGGCCGCCGCCGCGACCTCCAGGCCGATCCAGCCGGCCCCGGCGATCACCAGGTGGCCGTTGTCCCGGCCGAGGGCGGAGAGCACCCCGCGCAGCCGGTCGGCGTGGGCGAGGCGGCGCAGGTGGTGGACGCCGACCAGGTCGGTGCCCGGGATGGGGAGGCGGCGCGGTTCGGAGCCGGTGGCGAGGAGCAACTTGTCGTAGTGGATCACGGTGTTGTCGCCGAGCTGGACGGAACGGGCGTACCGGTCGACGGAGGTGACCGGCTGGCCGAGGTGGAGTTCCACGTCGGCGCCCGCGTACCACGCCTTCTCCTGGACGAACACGCTGTCGCGGTCCGCCTTTCCGGCGAGGTACCCCTTGGAGAGCGGTGGCCGCTCGTAGGGGTGGTCGCGTTCGTCGCCGATCAGGATCACCCGGCCGTCGAACCCCTGCGAGCGGAGTTCCTCGGCCGCCTTCGCGCCGGCCAGTCCTCCGCCGACGATGACGAACGTCCTGTGTGCGTCCACCACTTGCTGCCTCCTCAATGCGTACTGCGCGGTGCGTACTGCGCGGCGCCCTCACCCTGCGAGCCTCCCGCACGGAGGGTGAGGGCGAAAGAGGGTGTGCCCCTCCTGGCGCATGTCCCATGGTTGCGGGCCCGGCTGTGTGCCAGCACATCATCCGCCGCGCCGCCGGGGACGGCCGCCGCGCCCCGCAGGTCACGGCGCGTCAGGAGGCAGGTCCCGTCAGGTACATGTGCAGGGAGCGCGCGGAGGAGTCGGTGAGGGCGGCGATCTGGTCCACCAGGACGCGCTTGCGGGCCCGGTCGTCGGGCGCGGACTCGAACAGGGCACGGAACTGCGGTTCCAGGCCTTCCGGTGCCCGGGCGGTGAGCGCGGCGGCCAGTTCGGCGATGACGACGCGCTGGCCGGCGCGGATCGCCTCCTGCTCGGTGCGCTGCATGACGTACCGGACGGCGACGGCCTTGAGCACCGCGCACTCGGCGCGGACCTCGCGGGGGACGACGAGTTCGGCTCCGTACCGGGTGAGGCGGCCGGGGCCGTGGACCTCGCGGGTCGCGGTCTCGGCGGCCTGGCAGAACCGGCCGATGAGCTGGCTGGTGGCGTCCTTCAGCCGGGCCTGGGCCACAGCGGAGCCGTCGTAGGTGTGCGGCCACCACTCCTGGCCGATGAGCCGGTCCAGCGCCGCCGCTAGCTCCTCGGGGTCGGTGTCCGGCGGAACGTACCGGCCGATGGCCGCCGCCCAGATCGCCTCCCGCTCGGCCGGGTCGTGCAGGCGGGCGGGGACGAAGTGCCCCGCGTGCAGGCCGTCCTCGAAGTCGTGGACGGAGTAGGCGACGTCGTCGGACCAGTCCATCACCTGGGCCTCGAAGCAGGTACGGCCGGGCGGGGCGCCCTCGCGGGCCCAGGAGAAGACCGGCAGATCGTCCTCGTACACTCCGAACTTGGCCGATTTCGGGTCGGTGGGGTGGCCGCCGCGCGGCCAGGGGTACTTGGTGGCGGCGTCGAGCGCGGCCCGGGAGAGGTTGAGGCCGACGCTGGCCGGTTCGCCGGTGTACGGGTCGCGGACGAACCGCTTCGGCTCCAGCCGGGTCAGCAGCCGCAGCGACTGGGCGTTGCCCTCGAAGCCGCCGCAGTCGGCGGCGAACTCGTTGAGCGCCTGCTCGCCGTTGTGGCCGAACGGCGGGTGGCCCATGTCGTGCGCGAGGCAGGCCGTCTCCACCAGGTCCGGGTCGCAGCCGAGGACCGCCCCCAGCTCCCGGCCGACCTGCGCGCACTCCAGGGAGTGGGTGAGCCGGGTGCGCGGGCTGGCGTCCCAGACGTCGCCCCGGGTGCCGGGCGTGACGACCTGCGTCTTCCCGGCCAGCCTGCGCAGCGCGGCGGAGTGCAGCACCCGGGCGCGGTCGCGCTGGAACGCGGTGCGGCCGGGGCGCTTGTCGGCCTCGGTGTCCCAGCGTGCGGTGTCGGAGGGGGTGTAGCCGGGGGGCGAGTGGGGCGCGGGTGCCGGGTGTCGCGGCGCCGAGGGCGCAGGCGCGGCTGTTCTCCGCTCCGTGCCGTGGAGGCCCGGGGCCTGGTCGCGTACGTCCTGGTCCGTGCTGTCGGTGTGTCGTGTCCCGTGCTGGTGTGTCCCGTGCGTACCGGTCCCGTGTGTCCCGTCCATGGTTACGACCATAACGACCGGATCCGACAGTTGACCGGGATCGTGCGGGAGGGAAGCGCACGGAAGGGCAGAGCAGGACAGGGCAGGACAGGACAGGGGTCAGGCGGTTGCGAGGAGAGGTTCGCCGGCCGACGGGCCGCCTTCCGCCGGGGCCGCGCCCGCGCAGGCCTGGTCGTAGCGGTGCAGCAGCAGCCGGACCATCGCGGGGTGGTCGCCGAGCGGGGCCGCCGCGATGCCGGGGGCGGCGTCCGCGGCCGCCGTCGCGAAGCGGCCGGGGGCGGTGAAGTACGAGGCGACGGCGATGCGGTGGTACCCCCGGGCGGTCAGCGCGCGGACCGCGACGGGCACGGTGGGCGTGGCGGCGGAGGCGTACGCGGGCACCACCGGCACCCCGCCGAGCCGCTCGCCGAGCAGGCGGGCGGTGCGCCGGGTGTCGGCGGCGGACTCGGGGTCGCGGGAACCGGCGGCTGCCAGGACGACGGCGCCCCCGCGCCGGGTCCGCTGCTCGTCGGGCCCTTCACCGGCGGGCCAGCCCGCTTCGACGAGCCGTCCGTACAGCGCCTCCACCAGCAGTGGGTGGGGGCCGAGCGGGGCGGCGACGCGGGTACGGACGGCGGGTGCGGCGGCGGCGAGCGCGGGCAGGTCCTGCTTGACGTGGTAGCCCCTGCCGAGCAGCAGCGGTACGAGGACGGCGGAGCCGCCCGCGAGTCCGGCGAGCGTCTGCGGCAGCAGCGGTTCGTTCAGCTCGATGTGGCCGAGGCGTACGTCGAGGCCGGGGCGCATATCCCGTACGCGGTCGAGGAGTTGCGTCACGGTCCGGAGCGCCTGCGGGTCCCGGCTGCCGTGCGCCACGGCGACCAGGGCCGGGGAGCCGGGGACCTCTGCGAGGTTGCGGCCCTTGGGGCGGGCGGAGTGCCGGGTGCGCTGCATGGGTCTGCGGGGTCCGTTCCGGGAGGCGACGGCGGGAGACGGGGGTGGGTGACGGGGGGGGTGGGCGACGGGGAGTGGGGACGGGGACGGAGGTGGGGGACGGCGGGGCGCTCTGGCGCCGGGACACCTGGCGCCGAGGAGCCCGTACCGTTCTGGCACCAGCCTGCCGGGCGGAGGTTGCCGGTCCGTTGCCGCGAAGGGTCCCGGGTGTTTGCGCCGTCCTCACGGGCGCGCGTGGGCCGTTGTCAGCTCCTCGGTACGGGGGTGACACGGGTGGCGGGGGCGACCGGGGCGACCGGGACGGCGTGGACGAGCGGGGTGACCGTGAGCTCCTCCCCCGCACCGAGGTCAGCCGTGCCGAGGTCCCCCGTACCGAGGGGCCCGTACAGCCGCTCCAGGACGACGCCGACCCCGTCCTCCTCGTGCGAGAGGGTGCGGTACGGGGCGGCGGCGAGGACGGCGGGGTGGGCGTTGGCCATGGCGTAGCCGGCTCCGGCCCAGCGGAGGATGTCCAGGTCGTTGGGCATGTCACCGAAGGCGACGACGTCGGCGGCGGTGAGCCCGCGCTCCGCGCAGAGCAGCGACAGGGTGCCCGCCTTGGTGACTCCGATGGCGCTGACCTCCAGCAGTCCGCGCCCGCCCGAGTGCGTGTACTGGGCGAGGCCGGGCGCCACCCGCTCGACCGTCGTGAGCAGGGTGTCGGCATCGGTCCGGTCGGACCAGGCGAGCAGCTTGGCGAGCGGGATCCCGGTCTGCCAGAGCGCTTCCCGGGACGGGAGGACGGACTCGAAGGCAGGGTCGCCGGAGAAGCGCAGCAGGAAGGCGGGTTCGAAGTGGATGTGGCCCGCGGCCTCGATCCCGAACGAGATCTCGGGCAGTTCCGCCGCGAGGAGGCCGGCCACCGTCCGGGCGGTGGGCAGGGCCAGCGGCCGGGAGGCGGTGACCGTACGGGTGGCGATGTCGTAGACGACGGCACCGTTGCTGCACACCGCCGTGCCGGTCAGCCCGGTCATGTCGGCGAGCCGGTCCAGGTAGCGGGGCGGCCGGGCGGTGACCACGACGACCTCGGCCCCGGCGTCCTGCGCGGTCCGCAGCGCGCGCAGATTGCGGTCGGAGAGGCTGCCGTCACGTCGCAGGAGGGTGCCGTCGAGGTCGGTGGCGACCAGTCGTGGTTGCGTCATCGCACGATGCTACGGGGTGCTCCCACCGCGAAACAGGCGAGGACCCGCCCCCGGTGAGGGGCGGGTCCTCGCGTCGGTGTGTACCGAGTGCGTGCAGGTCAGCGCGTCACTTCAGGGCGGGCGGAGCCGCGTTCACCGAGGTGCCCCACGTGGAGGGCTCCGTGCCGACCTTGTAGGTCAGCTCGCGGGTGTCACGGATGTCCTCCGTGGTCAGGTAGGTCTTGGCGTACGAGCGGCCGTCGGCCTTCGCGGACTGGATGTAGCGCACCGAGTCGGAGGTGCCCGGAGCCTTCACGGTGAGCTTGCCGTTCGGGTAGTACCGCTTGTCCAGCGTCAGGTCCACCCGCTCGAAGACGGGGGTGGAGAGGCCCCAGGTGTCGGTGCCCGGCTGGACCGGGAAGATCCCGATGGAGGAGAGGACGTTCCAGGCGGACATCGTGCCGAGGTCGTCGTTGCCCGTCATACCGGTCGGGGCGTCCGTGAAGAGGGTGAGCGCGGCGTGCACCACGTCGGTCGTCTTCCAGGGCTGGCCGGTCGAGAGGTAGGTGTACGGGGCGATCAGGTCGGGCTCGTTCTGCGGGTTGTACTTGTCCGCGTTGTAGTACGCGTACGGGCCGTTGACCCACGTCTCACGGGCGGTCTTCGCCGGGTCCTGGACCAGCTGGTCGTAGGCGAAGAAGGAGTCGAGACGGGCGTTGGCGGACTGGGTGCCGCCGATCAGGCCGACCATGCCGGGCAGGTCCTGGGGGACGAGCCACTGGTACTGCCACGAGGTGCCCTCGTGGAAGCCCACGCTCTGCGCCGGGTCGACCGGGCCGGTGAAGGCGCCGGAGGCGTCACGGGCGCGGAAGAAGCCGGTCGAACTGTCGAAGATCTTGCGGTAGTTCTGGGCCCGCTCGGTGTAGCGCGCGGCGTCGGCCCTGTGGCCGAGGTCCTTGGCCATCTGGCCGAGCATCGCGTCGGAGAGCGCGTACTCGAGGGTCGCGGAGGCGCCGTGGTCGTAGTCCGAGTCACCGGGCTTCACGTGCGCGCGGTTCTCGATGTAAGGGGCGAAGCCGTTGGCGAGGTACTCCTTGTTGGCCTCGCGGCCCACCGGAGCGGAGTCTGCGGGCGGCACACCGTCCGCGTTCTTCTTCAGCGCCTTGTACGCCTTCTCCTCGTACCCCTTGAGGAGGCCCTGCTGGTAGGCGTTGGTCAGGAACGGGGTGACCGGGTCACCGGTCATGATGTTCGTCTCGACCGTGCCGTAGCCCCACTTGGGGAGCCAGCCGCTCTCTTCGTCGATCTTGATGACGGAGATGGCCATGTCGCGGGACTCGCTGGGCGCCAGCAGCGACAGCAGCTGGGCCTGGGTGCGGTAGGTGTCCCAGAGCGACCAGTTCTGGTAGTACGTGAAGCCCTTGGCCCGGTGGATCTTCTGGTCCCAGCCGGTGTAGCGGCCGTCCACGTCGCTGCCCACATTGGGCGCGAGGAACGAGCGGTACAGCGAGGAGTAGAAGGTCCGGCGGACGGTCTCGCTGCCGCCCTGCGCCTTCACGTCCTCGAGGCGGTCCTCCCACGCGGCCTGCGCGGCCTTCGCGACGTGGTCGTACGAACGGCCGCCCTCGGAGCGGAGGTTGAGGGCCGCGCCCTTGGCGTCCACGTAGGAGATCGCGGTCGTCGCCTCGACGGTGCGGTCCTTGGTGGTGTCGAACCGCAGGAAGGCGCCGTTGCGCTCGCCGGCGGCGGTGGAGGAGGTGGAGCCCTCGGTGACGACGTCGCCCTTCCACGTGCCCGAGACCTTGAACGGCCGGTCGAAGCGGGTGATCGTGTACACCGTGTACGGCTTGGTGTCCTGGCAGAAGCCGCTGCCGGTGATGGCGGTGCGCACGGTGCGGTTGTCGAGGATCTCGACCTTGGTGCTCACCGTCTTGTGCAGCGACTGGCCCGCGTTGATGAGGACGTTGGCCTTGTCGGTGGCCGGGAAGGTGTAACGCTGCACACCGGTACGGGCGGTGGCGCTCAGCTCCGCCTTGATGCCGGATTTCAGGCCGACTTCGTACGTACCGGGAGCGGCCTTCTCGTCGTCGTGGCTGAACTCGGCGGCGTAGACGGCGTTGTCCGTCGAGGTGATGTCGCCGGTCGTCGGAAGCACCGGGAGGTCACCACCCAGGCCGCAGCCCACACCGGAGATGTGCACGGTGGAGAAGCCCCGGATGTGGTTCTGGGTGTAGTCGTACCCGGTGTTGTGGCCGGTGTCGGGCGAGAACTGCACCATGCCGAACGGCACGGCCGCACCGGGGTAGGTGTTGCCCTCGTTCTCGGACCCGATGAACGGGTTGACGAGATCGGTGAGCCTGTCCTGACCGTGCCGGCCGGAGTCGGCCGCGGCCGGCGCGGCGACGGCTCCGCCGAGGAGCGCGGCCGTGGCGGCCGCCGTCCCCGCGCCACGCATCCAGTGGGTCCATCTCATGGAAAGAACGCCTCTTCCGACGTAGACAACGTTGTCATACCGCAGTGCGTGATCATTCTTGGCCGGTCTTCGTGTACTCGTCAAGGGTCGTGACACGGTGAACTCCCGGCGCCACGGTCCGAAGAACTCCCGGCCACGAATCCACAACGAGGGCGCAACGGAAGGACGGCCGCACCGCGACCAGGCACGGACCGGTCCTACCATCCGACGTACGGGGATCATCGCAAAAGGTCCCGGACAGGGGGAGTTCGGTGCCGTCGATCCTTTCGCGGCCGGCCTTACGGCGTTCGGCATGCGCGCTGGCGGTCGGCCTGACCCTGGCCACGACCTCGGGGTGCGGGGCCGACGACGTGGCCGTCACCGGCATCTCCGTGACGACCGACGGCCGGCTGCTCGGCGTCATCATGGTCTGCGATCACCGCATCGAAGGTACCGGCCTCCGGGCGGAGACAACCGATGCGCAGGGGAGCACGAGGGTCGGCGAATGGACCCCCGACCGGCCCCTCAAGGCCGGACTGACCACGTGGTCCCTCGACTCCCCCACCTCGGGCTGGACCACGACCAGGGCCCCCGGACCGCTCAAGGACGGGACGGTCTACACCCTCGCGGGCTGGGGCGACGAGAACAGGTCTTCGACCGAGAGCATCGACTTCACCACGGCCGACCGGGAGCGGCTCATGCCCGGGAAGGTCCTCTACGAGGAGTACACGGAGGACGGCGAGGAGTCCGTCCGCTTCGCCCCCGTGTCGGAGTTCGAGGCCACGGCGTGCGACGGCTTCTGAGGCTCCGACCTCACGCGGATGCTCGAACCGCGTAACGAGTAACGAAAGTTGGGGTATCGCTCGCTCCTCGGAGCGACCCGTAGGCTTCGGCCATGACTGCTCAGTGGTACGTCCTGATCGAGGAGGACACCCGTGAGACACGGCGGGCCGACGGCATCGAACTGAGGCTGCACCACTGGACGTTGGCGGCCACACACGCCGTGAGCGGCACGGAGGAGGCGGCGCGCGCGGTCGCCGAGGACGCGGCGCTGCACTACGTGCCGGGCATCCTGGCCCGCCACGCCCGGCCCGGGGACGCCCCGGGCCGCAACGCCTTCCTCACCGGCGACGGCTCCTGGCTGGTACACGTCCGCCAGAACCACCGCGCGTGCCACTTCCGCGTGAGCATCGCCCGTCTCATGCACACGCGCGAGGAGGGGCAGGCCCCGCCGAAATCGCTGAAGGAGAAGGTCCGCCACGCCCTGGACGGCCCCGAGCCGCTGCCGGCCCCGTGGGTGCCCAAGGGGTGACGCCGTACCGGACGAGCCTGCGGCCGGCCGCGGTCAGCGGCCGGTGAGGACGGCGTCCACGACGGCGGACAGGCTGTCGTTCATGGGCAGGCGGGTCATGTGGCGGCGTTCGATGTAGCGGTCCACGAGTCTGGCGTAGGAGAGGGAGACGCGGGAGTACCGGTCGTAGACGGTGCCGGGGAAGTCGGTGACGTCGTGGAAGCAGGCGGTCAGGCGCAGGAACGTACCGTGCAGCCGGGTGCGGTGCCGTACGTTCTCGGGTCCGTCCCGGTCTCGGCGGACGCCGAAGTTGGTCGGCTCCTTCACGCCCACGCCGTACTGGTCCTTGGAGATGTCCATGCCGAGCGTCTGGGCCACTCCGGCGGAGACGAAGGCCGCCCAGTCGCAGTCGTCGAAGGGGAGGCGGAAGTAGTACGCGAGCAGGTGCAGGACGGGCAGGGTCTCGGCCGCATAGGTCCGCACGATGCTCGCGCGCAGGACATCCGGCTCACGGACGTACGCCTGGATGGCGTCGAGGTGACCCGGCGGTGCCATGCCCGGTCCGGCGGTGGACCACTTCTCGTAGAACTGGATCCGCGCGCTGAACAACGTCTCCTGGTAGGCGTGGGCGAGCCACCGCGCGTCCCGGTCGCCGCCGAGCACCTTCACCCGGTCCAGCACCTCCCCCAGGCTCTCGTCCCCGATCCGGTGCACGCCGCCGGACACGTCCTGCGGCGGGACGACGACGTCGTCCAGGACCGCCATCAACGCCACGGCCTTGGCGATCGCGTGCCACAGCGGATCCCGGCGATAGCCGGCGAGCCACAGGGTGAGCCACTGCACTGCGTCCCGGACGATGTAGCGGTGCACGTCCTCCAGTGACGTGTCGCCCTTGCGCGTGCAGATCAGCTCCGCCGGTCGGGCCACGTCCAGCCACGCGGCGAAGGCACGCCCCTGGGCAGTGCTCCGGTACGCCTCGTCGGTGGCGTCGAGCAGTGCTAGCCGGTCCCGGCGGCACTCGCTCTCGATCTTCAGCAGGGCCGCCTTGGGCAGCGGCTCGGGTTCGTCCTCCGGGAGGAACCGGGTCAGTCCCCGCACCTGGGCGTCCCGCGCCCGCGCGGTGCCGAACAGCTCTGTCTCGCTCAGGTGGAACTCCAGCATCGACTCTCCTGGTCAGCTCGGTTCGCGCGGAGTGAGGGACATCGGCAGGGCGTCGGGGTGGATCTGTGCGTCCGCCACCGCCCGGACCCTGTGCCCCGGAGCGGGGTGCAGATGCCGGCGCGTGGTGACGGCGGAGAGTACGGCGAGCATCTCGGCCCAGGCGAAACCGTCGCCGATGCACTTCCTGTTGCCTGCGCCGAAGGGCAGGTAGGCAGCGCGCGGCAGGCTCTTCTCCGGCCGGGTCAGCCACCGGTCGGGGTCGAAGCGCAGGGGGTCGGGGAAGCAGGCGGGGTCGCGGTGGAGCGTCGCGGCGCTGTAGATCACCTCGGCCCCGCGCGGGATCTCGTACGGTCCGACCCGCACGGGCTCCAGCGCACGCCGTCCCATGAACCACAGGGGCTGGTACAGGCGCAGCACCTCCTGGACGAACCGCGCGGTGTACGGCAGGGCCGCGGGGGTGACGACGCCCGGCCCGGCGGCCCGCGCTTCGGCGTTCATCCGGTCGGCCATGTCCGGTTTGCGGGCGAGCACGTGCAGGGCCCACGACAGGGTGGTGGCCGTGGTCTCGACGCCGGCGACGAGGATGGTGAGCATCTCGTCGCACGCTTCCTCGTCCGTCATGCCGCCCTCGTGCGCGAACATGAGCGCGAGGACGCCGTGGCTCTCCGGGCTGCTGCGGGCCTGCCGTACGGCCGACTCGGCGAGCCTGCGCAGCGCCGCCGCCGAGGCCAGGAACTTCCGGCGCCCCGGAGTCGGTACGACGGCCAGCGCCGGCGGCAGGATGGTGGCCCGGAGGACTCCTCGCACGAGGACCCCGAGGTCATCGCTGACGCGCGCACCCAGATCCTCGATGGCCCGCCCGGTCTCTGACCCCTCGGCGAACGGGAAGAGAGTCGGCACCAGCATCGCGACGGCCAACTCGCGCATCTCCCGCTCCATGGCCACGACCCGCCCTGTCGGCCAGCCGTCCACCCGCGTCCCGGCGACCTCCACGAAGGTCTCCGTGTAACGGGCGACCCGCTCCCGGTGGAACGCCGGCTGCATGGCGCGCCGCTGCCGGAGATGAAAAGCCCCGTCGGACGACGCCAGCCCGTTGCCTATGAAGGGCCGGACCCGGTCGAACAGCGCGCCCTTGCTGAACTTCCCGCTCTGTGCAACCAGGACGTCGTGGATGGCCTCGGGGGCGTTCAGTACGTAGAAGGAACGCCGCCCCAGCCTCATCTCCACGACGTCGCCGTAACCCCGCAGCCCTTGCAGGAACGCCGCCCGCCCCCGTGCCAGCTTGAGCAGATGCCCCACCACCGGGGATCCACCGGGTGCGAGTGGAACCTCGCCCGCCCCTGCCTCGTTCACTCCCAGCCCTCCTCACCCCCAGGCATGCCCGAACACCGTAGCGACCACTGGTCCCTGGGGACACAGGTGATTCAGCCGATCATCGGCGTCGCCTTCTGTCGCGGATCTCCCGCCCCGCCGGTCCGGGGTTCCCGGGTCCCGGGCCTTGGAGAAGTCCACCGGGCGCAGAACCCCGGAGCCCGCTCGTTCGTCCCCTGGTGAGGGGGAGGGCCGCACGAGCGCCGTGCGCCGCTCATCGAGGGGAGTTCCATGCGACGACCGAGACTGCCGAGAGCCCTGACGCCGCCGAGGCTGCGGCGGGCCCTGCGGCCGAGCGCGTGGGCCGCGCGGCTCCCGCGTACCCGGCGCGGTCAACGGCGGGCGGTGCAGGGGCTGATGGTGGCCTGCGCGGTGGCACTGGCGCCGATGACCTGGATGTACACGTCGGCCGGGGCGCACGTGCGGACCACCGCCGACGCGCCGGCCGAGGGCGTGGCCGTGGTGTTCGGGGCCGGTCTGTGGGACGGGAGGCCGACCCCGTACCTCGCCCACCGGCTGGACGCGGCCGCCGAGTTGTACCGGACCGGCAAGGTGAAGGTCCTTCTGGTGACCGGTGACAACAGCCGTACGGAGTACGACGAACCGGACGCGATGCGGACCTACCTCACCGCGCACGGGGTGCCCGACGCCCGGATCGTCAGCGACTACGCGGGGTTCGACTCCTGGGACTCCTGCGTGCGGGCGAAGAAGATCTTCGGGGTGGACCGTGCGGTCCTGGTGAGCCAGGGGTTCCACATCCGCCGGGCGGTCGCGCTCTGCCGGGCCGCCGGGATCGACGCGTACGGGGTCGGCGTGGACGAACCGCACGATGTGACCTGGTACTACGGCGGCGCCCGCGAGGTCTTCGCGGCGGGCAAGGCGGCCCTGGACGCCGTACTCCGGCCCGACCCGCACTTCCTGGGGCACCGGGAGACCGGCGTCGCGGACGCCCTGGCGGCGGGCGGTTGAGGGCGAGAACGCGTGCACGGTCGAGTGTGCGACCGAGGGCGTGCCCGAAGACCGGTCGCTCTCGTTGACGAGGCATGGACGAAGCATCGCCGACGCGGCCGGGTGCCGGGGCAGCGCGGGACGGAGAACGGGCCGGAGCCGGCTCCGAAGCGACTTCAGCTGATCGCACGGCGGATGACGGGCAGCGGAGGGGAGACGACATGCGGGGGATGACGATCAGTGACGGGTGCGGGCCGGACGCGTTCGTCGCCCCGTACCGCCTCGTCATCGACAGCCGTCTCTCCCCTGCCGACCTCGGCGTCTACCTGCGCTGCCAATGGTTGTTGCTCATCTGCGGCAGGTTCGGCGATGTGGACTGGCTGATCCAGGAAATGGACCTGCCGGAGGCCGAGACCCGCGAGTCCGTCGCGCGGCTGGTCGCCCTCGGCTACCTCGACAGGGCCGGCCCCGACGAGATCGAGTTCCGTCACGCACTGTCGGCGAGTGAAGGGATCCGCAGAGGCATCGAGACGACGGTCGACCAGCTCTCGCCCACCGAAAGGTCGGCGGTCGCCCGATTCGCCGATCTGGTGGACGAGAGGCTGGAAGAGGCGGGGCAGCGCTTCAGCGGCCAGGCTCCGGAGCAGCACGAGTGACCGCCCCGGGTGGTGTCACCGCCGAAGGCGGCGCATGAGGGCTCCCCCATGCGGGAATCACGGCAGCGTGAAGCCAACGGGGTACGGACGGGGTGGGAACCGCGGGCGGCTGCCCGTCTGGTTACGGGGACTGGTCGTCCTCGCGGCCGGGTGGGGGGTCTTCCTCTGCGGTCAGCAGATCGCCGACGGGTACGCGGCGACCATGGACTACCGCGACGCGCCGCTCTGCGCGCCCGGTGGCGGGAGCGGCGGTGGGAACGGCGGCGGGAACGGCGGTGGGAGCGGGAGCGCGGCCGGGGGTGGCGGGGACGGGTGCGTACGGCGCGAGGCGGGCACGGTGCGCGACAGGCGTACGGGCGAGCAGTGCAGCTACGACGGAAGCAGCGGGGGCGCCGGGGGCGGTACGACGACCTGCACGACGTACTACGACCTCAAGGTCGAACGGAGCTCCCGGACCGACTGGTTGGGGGTGGACTCGGGAACGTACGACAAGGCCGCCGCGGGCGATCCCGCCGAAGTACGCCTGTGGCAGGGCGAGATCGTCGGGCTGAAGGTGCTCGGTCGCACCTACTCCTACGAACCGTCCTCGCAGAGCGGGGTCCTGTGGCAACTGGCGGTGGGCTGCCTGGCCCTCGCGGTGGGCGCGTGGGCGGTGCTGAGCGGACGCCTCTCCCAGCTCTTCGCCTTCCACAGCTTCGGCCTGCTCTTCGTGGCCTTCGGGACCGCCTGGCTCGGCTCCCTGGCCCTGTTCGGCGGGCATTGGCTGACCTGGACGTTCGCGAGCGTGTGGACGGGGTTCGCGGTCTTCTGGACGGTGGGGGCCCGGCGGATGGGGTGACGGCCCGGGGTGGGTCGGACACCCCGCGCCTCCCCGACCGCGGGGACGGCGGGGTGTCCGCCGGGTTTCGATCCTCGTGACGGCCGCGCGCTGGGCGGTGCCCGGCGGACGGTGAGATGCCCGCCCTGAGCTTCCACGAGCTCGTGACCCGATCACGACCGGACTTCCCGGGCCACCGGCAGCGGATCGGGCTGCGGGCGAGGCGGACGAGACCCGTGGAGTTCGGTGCGGCGTTTCCAGCGGACGGCCGGCCGTTCCAAGTAGTGGGTCAGGGCGAAGCCGGATCACATGGTTCGCGCCCCGGGATTCTTCGTGAAGTGCTGTCCCGACTACACCGGGAAATAGCTTGAGCACGTGTACACGGGAATCGGCGGAAAGTAACCGTTGTACCACCACTCACAGATCTGTATCCATCTGACTTTGTTTGCGGGGTCCCCGAATTGGCCCGACAGAGCCTGGTTGGCGTCCACCGTCAGCGCGACTTGGCCGGTATTGTTGTTCGGCGGCGCGTCGTAGCTGGTCCACACGTTGAGCGTGGAACTGAAGACCCTGTTGGCGCCACTGTTGTAGAGCCAGAACCAGGCGCCTGCGCCGTTGCCCGCGCAATTGTCCACCTGCGCCTCGCTGGCATCGACGCTGACCGATACGGCACATCCTTGCGCGCTGGCCTGGGCCGGCTGTGCGACCGCGATGCCCCCCAGGCTCATCGACATGATGGCGACGAGCGACGTGAGCGTCTTCCTGACGACCGACAACGATTGCTCCCTCGACTGGTTTGTGTCACGTGAGGTGTTGTGCGTGGTTGGCCAGGGATGTGAACCCCTCCTCGGAGCTGGCCACATAGTTGGAGACGTCGGTGGTGGCGGATGTCGCTCCGTGGGCCCGGATCGCGCGGTGGCCGTGCAGGGGCGTGGCCGCGAGGACGTCGCCACCTGACCAGGCCGGGCTGTACGCACAAGAACATCGACGGCGAGACTGCGCCATGACGACGACCGCCCACAGTGCCGAGATCGATCACCGACGCCGGGCCTCCTCCCGCGTCCACGCCACCCGGGCTCTTGTTCTAGCGCCGATCGATCACACCGTCAGCCCGGTTCCTCGGAGTTGGCCGCAATGCGCCCCCGCACGGCTGAATTCCCACATCAAGGGCTACCGGGTGATTGCGTTGCGGTTTCGTGGGAGTGGTGTTGGCGGTCACCGAGCTGGTGGCTCCGGGTCGGCAGAGGCACTCCTCCGCGTTCGTCCAGGAATCAGGCAGGAGAATGCGGTGACCGCGCGACCATCCGCGACCCGCCGCACACGTCCTCAGTTCTCCCAGGAGTGCCCGGCGGGGTGGTCGGTGAACAGGCGGCACGGGCCGCGCTGTTCGTCGGCGTGAGTGCATCGGAGCAGTACGACCCGGTACATGCGGCCGCCGGCGGTCCAGCGCACCCATACGCCGCCACCGAGCCGGTCGTCGTCCCACAGGAGGTACGCGTGCTCGTCGGGGTGCTGTTCACCGAGTACGCACCGAATGGGCCGTGGTTCAGGCGGGGTTCCGCCGCTGCGAGCCGCGCGCTGCGAGACAGGCAGCAGGGCGACGGCGGTGCACTGTGACATGGGGCGCTTCCTCCGGGGGAAGCGCACGGGAGCGCTTCCCCTTCGTTCGTCGGTCCTCAGTTGGTGGGAGAGGTAGGGGCGTCGGCGGAGTCGGCACAGGCCGCCTGCGCCGGGTGGTCGGCTGCCTGGTGACGCCTGCGGAGAACCCGCCAGTCGGTCGCGAGGCTCAGATCGCCCACCCGCTCGGCGTCCTCCTCGGCCCAGTCGAACTCCAGGCAGACGGAGCAGTCGGTCGCGTCAGGTCCGGGTGCGTGCCCCGGCTCGACGGGTCCGGTGATGTCGGGATCCTTGCTCACAGCACCTCACCCCGACTCCGGGCATTACAGCGCGCGTTGTCCGCCCGCAGCCGCTCTGTCGGGTTCGCCGGCCGGACACATTCGGGTGCGGCCTCCCACTCGATTCCGCCGCCGACAGGCCGTATGGCCCAGTACGGGCCCGCGACTCCTCGGAACTCCCCGACACGGTCCTCGCGACCGGTGTCCACCATGAGTGCGCCGGGGGTCGGAAGCGGTCCACTGGGTCCCTGTTCCGCCGAAGTAGCGGCGTCGGGCACGGACATGGACATGGACATGGACAACTCCTCTCTGTAGTGAATCCGTCACCGTGGGCGCCCACAGTCGCCTACACTCAGGTCTTGTTCAAGTTTTCTCCGCTGGAGGAAAAGCATGGTCAACATCCGCGATCTCGATCCGGACGAGTCCGCCAGCGCGTCATTCGGTGCGACACTCCGCAGCACTCGCGAAGCCCAAGGACTCAAGCAGACGGAATTCGCCTTGCTGGCGGCATACTCCAACTCCCATATCTCGGCCGTCGAAACTGGTCGAAAATTGCCGACTTTGCGTTTTGCTCGCGCCGTGGACAAGGTCCTCCGCACGGGGACAAAGTTCGAACGGCTCTGCCGTGAAGTGCGGCATCAGACGATGCTGGAAGGGTTTCCCGAGTACGTGAGGTACGAGGGACACGCACGGGAGATCCGGCTGTTCGAGAGCGGGATCATCCCCGGACTGCTTCAGACCCGCGCGTACGCCCAGGCGCTGGCCCAAGCAGCGGTCGACCGTGGCGTGATCACCCAGGAACAGGCAGCCGAGCGGGTGGACTTCCTCGCGGAGCGACAGGCAGCCATCGAGCGGACCCCGCCGCCGGTCGTGCAAGTGGTACT
Organism: Streptomyces sp. NPDC001770; assembly: GCF_053596135.1. Taxonomy (NCBI): domain Bacteria; kingdom Bacillati; phylum Actinomycetota; class Actinomycetes; order Kitasatosporales; family Streptomycetaceae; genus Streptomyces; species Streptomyces sp. NPDC001770. The sequence continues at coordinate 102,950 of NZ_JBSFFN010000014.1, read as the reverse complement.
GGACGAGAGCTGCCTCCGCCGCGAGATCGGTGGCCGCGAGGTCATGCTGGAGCAGTTCCAGCGGCTCATCGAGTTCGCTCGGCTGCCCCACACCACCTTGCAGGTGGTGCCGTACAGCGTCGGAGCCCGTCGCTCTTTCGACCTGCCCGTCCACCTGCTCACGCTCCCGGACCGCAGCATGATCGGTTACGCCGAGTCCCAGTTCCAGGGCCACTTGGACCGTGAAAGCCGGTTCGTGGAGAGTGTGCTCACGGCCTACTATCAGCTCCAGAACGAAGCGCTGTCACAGGCCGCTTCCGTGGCCATGATCGAGCAGGTACGAAAGGGAACCCGTGACTGAGACCCCCGAGTTCTACAAGTCCTCCTACAGCAACAACGGTGGCGCTTGCGTAGAGATCGCCACCAACCTGGCGACCACGCACGACATCGTCCCCGTGCGCGACAGCAAGGACCTCGGCCGCCCCGCGCTGGACCTCGCTGCAGGCTCTTTCATGTCGTTTCTGTCAGCGGTCAAGTCGGGCAAACTGTAAGGGGACTGGCTGCCCAACATGCCTGAAACGGATGCGGCCCTCTCACGCCAAGCGTGAAGGGCCGTCTGCCGGTCCGTACCGCGAGCCCCCTCCAGCCGGAGACTGACAGCGGGTTCACGCGACTCGGAGCGGGGAAAACTGAGCGCTGCCGGGACGGCAGCCCTGCGCTGGTCACAGTTGCGAGAGGAATCGCCGTGACAACCGAGCCCTTCCACTGGTTCAAGTCCTCCTACAGCGCAAACGGTGGCCAGTGCGTGGAGGTCGCCACCAACCTCGCCGCCGCGCACGGCACTGTCCCCGTACGCGACTCCAAGGACACCAGCAGCCCCGTCCTGGGCCTCTCCACCGGCTCGTTCGGCGCGTTCGTGGCGGGCGTCAAGGCCGGAGAGTTCAGCGCCATCTGACCAGTCGGTCAGCCCACCGCAGACGTAGCCCCCATCGCGCAGTGCGCGGTGGGGGCTTCTGCTGTGGAGAGGTGGCCCGCGGGTGTTCCGTGGCAGGCGGGCGTCAGAGGAAGATCAGCGGAACGTGCTTCTCGATACAGAGCCGCAGAACGCCCGCCAGTCGGCGGGCGTCCTCGATGTGCTGCCGAAGGAGCTGGTCGCCACCCTCCCGTACCCAACGGCCGGCGATCGCCTCCACCCCTACCAGGAGCGACGCGCACTCGGCGGGTGAGATGGCGTCACCACCGTTCTCCGGATGGTCGAGGAGTGGCTCCAGAACGGTGGACGCGTCGCTCCACGGCCGCTCGCCGCCGAAGCCCCACATCTCGGAGAGCACGAAGCCCTCACTCTCGGCCAAACGCCGCCGGAACGCGGCAAAGCCGGTGCAGGACCACGAGACATCCGCACTGCTGTTGTCTCCGTCGCCCGGAAAGAGAACCAGGCCCATGCGCCCTCCTTGCTTGCCGAGCACACAGGATCAAGGGCATGGGGCAGCGTCCGCAACCGAGATGATCCGGGCGTGGATGGTGTGATCGGACCGGTGAAATCGCTGCCAACACAAGACCGAAACCACGGGTGACCGAGCCGCATGACGGGGGAAGACCGGAGCGCAGCCTTGAACCGCGCCCGCGTCACCGACCGGAGGGCTCCGGCCGTCGCGGACGGGGCGATGAGCACTCGTCCGCGACGGGCGGAGCACGACGGGCCTGACCACACCGGCCTCGGGGCAGTACGGCCCTCAGCGGTGGCCGGCGTCAGCGGTGGCCGGCTCCCAGCGGGTCTCCGGCCTTGCGGACGACCTTGGCGATCCAGGCCATGGCTTCGGGCACGTCGTAGTTGCCGGCGTGCGGCTGGTTCCAGGCGAGCCGGTAGTCGACGTCCTTGACCTGCTGGTCCGCTTCGAGCGCCCGGTCGAGGTTGATGGAGACGATGAACGCGGTGTCCCGGTCGCGGGTTCCGGCGCGGACGTACCAGTTGGCGGCGGTGTCGGCACCGGTGCCGATGAAGTCCATCGGGTCGATGAGGTGGATCTGGTCGTCCACGGTGGTGGTGCGCTTCGCGGTGTACTGGTCCCAGGTGAGGCCGGTGTCGTCGATGCCGCTGCCGTCGCCGGGGACGTCGTTGTGGTCCCAGCTGTACTCGGTGTAGTTCATGTACTTCTGGTCCACCGGGCCGAAGAGGTTGGTCTCGGTGCCGCTGGTGGTGTTCCCGTTGACGCCCACGGCGTCGAAGGCCGGGGTCGTCTTCAGGGTCGCCTGGGCGACGACGAACGCGAGGTACTTCTTCATGTCGACGGAGCGCACCGTGCGGGTGGCGGTGTCGACGTCGATCCAGTCGTTGACGTACGACTTGGTGGTCGGCGTCCCGCCGGGGAATCCGCCGCCGGACTGGAGGTCGAAGGTGGCGCCCAGGGCCGGGATCGTGTTCGCCGGGTCGGCCTTCAGGTAGGTCTCGGCGGAGCGGACGACCTCCTTCCTGATGGTGTCGATCATGTTCGCGGCGGTGAGCTTCGAGCCGTCCGGGTTGCGGAGGCCGAGGCTCTTCTCGTACGCGGGGAACTGGGCGGCGATCGCGGCGGCGTCCTCGGGCGACGGGTTCTGGCCGGTGTCGGCGCGGGTGTCAAGGATGTTGTACAGCCACTCGTACGCCTTGTCTGCGTTGCCCAGGTCGGTGATCGGGCAGTACGCGTTGACGGCGAAGACGTCGTCGCGCAGGGTGCTGCGGCCCTTCGCGTCGATGCCCGCGGCGCCCACCTGGGCGAGGTAGGGGTCGTATGCGGCGCTGTTGCCGGAAGCGCCCAGGATCGACACCAACGCGCCGCCGCCGCTGGTGCCGTTGATGACGATGCGTTCGGCGCTGCCGGGCATGGTGGCGTCGTTGAGGCGCAGGTAGCGGACGGCGGCCTTGGCGTCGACCACCGCGGCGGGCGCCTTGCCGGGGTTCGTGCCGTCGGCGCCGAGCAGCCCGCGGCTGCGGTTGGCGACGTCGACGAAGACGTAACCGGCCTTCAGCGCGGCACCGACGTTGCTCGTCGCACTGTTGTAGGACGCGCCGCCGGTGACGCTCGCCCTGATGTAACTGGCCATCCAGCCGCTGTTGTTGACGGCGAGGTAGATCGGCGCCCGCTGGTCGCCGAAGGCGCTCTCCGGGACGAACACGTTCATGGCCTGGTAGCCGCAGGCGGTGTTGGAGATCGTGCTGTTGCCGAAGCCGCCGGGCTGCTGGGCCGCCGCCTCGACGGGATGGGCCACGTAGCAGATCTCCTTGTACCAGCGGACGTTCATCGGCTGCCCGTCCACGGTGACGGTGATCGTCGTGTAAGCGGCGGAGTCGAAGGCGAGGGCGGCGTCCTCCGCGTCGACGGCGTGCACACCGTGCGGGGCCGACGCCTGGGCCTTGGCCTGGGGCGAACCGCCGGTCGCCGCGAAGGAGGACGGCACCGCGAGGGCGGTGAGGGCGAGCGAGCCCGCGACCGCCACGCCTCTCAGCAGGCGCTTACGGGGCGCGGAGCGCCGCATCTCCCCTACCGCGGTGGAGTGTTCGGGCGCGTCGCACCCGAAGGGCGTCGAGAGCCGCTGCATGGGGTCTCCCCTCGTGGAGCACCACGCGCCCTTGCCTGGGCGTGGTGCTTCGTCGGAACCTCGGCCTCGGGGCCGAGGCGGGACGCACGCTACGGGATTGTTAACAATATTCCCAGCGATCTAGCAAACATTTGTGTTGGCTATCGAACGACGGGCCTTCGGCGCAGGGGAGTTGGGCCGAGCCGCCGGTCGCGTCGGAGCGGGGGGCGGCGCGGCGGCGCCGCCGGTCAGAGCGTTCCGTCGCCCCGGATGAGCTCCCGGTGGGATTCCTGCATGGCGGCGGGGAGCGCGTCCACGTCGAACCAGCCCGCCTCCAGGATCTCGAAGTCGTCGATCTTCAGGGTTCCGCCGACCAGCCGCGCTTCGTAGGCGACTTCGAGGCGGAGCCGGTAGCCGCTCTTCAGCCGCACCAGTCGGCCCGGCTCCACGTCGAGCCCGGTCTCCTCCTTCACCTCGCGGACGACGGTGAGCGGGAACTCCTCGCCCTTGACGGCGAACCCGGTCGGCAGCCCCCAGGGGTGCCGCGCGGACCACAACCGGTGTTTCAGCAGCAGGACTTGACCGGCGTCGTTCCGGACGACCCCGGTGACCCCCACGTTGAACTTGGCGTGGGCGAGCCAGAGGACCCGCCACTGGAGGGGGCCGCGTATGAGCCGCCAGAGCTGGGCGACGAGTCGGTGCATGGGGAACCTTTCACGGCGGGTCATGGGTGGTGCGGTGGTGCTGCCTCCCCCAACAGTCCCCCATGGTGTCCCCGAGGCCCGCGTGGCCCTACGCCTGGGGAGGGCGGTGGCCGAGCCAGTCGCCGCCCGGGATGCGCGGGCCGCTCGCTTGCAGGGTGCGGGAGACGGCGGCGGCCGCGAGGTAGATCCAGGCGCGCACGGTCCCTGAGCCGGGCACCTCGACGTTCCGGGCGACCCGTTCGTAGAGGTTACGGGGATCGTCGGGCCCCAGGTAGGTCTCCAACCGGTCGAGGGCGACGAGCAGTTGGGCGTACTCCTGGGGCGCCGCGGTGATCAGCGCGCCCAGGACCGTACCGTCCCCGTCGGTGGCGAACGGGTATCCGGGGCCGTCGTAGAGCGCCCCGCCGTGCAGCCGCGCCGGCTGCTCCCGGACGTCGAGGCCCCGGACGTACCGGTCGTGGTTGTGCTCACCGGGCCGCAGGGTGCCGTAGACGAAGAAGGGCAGCGGCCCCTCTCCCCCGACCGCCTCGGATCCGGCTGCCGGTTCGGGGACGGGGACGGGGACGGGTGCGGGCGACTGGTCGGTGGCCGTCACAGCGCCACCGCCGAGGAGGTCTGGTCGGTCACCCAGGCGAGGTAGCGGGCGCTGCCCCGGACGATGGGGGTGGCGATGATCTCGGGGGTGTCGTAGTCGTGGGCGGCGCGCAGGTGTTCCTCCAGTTCGTCGTAGCGCTCGGCCCTCGTCTTGAAGAGCACCTGCCACTCCTCGGCGGTCTCCACGGCGTTCTGCCAGTGGTAGACGGAGGTGACGGGTGCGGAGACCTGCGCGCAGGCGGCGAGCCGGGCCTCCACGGCGCTCCGGGCGAGGGCCCGGGCCTTCTCCTCGCTGTCGGTCGTGGTCTGCACGGTCAGCCATGCGGCGGGCGGCGTCGCCATGGTCGCTCTCCTCGATGCGCGGCGCCCGGGGCGCGGGTGCCCCGGGGGTCCGGTTCCGATTGTCGGTCGGTACGACTCCGATCGCCGCCCGTTCTCTCGACGGAGCAGGGCAGGGGTGGCCGGAACGCACTCCCGACGGCGCCCTCTCCCCTGCCGCGAACTCGGCGTTACCCGCCGGATATTCGTTTCCGCAGACCGGCGCTTCAGACCGTTTCTCGCCATGATCACTTCGACCGTCCCTCACTTCCACCATATTTCCCGAAAAAGGAATTCCACCCCTCCCACTCCTCCGACGTCTAAATAATACTTTTACGCCACCCTTCGGCGTGGTTACCCGAATGCGAGACCAGGGAATATTCACCACGAGCACGGATAGCGAAGAGCCACTCCCACGGTTCGACTCCTGAGTTCACCGAAAAGGTGAATGGCCACTCGCTCTCCGTTCCCGTCAGCCGTCCCGCCCGCGGGCGGGACGGCGCCCACCGGACGCACCGCGCACGTGGTGCGAAGAGCGCCAGGAGGCGGCATGGCCGCGACGCCCTCGTCCACCCCCACCCCCATAGACGCACCGACACCCGCGCGGAGTGCACCGGACACCCCGCAGGCCCCGGCCGCGGAGAACCCCGTGCCGACGTGCGAACCCCCTCCACCCGGAGGCGAGCCAGGACCGCCGGGACCGCAGGGCCCACCCGGACCGCAGGGCCCGAGCGGCCGTACGGGCTGCCCCGGACCGGCCGGTCCGACCGGGTCGGCTGGGCCGACGGGTCCCGCCGGCCCAGCGGGAGCGACCGGACCGGAGGGTCCGGTCGGCGTGCAGGGACTGCGCGGCATCGAGGGGCCGGCGGGCCCTGAAGGCGTGAGCGGCCCGGCAGGGCCCGAGGGCGCCGTCGGCGCGACGGGCGCCGAAGGCCAGCCGGGCCGGGACGGCAGGGACGGAAAGCCGGGGGCGCACGGCATCCCCGGCGCCGACGGCAGGGAGGGTCCGGCTGGGCCCCGGGGGCCTCAGGGCTCCCGGGGAGACCCGGGCCCGGAGGGCCAGGTGGGCCCTCGGGGCCCCCGTGGCCCGAAGGGCGACTCCGGCGACCCGCCCAGCCCCGAGTACGTACGCCAGCTCGTCAGGGAGGCGCTCGCGGAAGTCGGTTTCTGCACTCCTCTGTAAGAAGCCGCGTGGTGGCGGACGACGGGCCGCCGGGGGGACCTCCGGTCGCGGGACCCCCGGGGTCTCCGCCTCGGCGCGAGCCGATCAGGCCGCCGCCGTACACCTTTCCCATGTGTTTCCCGTGTGCGGAGGAATACCTTTCCTCCGCACACGGGAATCGGGAATGACCCGGCAGCGCGTGCGCACTGCGCATTCTCTTCCGGACGGATTCCGGTTACCGACACACTGATGCGGCCGGCGGCAGCAGTCACCCTGGTGCCGCCTTTCCCTGGAAAGATTCCGTCCCTACGCGGACATGACGAAACCGACGGAGATGCGGCCCGTCGTTTCCACCGGGCCACCGTTCCCACCCGGCCGCCCCTCACGGGTGACCCCCCACCCGGGGCGCGTCCGGCCGGTACCGAGGCAGGAATTACCTTGGACTCCATGATCCCTGCCTCGCCCGCCCCGTACGTCGAGTTCGACGGCCGCCCCGCCACCCCAGACGATCTGCGGATCCCCGCCTTCTCCGGCTACGGCCACTTCACGGCCTTCCAGGTCAGGGACGGCCGGGTGCGGGGCTGGGACCTCCACCTGAACCGGCTGCGCGCCGCGAACCAGGAGCTGTTCGGCCTGGACCTGGAGGCTGAACCATTGCGGGAGCTGGTGCGCAAGGCCCTGTCGGGAGCGGACGCACAAGACGCCTCGGTGCGGGTGCACGGCTTCCTGCCGCCGGGTGCCACGAGGACCGTGCTGATGGTGACGGTGGCACCGCCCGCCACCCCGCCCGGGAAGCCGCTGAGCCTCCTCTCGGTCGCGTACGCCCGCGAACTGCCGCACCTCAAGCGGCCCGGCGACTTCAGCCAGACCTACTACGGAAGGCTGGCGGTGCGTTCGGGGTACGACCAGGCGCTGCTGACCGCCCCCGGCGGAGTGGTCACCGAAGGGTCGATCACCAACATCGGCTTCTGGGACGGCGATCGCGTGGTCTGGCCGGACGCCCCCGCGCTGATCGGGATCACCATGGCACTGCTGGAGGAAGGGCTCGCCCTCACCGGCGCCCCTTCCACCCGGCGGCCGGTGACCCTCGACGGCCTCGGCGACTTCCGGGCCGCCTTCGTCACCAACTCCCAGGGCATCGTGCCGGTCCACCGCATCGACGACCGGTCCTTCCCCGTGGACGCGGAGCTGATGGAACTGCTGGAGCGGGTGTACGGGGACGCCCCGGCCGATCCGGTCTGACGGCGGGCGGTCCGCCGGACGGCGGGCGGTCCGCGCGAGCATGAGGCGGTCTGCGCGAGTACGAAGGCGGTCTGCGCGAGCACGAAGGGGGAGGAGACGCCGCCCGGCCCCGGACGCGACAACGCCCTCACCGGGCCCGGGGGGGGTGGGGCCGGTGAGGGCGGTTGCCAGGGGGTGGCGGGGGGGGTGCCACCCCGTGGGGGGATATCCAGCGTGTGCCCGACCCCCGGGAGAGCATGCATGTGACCTGCGTCACACACAAGGTTTGACGGTCACCCGTTCGGCACCGGGGCGTGCCGTACGGACCGCACGGCCGGGTTTCACCGCCTTGACCTGCGACGATCACGCGCGGCAAGGGTGCCGCGCCGGTCCGTACGGGTGACTTCTGAAGGCGCGTCAGCAGGCATGGGGGGCGGTGCGCCCGTTACCTCGGAGGCAGGACCCGTCCCGTCCGGCCCGTCCGGTCCGGGCCCGTCCCGCTCTGCTCGCGCCCGTATCCGGAGGACCTCCCATGCTCCGTCCACTCCGCTCCACGGCCGGTACCGCCGTCGCTCTCGCCGCGACCGCGACGTTCGGCCTCGCCCTGCTCGCTCCGGCCGCCTACGCGGGCGACGCCGACCGGGACCGGGGCCGGCTGGAACTCACCCCGGCCACCGCCGTGCCGGGCGCCAAGGTCACCGTGAAGACCACCGCCTGCGGCAAGAACGGCTCGGGCGTCGGCGACGCGAACTCCCTGGACGCGGGGGACTTCGATCTCTATCCCGGCGACGGCAAGGACGTCGCGGTCGGGCACTTCACCGTGCCGCGCGACACCCGCCCCGGCACCTACGGCATCGCTGTGGCCTGCGACAACGGCAAGGACGCCAAGGGCGACCTGCTGGTGACCGGTGGTGGCTCGGGGGACCACGATCAGGGCCAGGACCAGGGCCAGGGCGAGGACGGCCGACAGCCGTGGGGGCACGTCCAGACCGGTGTCGGCGGCAGTGTCGGCCCGGACAGCACCCGGATCGCGGCGGGCTTCGGCGTGCTCGGCGCGGCCGGCGCGGGTGCGGTGTGGATGGTGCGGCGGCGCCGGGCGGCAGACTCCCGCTGAACCGGTGCTGAACCGGCGCTGACCTCCCGCAAAGCCCTTCCCGCCGACCGTCGGACGCGACGGGAGGGGCCTTGCGGGGCTCCCTCCCCCGCGCCCGTACGCCCGCGCCCGTACACCCGCGTCCGTACACCCGCGCACCGCTGCGGGAGCCCGGCCGGCCCGGCTCCCGCGAGAACTCCGAGGACGGCACCGTGTCCCAGACGGCACACAAGGGCAAGGCCTGGCTGATCGGCGTCGCCGTGCTGGCCGGGGTCTGGCTGATCCAGAACGGTGCGGACACCCAGGTGGTGCCGCCGCAGCCGTCCGCGGCGGAGGCGTTCGCCGCCGGGCCGCAGCTCCAGCCGGGGTCGCCCGTCGCCGAGCCGCTGGCCCCGTCCACCCCCGTCCGGGTGCGCATCCCCGAGATCGACGTGGACGCCCCGCTGACCCGGCTCGGCCTCCGCCCCGACGGCAGCCTGGACGTGCCGCCGGAGGAGAACCGCAACCTCGCGGGGTGGTACGGCGACGGCACCCGGCCGGGCGCCCTGGGCACCGCGCTGATCGCCGGGCACGTGGACAACGCGAAGGGCCCGGCGGTCTTCTACGGCCTGGGGTCGCTGGGGCGGGGCGACCGGGTGGAGGTCGTACGCGAGGACGCGCGCACCGCCGTCTTCTCGATCGACGCGATCGAGGTCTACGAGAACGACGACTTCCCCAGCACCCGTGTCTACGGGAAGGCGCCCTATGCCGCGCTGCGGCTGATCACCTGCGGCGGCGGCTTCTCGAAGGACACCGGCTACCAGGGCAACGTGGTGGTCTACGCCCACCTCACGGACGTGCGGGAAGCGGCCTGAGCGGGGACGGGAAGGCCCGGCCCGAGCGGGCCGCCACGCCCTCGGCCCGAGTGGGGATCAGCCCGAGAACTGGTCGAAGCCCAGCTTGGCGACGAGTGAGAAGACCACGACCAGCAGCACGCCCCGGACGAACCCGCTGCCGCGGCTGAGCGCCATCCGCGCCCCGGCCAGTCCGCCCGCGAGGTTGAAGACCGCCATCAGCGCGGCGAGCTGCCAGAGCACGGTGCCCTGTACGGCGAACATCACCAACGCCCCGGCGTTGGTGCAGACGTTCACGATCTTGGCGGTGGCCGAGGCGGTCACCAGGTCGAGGTGGAGCACGGCGGTCAGTGCCAGCACCAGGAACGTGCCGGTGCCCGGTCCGAAGAGTCCGTCGTACAGGCCGATGCCGCCGCCGACCAGCACGATCGCGGTGACCGTACGGGCGCGGGTCACCACCCGCCGGTCCGTACCGCCGTCGGCCGCCGCCGTGCCGAACGAGGGCCGCAGCAGGACGAAGGCGGCGACCGCGAGCAGCACCACCATGATCACCGGGCGGAGCACCTCGCTGCTGATCCCGGCCGCGAAGAACGCCCCGGTCATCGATCCGGCGAGCGCCATCAGCCCGATCCGCAGCGCCGTGCCGACCTCGACCGGCGCCCGGCGCGCGTAGGTCACGGCCGCGCCGCTCGTCCCGACGATCGCGACGGCCTTGTTGGTGCCGAGCACCTGCGCCGCCGGGACGTGCGGCAGTCCCAGCAGCAGGGCGGGCAGGAGCAGCAGCCCGCCGCCGCCCACCACCGCGTCGATCCATCCGGCCGCGCACGCGGCTATGCAGAGCAGGACGACGGTGGTCAGCGTGATGTCAGGCATGCACAGGACATTAAGCGATGGCTCCGGACAGCCCCGCACCTCCCCCGACCTGCGCGGTTGCCTACGATGCGGCCCCGCCCCGGCCACCGTGCACGCCCTCACACCGGCTGCCGGCCCGTGCTGAGCGCAAGGTTCCTCCCGGGAAACAGCCGGGATGCGGTCGGGTAACACCGGCCGCCCATCGTCGGGGACATGACGACGAGCGGCCGGTGCGGTCCGGCCGCGTCCGGCACAGGACGCCGGACGGCTCCCGCCGGTACGTCCCCGCTCCACCCGCCCACCGACGACGGAGGCCCCCGAGATGCCGGTGTCCCCTTTCCCGACTTCACCCGCCACCGCCGCTTCCTCGGCTTCCGCGCTCACCTCCGCGCGGGCCGCATCCGCGGTCACCCCCGCGCACACGATCGTCGTCGTCGGCCACGGCATGGTCGGCCAGCGTTTCCTGGAGGCGCTCGTGGACCGGGGGATGACCCCGGCGGCCGGCGGACCCCGGGTCGTCGTGCTCTGCGAGGAGCCCCGCCCCGCCTACGACCGGGTCCACCTGACCTCGTACTTCTCGGGCACCTCGCCGGAGGATCTCTCCATGGTCGAGGCCGGGTTCATGGAGGCCCACGGCATCGAGCTGTACGTCGGCGACCCGGCCGAGGCCGTCGACCGCGAGGGCCGCACGGTCACCTCGCGGTCCGGGCTCGCCTTCGGGTACGACGCGCTGGTGCTGGCCACCGGCTCGTTCCCGTTCGTCCCGCCGGTGCCCGGCAAGGACGCGGAGGGCTGCTTCGTCTACCGCACCATCGAGGACCTGCTCGCCATCGAGGCGTACGCGAAGAACGCGAGGACCGGCGCGGTGGTCGGCGGCGGGCTGCTCGGTCTGGAGGCGGCGGGGGCGCTCAAGGGGCTCGGCCTGGAGACCCACGTGGTGGAGTTCGCGCCCCGGCTGATGCCGGTCCAGGTGGACGAGGGCGGCGGGGCGGCGCTGCTGCGCACCATCGAGTCCATGGGGCTGAGCGTCCACACGGGCGTCGGCACCCAGGAGGTCACCACCGGGGAGGACGGCGCCGTCAACGGTATGGCGCTGTCCGACGGTTCGGCGCTCGCCACCGATCTGGTGGTGTTCTCGGCGGGCGTCCGGCCCCGCGACCAGCTGGCCCGCGACTGCGGTCTGGAGGTCGGTCCGCGCGGCGGGATCGTCGTCGACGAGGAGTGCCGCACCTCCGACCCGTCGGTCTTCGCCATCGGCGAGTGCGCGCTCGCCTCGGACGGCCGGGTGTACGGGCTGGTGGCGCCGGGTTACGAGATGGCGGTGACCGCCGCCGGGGTGATCGCGGGCCAGGAGGCGTCGTTCACCGGCGCGGACCTGTCGACCAAGCTGAAGCTCCTCGGCGTGGACGTGGCCTCCTTCGGCGACGCGCACGGCACTGCCGAGGGCTGCCTCGACGTGGTGTACGCGGACTCCCGCTCGGGGGTGTACAAGAAGCTGGTGATCGGCGCGGACGGCACCCTGCTGGGCGGGGTGCTGGTCGGGGACGCCGAGCAGTACGGCACGCTGCGGCCGATGACGGGCACGGTCCTGCCGGTGCCGCCGGAGCAGCTGGTGCTCCCGGCCGGTGCGGGCGGCCCGGTCGCGCTGGGCCCGTCCTCGCTGCCGGACGAGGCCGTCATCTGCTCCTGCCACAACGTGACCAAGGGCGCGATCTGCGAGCACACCACCCTGCCCGAGGTGAAGAAGTGCACCAAGGCGGGTACGGGGTGCGGGAGTTGCGTCAAGGTCATCGGGCAGCTGCTGCCGCGGAGCCAGGACGCGGGGCTGTGCGGCTGCTTCGCCCGTACCCGCAGCGAGCTGTACGAGATCGTACGCACCCTGGGCATCACCACCTTCGCGGAGCTGCTCGACGGGCACGGCCGGGAGTCGGCGCGCGGCGGTGACGGCTGCGAGGTCTGCAAGCCGACCGTCGGCTCGGTCATCGCCTCGCTCGCCCCCACGGTCGGCGCCAGCGGTTACGTGCTGGACGGCGAGCAGGCGGCGCTCCAGGACACCAACGACCACTTCCTCGCCAACCTCCAGAAGAACGGCTCCTATTCGATCGTGCCGCGCATCCCGGGCGGCGAGATCACCCCGGAGAAGCTGATCGTGATCGGCGAGGTGGCCCGCGACTTCGGGCTCTACACGAAGATCACCGGAGGTCAGCGGATCGACCTCTTCGGCGCTCGCGTCGACCAGCTGCCGCTGATCTGGACGAGGCTGGTGGACGCCGGGTTCGAGTCGGGGCACGCGTACGGGAAGTCGCTGCGGACGGTCAAGTCCTGCGTGGGGCAGACCTGGTGCCGGTACGGCGTGCAGGACTCGGTGAGGATGGCGATCGATCTGGAGCTGCGCTACCGGGGGCTTCGCTCCCCGCACAAGCTCAAGTCGGCGGTCTCCGGGTGCGCCCGCGAGTGCGCGGAGGCCCGGGGCAAGGACTTCGGGATCATCGCCACCGCCGGTGGCTGGAACCTCTACGTGGGCGGCAACGGCGGTGCCACCCCGCGCCACGCGGACCTCCTCGCCCAGGACCTCTCGGACGCCGAACTCGTGCGCCTGATCGACCGGTTCCTGATGTTCTACATCCGCACGGCGGACCGGCTGGAGCGCACCTCGACCTGGCTGGACCGGATCGAGGGCGGCCTCGACCACGTGCGGGACGTGGTGGTGCACGACTCGCTCGGCCTCTGCGACGAGCTGGAGCGGATGATGGCCGAGCACGTCGCGGGGTACCGCGACGAGTGGGCCGAGACCATCGACGACCCGGAGCGGCTGCGCCGGTTCGTGACCTTCGTGAACGCGCCCGACGCCCCGGACCCCTCGGTGCGGTTCGTGCCGGAGCGCGACCAGGTCAAGCCCGACCTGGACATCCTCGCGGGCCCGGTGCTCGCCATCCGTACGCTGGAAGGGACCGCATCCTGATGACTGCGACGACGACGGCCCACGCGCCCGCCCCGGACCGCACGACAGTGGTGCAACTCGCTTTTGAGGGAGGGTGGTTCACGCTCTGCGACCGCTCCCTGCTGGACCCCGGACGCGGGGTGGCGGCGCTGCTGCCGGACGGCCGCCAGGTGGCGGTGTTCCTGGACCGGGCGGGACGCGCGTACGCGATCGACAACCGGGACCCCTTCACTGGGGCGTACGTCCTCTCGCGCGGGCTGGTCGGCTCGGCCGGGGGGCGGCCGTTCGTGGCGTCGCCGCTGCTGAAGCAGCGCTTCGACCTCGCGACGGGGGCCTGCCTGGACGACGACGAGGTGGCGGTGGAGGCGTTCGAGCTCCGGGAGGCTTAGGTCGTGTCCGGCGGGCGTCCCGTTTGCGCCGGCCCGGTCCGCCGGTCGTACCCTGGGGCCCATGATCCAGGGCTGGAACACGCACGACATCCCCGACCAGAGCGGCCGCACGGCCGTGGTCACCGGGGCCAACAGCGGCCTCGGCCTCGTCACGGCACGGGAGTTGGCCCGGCACGGCGCCCGGGTACTGCTCGCCTGCCGTGACGAGGAGCGCGGGGAGGGCGCCGCGGACCGCATCCGGCGGGCGGTGTCCGGGGCGGACGTGGCGTTCGTACCGCTGGACCTGGCGGACCTCGCCTCCGTACGGGAGTTCGCGGCCTCGCACGCACCGGACCGGATCGATCTGCTCGTCAACAACGCGGGCGTGATGGCGTTGCCGTACGGGCGGACCGCCGACGGCTTCGAGACGCAGTTCGGGGTCAACCACCTCGGGCACTACGCCCTGACCGGGCTGCTGCTGCCCGCTCTGCGCGCCGCCGGGAAGGCCCGGGTGGTGACGGTGTCGAGCGGGCTGCACGCGCTGGCCGACATCGACATGGGCGACCTCAACAGCGAGCACGATTACCGGCGCTGGGTCGCCTACGGCGCTTCCAAGTCCGCCAACCTGCTCTTCGTCCACGAGTTCGCGCGGCTGCTGGCGCGGTCCGGTTCGCCGATCGTGGCGGCGGCCGCCCACCCCGGGTACGCCTCCACCAACCTGACGAAGGCGGGGCCCCGTCTGGAGCAACGCCCCCTCAGGGAGAGGGTGATGGGGCTGGGCAACCTGCTGTTCGCGCAGACCGCCACGGCCGGGGCGCTGCCCGTGCTGTACGCGGCGACGGCGCCGGGGGTCCGCCCCGACTCGTTCACCGGACCGGGGCGGCTGGGGTGGCGCGGTGCGCCGGCCCCGTCCTGGCGGGCGCGGCGCACCCGCGACGACGTGGCGGGCGAGCGGCTCTGGTCGGCCTCCCAGCAGCTCACCGGGGTGACGTACCCGGGGCTCTGAGCCCCGGGGAGCGTCAGGAGCGTTCGGCGACGGCGGCCGGGTCCATCCACATGACTTCCCAGGCGTGGTGGTCGGGGTCCTGGAAGGAACGGCCGTACATCGTGCCGTAGTCCTGGGTCTCGCCCGCCGGGAAGCCTCCGGCGGCCAGCGCCGTGTCGACGGTCTCGTCCACCTCGGCGCGGCTCTCCGCGCTCAGACAGAGGATGACCTCGGTCGACTTCTCCGCGTCGGCGATCTCCTTGGTGGTGAAGTCCTTGAAGCGCGGTTCGGTGAGCAGCATGACGTAGATCGCGTCGCTGATGACGACGCAGGCGGCGTGCTCGTCGGTGAAGCCGGGGTTGCAGTGGTAGCCGAGCTTCTCGAAGAAGGCCTTGCTGACATCCAGGTCCTTCACCGGAAGGTTCACGAAGATCATCTTTTCCATGGTGGTCCCACTCCTCCGTCGCGACGCCGCCGGAATTCGGCGGCGGTCCGTCCGGCGCCTCGGAGCCCGTCCGGCTCCCCTGCCATCCTGGCTCCGCTTCCGTGCGCTCTCGAAGAGGTAGACGGCCCACACGCCGGGAACTCATCGGCCGGAGCAGAGGATTGGCTCGAAAAGAATGAACTTTGCAGACTGTGCACTTTTGCATAGCATGCACCTTCGTGACCTCCTCTCCCCCGCCGCCGCCCGGACTGCGCGAGCGCAAGAAGCGCGCGACCCGTGAAGCGCTGGCCGACACGGCCCTGCGCATGGCGGCCGAGCACGGCCTCGACCAGGTGACGGTGGAAGCGGTCACCGCGGCGGTCGGGGTCTCGGTGCGGACCTTCTTCAACTACTTCGCCCACCTCGACGACGCGATCCTCGTCCCGGACCCGGACAGCGCCGTACGGACCCGCGACACGGTGCTCTCGGCACCGGCCGGCCTCGGCCCGCTCGCCGTACTCCGCCAGGTCCTCGGGGAGGAACTGGCCCACATCGAGGACGCGCCGGAGCGGTGGGAGCTCCAGTGCACCGTGCTGGACCGCACCCCTGCGCTCTTCCCCCGCTTTCTCGCGGCGCGCGGCGCCGACGAGGAGGCGCTCATCGCGGCGGTGGCCGAACGCCTCGGCCAGGACCCCAGGACCGACCTGCGCCCCCGGCTGCTGGTGCACGCCACCATCGCCACCGTCCGGGCCGCCGTGGAGATCTGGACCGCCACCGGCCGGTCCCGCTCCTTCCTGACCCTCTACGACGAGGCGTTCGACGAACTCGCCTCCGGCCTCGGCGAGTAGTCCGCCGAGCCGTCACGTGCCCCCGGCGGCCCGTCCCGGGCCGACCCGCTCTTTCCGCAACCGCCGCTCCCCCGGAGACGGCCGCACCATCAGAAACAAGAGGTACGCCAGCCGATGTCCGCTGCCGTGACGCCCGAAGCCCGGGAGTCCTCATCCATGAATCATCGCCAGATAATCCAGGCCATGTCCGGTCTCATGGCCGGTATGTTCGTGGCCATCCTCGCCTCGACGGTCGTCGCCAACGCGCTCCCGCGCATCATCACCGACCTGCACGGCAGCCAGTCCGCGTACACCTGGGTGGTCACCGCCGAGCTGCTGGCGATGACCGCGACCGTGCCGGTCTGGGGCAAGCTCTCCGACCTGTACGACAAGAAGGTGCTGCTCCAGCTCTCCCTGTCGATGTTCGTCGTCGGCTCGCTGGTCGCCGGCTTCTCCCACAGCGTCACGGTGCTCATCATCAGCCGGGTGCTCCAGGGCATCGGCGCCGGCGGTCTCACGGCGCTCGCCCAGGTCGTGATGGCCTCGATCATCCCGCCGCGTGAACTCGGCAAGTTCTCCGGCATCTTCGGCGCGGTCTTCGCGGTCGGCACCGTCGCGGGACCGCTGATCGGCGGCGTCCTCGTCGACACCTCGTGGCTCGGCTGGCGCTGGTGCTTCTTCATCGGCGTACCGTTCGCGCTGCTCGCCATCTTCCTGCTGCAGAAGACGCTGAAGCTGCCCGTCGTCCGCCGCGAGGCGAAGATCGACTATCTCGGCGCCTTCCTCATCATGGCCGGGGTCAGCGCCCTGCTGCTCTGGGTGACCCTCGGCGGCTCGAAGTTCGACTGGGTCTCCGGCCCGTCGGCCGCGCTCGTCCTCGGCGGTGCCGTCCTGATCGCGCTCGCCGTCCTGGTCGAGTCGAAGGTCCAGGAGCCGATGATCCCGCTGAGCATCTTCCGCAACCGGACCGTCTCCCTGACCACCGTGGCGAGCTTCCTCGTCGGTGTGGCCATGTTCGGCGGCACCGTCTTCCTCTCGCAGTACTTCCAGATCTCGCTGGGCAAGTCCCCGACGATCGCCGGTCTGATGAGCCTGCCGATGATCCTCGGCCTGATGGTCTCCACCACCGTCGCCGGGCAGCTCATCAGCCGGCGCGGCAAGTGGAAGGCGTTCCTGGTCGCGGGCGGCGTCATCATGACGGCCGGCATGTGCCTGCTCTCCACGATCGGTGCCGGAACGTCCTTCCTGGTCATCGCGCCCTGCATGGCCGTCCTCGGCATCGGCGTCGGCATGCTGATGCAGAACCTGGTCCTCGCCGCCCAGAACGACGTGCCCGCCGCCGAACTCGGCGCGGCCACCTCCACCCTCTCCTTCTTCCGCAGCCTCGGCGGCGCGGTGGGCACCAGCGCGCTCGGCGCGGTACTCAGCCACCGGGTCGCCTCGGAGCTGGAGAAGGGCTTCGGCAGCTCCGCGTCGGGCGGCGGCGACGGGGCCATCCCCGACCTCGCGACCCTGCCGGAGCAGGCGCGCGTGATCGTGGAAAACGCGTACGGCGTGGCGACGGGCTCCGTCTTCCTCGCCGGCGCGCCCTTCGCGCTGCTGGCGCTGGTCGCGGTCCTCTTCATCAAGGAGAAGCCGCTGAAGACCAAGAGCGGTCTGGAGCGCCTCGCCGAAGAGGGCGAACAGCAGCCGCCGGTGGTGCCGGTGCACTGACGCCGACAGGAACGGCCGGTCAGAGGTGAAGACCTCCGGCGCGGTGAGGGCGGTCAGGCGCCTCCACCGCGCCGGGGGTCTTCGTGCTCCACGCCCCGCCCGGCCGCCCGTTCGGACCGGGTCGACGCGAGGCACCCCTGCGGGACCGCAGGGGCAGCCGATCACTCTCTCCGTTCCGTAATCATGGACCGCGCCTGCTGGATGAGCTGGAGCACCTGGGCCTCCGTCAGCCGGCTCGTGTCCCGGATCAGCAGAGCGGCGTCGGCGACCTGCGGGGCCGGCTCGACGGCGGAGGGGGCGGCGCCCGTCAGAGCCGTCAGGACGTCCGCGGGGAGTCCGAGCACGGTGCCCAGCCCGGCGGTCAGCTCGGGGGTCGGCTCGATGCGCCCCCGGCCCAGCGCGCCGATGGTGGCCGCGGACAGACAGGTATCCGTCATCCGCGCCAGCACCTGGGCAGCCGCGCTCCAGCCCAGGTTGCGGTTCCCCAGCATCCGCACCAGGAGCGCCCCGGGTCCGGGCGGATACCGCTCGTACGGCCGGTCCGGCGGCGGTGCTGCCTCAGCACCGACCGGAAGCGAACGCGCCAGACGGCACAGCTCACGGCGGAAACGGGCCGGGAGGCCGAGCTCCAGTGCCACCAGGTCGGGGAGCCACCCCTGCGCGCCGCGGTCCCGGGGCAGCAGGCCCCAAGGCGGCGAGACTCCTGCGATCTCGTAAAGATCCGCCGTGGTCAGGCCGAGCGCACGGGCGAGGGGCCCCATCGACGGCAAGGGTGGTGGGGCGCCGCCCAGAATCGCCGCGGTCTCCTGCTCCGCGACGCCCGCCAGTGCCGCCAGACCGGCCGGGTCCAGCCGGCGTGCTTCCATGACGTGCCGCAGTACCCCGGAAAGGGTCGGAACGCTCACCAGTCACCTTCTTTCATCGACGTGTCGACGCGCTCCGCTCGCGTCCCCCGGCCGGTGGCGCGGCCGGACATTCGTTCCGCTTCTCCCTCTCGCGCCCGCCGCCCCACACGCAGGTGCCGCCGAGCCGGGTCGGGGATCTGCCGATCCACCGACCTGCTCGGCGGCACCTTCACGCGCCGGGGTCACCCCCTCGGACAGCCTCTAACTGAGCAAGGGCATTCCTGGCTTCCAGAGTCTCCAGGCATCATCGGCCACTTGGAGGCCGTGCCGCGCGAACGCCGCACGTGCGATGAACTGCAGTGGCATGTAGCCGGGTTCCGGCTGGGGGTGGTAATGACCCGAGAAGTTGTCGAACCTCGTGATCTGACCGCCTCGCGCCTTGAACGTACCCGCCATGATCACTGGCTGATGGTCGCCCAGAGACGTGTGGCCGGCATCGGGGTTGAGGTCCCACATCGAGTAGTCCTCCATGGAGCGGAGGGAGCCGTCGGTCCGTACCACGTAGTGGTAGTCACCGTCCGCGAGAGCCTCTCCCGGACGAATGCCCGCGTCCGAGGGAAGATCGCCCTGCGGGCTGTCGTCGGTGCCGGGGCGGCTCGGCTCGAATTCCTTCGGACCGCAGTTGTGGACGAGGACGGAGGTGTCTTCCGCCAGCACGTAGTAGGTGTGCAGGTCGTTGACGGTCAGGTTGTGGACCGTCGCCTCGGAATCCGTCCATCGCCGCACGGCCTCGACCTGGACGTACGTTCCCGAACTCGTCCGCAGCCACTCGCCAACCTTGAGGTCGGTGGCCTCGAGCCACGCGCCGAGCTCCTCGACCCAGAAGGGGTGGTTGTCGGTCGCCGTGATGGTCGCGCGACCGTCGCCCTTGTCCCCGTCGGTGTCGATCGTCACCTCGACGAGGTGTTTGACCCCCTCGCCCTTGATCTGCGCAGTGACGGTCTCGGCACTCGTTTCGCCCGTCTCCGGGTCCGTCGCCAGAACCTGGTCCCCGTTGCGGACATCCTCAATGGGCTTGGCCGTACCGTCGGCCATCAGGACCTTGGTACCGGGGACAAAACTGTTGTCGGCGCATCCCTTCTTGCGGGTGACGGTCTGCTTGGCCTTCTGAGCTGCGCTCTTCACCTTCTCGTTGGTCTTGGCAGCCGCCTTCTTCACCCTCTGGGCGGCGTTTCCGGTCTTCTCCGCCGCCTTCTTGGCGGCGCGGGTGGCTGCTTCCTGCGCCTTCTTCTTGGCCTGCTGCGCCGCCCTCTTGGCCGCGGCCTTCGCAGCGGCGGCAGCTCTCTTGGCAGCCGCGCGGGCCGCCTTGGCCGCCGCGATGATCTTGCGAGCCTTCTCCTGCGCCTTGCGCCAAGCGCTGATCGCACTGAAGGTCTTCTCGACCGCGCGCCAGATCTTCTTGCCCTTGCTGAAGACCGAGGTCCACGGGATCGCGTCGATGATCAGCGAACCGCAGGCCCACATGTCACCGCGGGAGAAGCAGCTGACGACGTCGTTCCAACCGATGAACTCCTTGAACACCGCCCATCCGACATTCATGATGATCTCGGACATCGAGGTGTTCAGCTGCTGGTTGGCCCAGGCCTCCTCGGCGGTCTCCGCGGTGCCGCCACCGCCACCGCCACCACCGCCACCGTCCAGCATCAGGCCGCTCGGGTCGGCGAAGGTGACGGGGTTGTTCTCGCAGTAGACGTACCCGTTCATCTGCACCGGGTCGGCCAGGTCTAGCACCGGGTCGGCGGAGATGAAACGGCCGATCTCGGGGTCGTACTCACGTGCCCCGAGGTGGACCAGGCCGGTGGAGTTGTCGTCGTCGCCGCCGATGTAGCCCTTGTGGGAGAGCCAGTTGGCGTTCTCCTTTCGGACCACCCCGAACGGGTCGGTCTTGTCGAACTTCACCGCGTTGCCCGCGGCGAGTTTGACATTGATGTAGGCGGTGCCGTTCTGGTCGGTCACCTGCATCGATAGCTGGTCCGCGCCGCCGCCCTGCTTGAACCGCATCACCACCGGAGCGCCGGCCTGCTGGTAGTACCGCTCCGAGTAGTTCGGCGTGCCGTCCACGTTGACCGAGACGGTGGTGTCGCCGAGGTAGAGCGTGCGGGTGCCGGCGGTGATCGCCATCAGGCGGTCGCCGGACGGGCCGTAGACGTACTTCGTCTCGTCGGCCGGCGCCCAGGACTGGGCGGTTCCGCTCGCGTCACAGGTGCCGAGCGTCAGATCGGTGCCCGCGGCCGTGTTGGCGCCGGGGACGACGAGACACTTGCCGGACGCGACGTGCTTGAGCTTGTGCCCGGACTCGACCGTGGTCCACTGCTGGGCCGCGGCACCGGTGCACTTGGCGATGACGGCGGCCGTGCCGTCGGCGGTTGCGCCGTCCTTCGGGACAACGCACTGGTCCATGACCTTCAGCGCACCCTTGGAGGAGTCGGTGGGCGTGGCGCCCTCGATCCTCAGGTTCTGGGCACGGGTGCCGTTGCATCCATAGAGCTGAATCGCCGTACCCGCGACCGTGGAGCTGGACGCCAGGTCGATGCACTTGCCCGACAGCCCGATCCAGGGGCCGGAGCCGCTTTCACCGAAACCGGTGACCGACTCCAGTTTGCCGTCCCAGGTCCAGGTCAGGCCCTGCTCGTCGCCGCCGTCCGTCCGGGTCTCGGTGTTGCCCGCCTTGTCGTACGTACGGGTCGAGGCCTCGGTGACCTTCGCTCCGGCGTCCGTCAGATAGGTGGACGAAATCCCGGTCAGGGTGTGCGGCTGGGTGCCGTCCGCCTTGCCGTAGGCGTAGGAGACGCTGGCGTCCTTCGCCGGGTCCAGCACCGTGGTGGTGGTGCCGACGGTACCAAGGTAGTGGTCGACCTCGGTCTTCCGGTTGCCCACGGCGTCGTAAGTGTACGACTTGTGGTAGCCGTCACCATCGGCGCCGATGGTCGGCGCGCTCGGCGTGCCGGTGGAGGTCACCGCGCAGGCGGTGTCGGACGCGGTCCACGCCTCGGTGAGCTGGCCAATCGCGTCATAGGTGAAGCACTGGCGGTCGGTCTTGGAGTCGACCGCGTCCTCGATCTTGGTGACGTTGCCCGCCGGGTCGTACCCGTAGGAACGGACGTTGACGCGGTTGCCGAGGACGGTGGAGGTGTCGCTGGTGGATTCACGGTCGGTGTACGCCTTGGTCAGCTCACCGGTGCGCTCGTCGTACAGGTTGGTCGTCCAGACCCGGTTGGGGTTCTCCCCGGTGACCGCCCGGAGCACCTCTCCGTAGACGCTGTAGTCGGTGTCCGCGTTGTACCAGTCGATACCCGACGTCGAGACCGGCAGGCCGTCCTCGTTGTACCGAGTGACGATCTTTTCGGGAGCCAGACCACCGGCGGAAGGCAGTGAAGCCGTCTTCAGCTGGCCGGACTTGCTGTACTCGTACGTGTAGGCGTACGTCTCCTGCAGGCCGTACTGCGCGGCAATCGTCGCCGGAAGGGTCAGCTTGGTCCCCGTCGGCTGGTACTCCGGGGTGTAGCCGGTCACCGTGCTGGTGTACGGCAGCCCGTCCGTGTAGCGGGTGGATGAGGCCATCTGGCCGAGGCCGCCGATGACCGTGTCGTACGCGGTCGACGTCAGGAGCTCGCCCGTGGACGAGTCCTTCCGCTGCTCGACAGTCCGGCCCAGCTCGTCGTACTTCGTCCAGACCTTGCTCTGCTTGCTGTCCGTGACCGTCTCCGGCCGGTTCAGCGCGTCGTACGTCGTGACGGTCGTACCCGTGTCCGGGTCGGTTGTCGTCAGCGGACGGCCGAGCGCATCGTACGTCCAGGACCAGACGTTCTTGGCCGAGTCCTCGGCCTTGACCTGGTCGCCGCGCGCGTCGAAGGAGTACGTCGTCGACCGGTACGCGGAACGTGCCGCGTCCGTGAAGGTGTCGACCCGGACCGTCCGCCCCAACGCGTCGCTCCAACTCCGCTGGGCGGCACCGCCGGTGGGCGGGATGACCGTGGAGGAGTCGTAGTTGTACTCGTACCGGGTGGCCTTGGTGGGCACGGTCGCGCCCGCCATGTACGGGGTCTCCGACAGGATGCGCCCCTGGCCGTCGTACTTGTAGAGGGTCGCGTTCGGGATCTTGAAGTCGGAGTCGACCTCGTACATCACCGCCTGGGGCAGACCGTCCGCGTAATAACCGTTGTTGGTGCGGGCGATGGTGCCGTTGGCGCTGTAGATGGTGTCGGTGATCAGACGGCCCTCGCCGACCGCCGGCTCCTGGCGCTGGCGCTCACGGCCCAGACCGTCGTAGAAGACGACGGAGTCGTCGTAGTCGGTGCCGTTGTCCTTCAGCGTGGAGCTGATGACGTTGACCGGCTCGCCGGGGGCAGTGTTGTAGGTGAACTTCACCGACGGAGCCTCGGTGGCGGCCTGCGAGGTGCCCCATCCGGCGGTGGTGCGGCCCAAGGCGTCGTACTGGTAGAGGGTCGTGCGCCCGTTGGCGTCGACCTCCTTCAGCGTGGTGCCGCGAGCGGGCTCCAGGTAGCTGGTGGAGGTCTGGTGCTTCGCGTTCTCCTCGGTGATCGAGTAGACCTGGCCGGTGGACGGCGTGTACGTCGTCTTCTCGGTCTCGTTTTTCGCGTTGGTCGTGCTCAGGACCCGCCCGAGGGAGTCGTACGTGAGCGTGGCGGTCTGCTGCCAGGCGTCACCCGGCCCGTTCAGCGACCACGTGGTCGTCGCCGAACCCGAGGTCGGGGTGGCGCCGAAGGCCAAGTCGTCGTAGGCGACTCGGGACCCGGCGATACGGGCGGAGACCGGAGCGGTCGCGGCGGCGGCACAGGTGCCTGCCGTCGTCAGCGTCTCCTTGTCCAGGCCGATCAGATTCTTGGACGTGTTGTGGACATAGCTGAGGACTGAGCACGACTCGTCGCCGGTCTTGCCGGTGTCACCGAGGGATTCCACGGTGAGCGGCAGGCCGTAGGTGTCGTCGTACGTGGTGTTGGTCCGCAAGGACCGCCACTGCCGCGTCTCGTTCACGTCGTACGTGCCCGAGGAGCGGGTGGTGGTGATGGTGTGGTCGTCCAGCACCCGGTACGCCTTCAGCGCCGGGATGCCGCCGTCACGGGCCCGGCTCGCCAGCTCCACGACCTTCGGATAGTCGACCGAGCGGGAGACCAGGGTGCCATTGTTGGCGGTGTAGTCGAGTTCCTCGGCGACCCGGCCCTGGAGAGCTTCGACGTCGTCGGCGATCTTGACGCCGTCGTTGTCGAGGACGGTCACCGAACGCTTGGAGCCGCCGGGGAGCGGGTCCCCGTCCATGCCGCGGAAGTAGCGCACGTCCGACATGGACTTCGCGCTGCCCTCGTACGTGTCCGAGGAGTCGGCGCCGCTGACCGTGCGGACCCGGCTGAAGCCGCGCCACTGGTCGTAGGTGCGGGTCTTCTTCTTGGAGAACTCGGCCTGGTTCAGGGCCCAGGCGCCCTTGGTGTCACCGTTGTCGCCGTAGACGTACGAGGTGGTGACGGGCTCGACGCCCTTGACGCCCGGGAGCTCCTGGACGTTGTCGACGACGTACTTGTTGAACCACTCGATCGACTCGTCGACCTTGTCCGGGTCCGGATGCCAGTACGCCGGGTAGCAGAGCAGCGTGTTGGACTCGACGGCAGGGAAGCCGGAGCCGTTCTTGCAGGCGCCGGTGGGCTCGCGGTAGTCGACGAAGGTCTCGCCGCCGTACTCGCTGATGATCCGCTCGACGCGCAGCCGGTCGAACGTCGGGTTCGGGTCCTTCTCGCCCCGGCGCACCCGGTTCGGCATCGGCTGGGTGTTGGCGACGAAGGTGACCGGACGCAGGGCCTGGGACTCGCCGTCGGTGCCGTAGCCCGAGCGGGTGATCGAGTCGAGCCAGAGGGCGGTGCCCTCGTCGGTGCGCTCGGCCGGGAGCGACTGCTCCAGCGTCCAGGAGTCGACCTTCGACAGAGCGGTGGAGCCCTCGGTGCGCTGGGTGGATGTGGTCACCTGGGCCAGGCGCTTGCGGGTCCAGAAGGTCGGTACGGGGACGTAGCAGTCCTTGCCGGACTCGCAGAGGAGGTCGGCGGGGGTGTCGTACCAGATGTGGTTCTTCGCGAAGTCGCCCGAGGTGAAGTTCGCCTCTGAACACGCGATGCCGTCCTCGACGAAGCAGCGCTCGTCCACCGCGAAGTCGACGCGGGCGAGCGGGGCCGCACTGAAGAGGGTGCCGGCGCGCTGGCCGTAGTCGATGCGCTTGAGGTAGCCGCCCCGGTCGTAGGAGACCGGGGTCTTGAACTTCATGTTCTTGGCGTAGAGGGACTTCTCCTTGTCCCACCACAGGGACATGGCGCTGCCGGAGGTGTCGACGACGTAGTCGAGGTTCCAGCGCCAGCCGCGGGTGCAGAAGGACTTGGCGAAGTCGGCGTCGTAGCAGTCCTCGCCGGGCTGGTTGCCCGAAACGGGGACGGTGAGGACGGAGTTGGTGACCGGGTCGTCGGCGGCGGTGCCGTTGTCGCTCCAGCCGGGGAGCTTGTGCTTGCCGAAGTAGTAGACGGTGCCGTCGCGGGTGGTGACCTCCCAGTACTCGCCCAGGGAGTCGCCGTTGCCCAGCGAGGTGTCCTTCAGCAGCCGCACGCGCGAGCCGTCACCGTTGGCGGTGACCCACTCGTTGCCCGTCTCGTCGTCGTCCTTGACCAGCTCGGTGGTCGTACCGCCCAGGGTCAGGGTCGCGTTCTCCGAGCCGTCACAGAGGTCGCTGGTCTTGCGCTTGGTGTTGTTGCCGCCCTCGGTGTCGTCCCGGCACGTCTTGTACGTACGCGTGATCGAACCCGGGTTGTAGTCCCAGCCGTCACCGATCCACGACGCCTGGTTGTTCGTGGCCGACGTACGGCCGTCCACACCCTGGGAGTTGTACCCGAAGGCAAGGCTCGGGGCCGGGCCGCCGGGGACGCTGGGCGCCTGGAGGTTGTACGTGTAGGAGAACCCGCCGGAGCTGCTGCCGGCCGTCCAGGAACCGGCGCTGGCCAGCGGGGTCGCGGAGAAGTCGCCCTTCGCGCCACTGCCCGCCGAGGTCGCCATGAAGACCGAGGAGCCCGAGTTGGCCGCGGCGCTGAGGGCCGCGATCCGGGTCAGCGGGGCCGAGCCGGAGGTCGGCTTGACGTACAGGGCCTGCGAGACGGTCCCGGTCGAGGTCGCCACGGCGTCCGTCGCCACGGGGCCCGTGTCGGTCAGGTCGGCGACGTCGAGGGTCGCCTCGATGCGGCGCTCACCGTCGAGGACACCGTCGCCCTCGACGTCGGTGGCCTGCGGCGCGACGACGTTGGTGGTGTCCACCTCGGTCGGCTCCGCACAGCCCTCGACGTCCGGGGTGGTCAGGAAGCACTCGGGGAACTTGACCAGCTGGAGCCGGTCCGCCCAGTTCGCGCCGTACAGCTCGGCGAACTCGGTGTAGTCCAGGGCCACTACCGCGTCGCCCGTGGCAGCCGCGGGCGGGGTCACGGTGAAGACCAGACCCTCGACGTCGGCCGCCGAGGACTCCGCCTGACTGGCCAACGCGACCTGCCAGTCACCCTCCAGCGCCGTCGTCTCCTCGGACGTCGCCGTCGCCGGAGCACCGATCCCGATCGGCAGCGTGCTGATCTGCTGCGTCTCGCCCGGCGCCAGCGCGTCCACCGTCCCGGTGGCCGGCGTCGTGATGCCGGTGCCCACCGGGGCGGTGATCTTCGTCGGCTCGTAGTCCTCGCCCGGCGGCACATCGGCCGTCGTCATGTCGGCGAGGCCGCCGCCGTCCTCACCTGGGGCGAGTTCGGGTTTGGGCAGGTCGACGAGGTCGACGCCCGAGCGGCTGCTGGGCGGCGGTACGGCGTACGAACTCGGCAGCATGCCGATCGTCACGGCGGTCGCCGCGACGACGACCACGCCGATGCGCGCCCGACGCCGACGACGGCGCTGCTCCTCGGTGCCGGGGAGATACCCCCGGCCACTCCATGAAAGCGATCCCCACACGACGGCCGCGGCCCCCCACAGTCGATCCCGACCACCGGCCGATCCATGCGGAAGCACACGGCGCCGAAGGCTAATTGATTCGCCGAATGTTCAGGCACGGATTCACAACTCGTCAAATGATCCGAGGCTCCAGTGATTTCAATCACACGCTAATTCCTCCCATTCCAGCTTTACCGTTTCTATGCCTTGGATACTGAAAATGGGGTCCATGGCACCAGAGATCGTCCGCTATGCGAACAAAGCAGAGCTCTCGTCACTCACAGGGCATCCTGGAGCCTCTTTCGGGATGTTTCCTGCATGTACGCGCACTTCGGCCCCCGGCCCGGACCGCCCGGGGAAGGAGACGGGCGCAACTCGGTGGCGCCTCCGCGGATCCGGCGGTGAACGCACCGTGACGTCCACGGGACGACCACGTCTATGGATGCCTCGTGCTCCTTCCGGCATGCTTCTCACTCGCCCCACCTCTCGGAACCGTTCCCAGTCACCGGACAGGGCCGATTTGGATCGGGGTTTACTGAAAACGTGAACGGCGTGCGCTTTCCGGAACGGTCCGGGTGAATACGGCTGGACAGCCGTCCTGACCTGTCCTCCGGAGTTGACGCGCGCCGTTTTTGGGGGAGGGAATCCAGCACCGTGGAACGTCGTCGTCCCAGCCGGGCAATCGCCCGGCGCACCGCGGCGGGAGTGGCGGCGCTCGTCGCCGCCGGTCTCGGTTTCGCCATGCTCGGGCCCGCCCCCGATGACCCGGTGCGGCAGTCCGCCACACCCGTGTCGCCCGCCACCGCCCCGCTCGACGAGAACGGCGCGCAGAAGCAGGCCGTCCGCACCGGCAAGCGCGTCGAGGTGGCCGCCCTGCGGGACGCCACCTCGACGACGTTCGCGCTGCCGGACGGCAGCTTCGAACTCACCGCGCACGGCGCTCCGGTGCGCGCGAAGGTCGACGGCGTCTGGAAGCCGCTGGACTCCACCCTGGCCCGTACGGACCGGGGCTGGGAGCCCAGGGCCGCCTCCGACCCGGTGGTGTTCTCCGCCGGGGGCGGTGCGAGCACGACGGGGAAGGCCAAGGGCAAGTCCGGAGCCCGGCAGGCTTCGTTCACCGTGTCACGCGCCTCCTTCAGCCACGCGGTGACCGGAGCGGCCGGCGGCACCCACGCGGTGACCGGAACGGCAGGCGGCACCAACGCCGTGCCCGTCGCGACCGACGACGCCCCCGCCTATCAGGATCTCGTCACCCTCAGCTCCGGCGGCCACGAGATCACGATGAGCTGGCCGGGCGAGCTGCCGGCGCCGCGCGTCGACGGCGACACCGCCCTCTACCCGGGCGTGTTCGACGGTGTCGACCTGCTGCTGACGGCCCGGGACAGCGGCTTCACCCACGTTCTGGTCGTGCACGACGCCGAGGCCGCGAAGGCTCTGGCCGGCACGGACCTCTCGTACCGCCTGAGCTCCCCCGACCTCTCCTTCCACCTGGACGCGGTGACCCACGCGGTCACCGCCGAGGACGCGTCCGGTGCGGAGATCGCGGTCTCGCCGACCCCGTTCCTGTGGGACTCCGCGGGCCGCCCGGCCCTGACGGAGGGCGAGGACCCCGACGCCCCCGAGGCTCCCGAGCCCGGAGTGGACCCGTCGCCGTCGTACTCGGAGGAGCCCGGCACCGAGTCCACGGACGCCCCGGCCGATCCGGACGCCCCGGAGAGCGACGACACCGCCGCTCCGGAGGGCGATTCCACGGCCACCACGCCGCCCTCGCCGTCCGCCGAGCCCACGCCCGGTGACGAGCCGTCGGCGGGCACCGCCGATCAGTCGTCCTACGGTTCCGCCCGCTCGGGCGCGACCGTCTCGCGCGCTGCCTTCCGCTCCGCCGACACGACGGACGTGCTCAGCCTGCCCGGCCTCGCCGGTCCGCAGATCGGGGCGCACAGCGCGGTGGGCACCGCCGCCCTCACGGGCGGCGGCACTGCCGACGCCACCCTGGCCATCACTCCGGACAAGGAGCTGCTGACCAGCGCGAAGACGGTGTTCCCGGTCTTCATCGACCCGTCGCTCACCGGCAAGACGAAGAACTGGACGACGACGTACAAGAAGTACCCGACGTCCAGCTTCTACGACGGCGCCAACTACAACACCGGCACCACCGAGGCGCGCGTCGGCTACGAGTCGACCACCGGCGGCCTCTCCCGCTCCTACTTCCGGCTCGCCTGGACGTCAAGCATCAAGGGCGCCACCGTCACCAAGGCCGACCTCCGGTTCTACGAGACGTACAGCTGGTCCTGCTCGGCCCGCGAGATGCAGGTCTGGCGCACCGGCGGCATCTCCTCGTCCACGACCTGGAACAACCCGCCGTCGAAGTCCGCGGAGATCGGCAGGAAGTCGTTCGCCAACGGCTGGAGTTCCTCCTGCCCGGACGCGTACGTGGTCTACGACGGCAAGTCGGTCGCACAGGACGCGGCGGACGGCGGCTGGACCAACTTCACCATCGGCCTCCAGGCGAGCACCGAGGACTCCTCGTACTCCTGGAAGAAGTTCAAGGCCGAGGGCGAGTCCGCCCCGAAGATCGTGATCACCTACAACCGCAAGCCGGCCGAGCCCACCAGCCTCGACATCTCCCCGGGTACAGGTTGCGACACCAGCAGCCCCTACCCGTCGGTCGGGCTCAGCGACGTGACACTGGCCGCCAAGTCCTCCGACCCGGACGGCGACCTGAAGTACCTGGACTTCGAGCTCTGGCAGTCCGGCAGCACCACCAAGGTCTACGACGGGAACCGGACGGTCGACTCGAGCGGCGCGGCCAGCGTGGTCATCGACGGCGCGGACGGCACGGCCAGCGCGCTCGCCAACGGCAAGACCTACTTCTGGCGGGTGCGGGCGCTCGACTCCTCGGGGGCCGCGTCCACCTACGGCCCGGCGGGCACCGTCGACTGCGGCTTCGTGTACGACTCCTCGGCGCCGAACTCGCCGGACATCACCTCCACGGACTACCCGGAGGACGACGGCAGCGGCACCAACTGGAGCAAGGTCAAGTTCGGTACCACGGGCAAGTTCACCTTCAGCGCCGCCGGTTCGACCGACACCGTGAAGTACCTGTACTCGGTGAACTCGACCAGCCTCAGCAAGACCACGGCGACCGTCGCCGCCGGGGGCTCGGTCACGGTGGCCATCCCGCCGCTGTCAGCCGGTCCCAACGTCCTCTACGCCAAGGCGGCCGACGCCTCGGGCAACACCTCGTCCACCGCGACGCAGTACCTCTTCTACGTCACCCCCCGCGATGCGGCGGACAAGGCGGGCGACGTGACCGGGGACGGGGTCGCCGACCTCTACCTGCTCGACGCCACCGGTGACCTGCGCCTCTACCCGGCCACCACCACCGGCGACATCCACGTCTCGCTCCAGGCCGCGCACCGCGACGGGATCAGTCTGGAGGCCGACCTCGACGAGGACGGAGTCTCGGACGGGGGCACCTACTGGCTGGACTCGGCCGGCAAGCCTTCGCTGATCACCCACAACGGCGACTTCCTGCCCGGCGACGGCATCCAGGACGTGGTCGCCCGCACCGGGGACGGGAAGCTCTGGATCTACCGGGGCGACGGCTACGGCAGCGTCGACGTCGAGCAGCGCACCGAGGTGTGGCTGCCGTCGAACGCCCCCGACCCGTCGACGTTCACCCAGATCCTGGCGACCGGCGACATCACCGGCGACAGGCGCCCGGAGCTCTTCGCGACCTCCGGCGACACCCTGTGGGTCTTCTCCGGCTACACCGGCGGCACCTTCCAGACCGCGACCCGGCTGTCCGCGTCGGCCTGGACCGACCGCGATCTGGTCAACGTCGGCGACTACAACGGCGACGGCGTCGCCGACCTGGTCTACCGCACCTTCGCCAGCGACCGGCTGCTGCTGCGCATCGGCAAGGCGGACCCGGCGGGCGGCACCAGCCTGACCTCGCTCGCCAGCGCGGTGAACTCCGCGACCGGTGTGGACGCCGAGTTCGGTACGGGCTGGAGCCTGGCGAACATCCCGCTGATGACGGGCACCCCGGACGTCTCCGGGGACGGCATCCCCGACATCTGGGCGATCATGGCGGACGGTACGGCCCGCTTCTACAAGGCCACGGCCACCTGGGGCGGCACCCCCACCACCGTCATCAGCGGTGGCTGGGAGAACAAGATGGCGATGGGCTGATGATCAAACCGCCCGAGGACCAGGACCGTACGGAGGAGGACGACACGATGAAGCGGTACGCACACGGCACGGCAGCCCGCCGGGTCACCGCCTGCGCGGTGTCGGCCGCGGCCCTGCTCCTCGCGGCGGGATGCTCCGTCAGCGGCAGCAACGGCGGGGGCGGGGGCCTGCAACGCCAGGGTGCCCCCAGCCCCGCCCCCACCGGCGTCGGCGGCCTCAAGGCGAAGGCCCTGAAAACCGGCAGCGTCCCGGGGGCGACGGTCACCACCCCGACCGGCGCCCAGGCCCCCCGGCCCAAGGACGTCGAGACGGACAAGCCGTGCGGGCCGCTGGCCCGCGCGGTCGCCGGCACCGCCCTCGGCTCCCCCGAGGACACCGTTCTCCGCCGGGTCACCGGCGACGGCCTGACCACCACCGTCACCCTCACCGTCTACCAGGACGAGGAGAAGGCCACCGCCGCCCTGAGCGCCCTCTCCGACGCGGCCGACGCGTGCACCGGCGGCTTCACGCTCAAGGTCTCCGGCACGGAGCACCGCGTGACGGCCGTGACCCGTGAGCTGGCGCCCCAGGGCGCCGATCAGGCGATGGGTTTCGGCGTCGCCCGGCAGACCACCGGCAGCGACGCGACGGACTCCCCGGAGAAGATCGCCGTGATGCGGCGCGGCTCCACCATCGCCCTCTTCACCACCACGGCGGCCGACGGCGCCACGGCTCCGAAGGACCTCGCCGTACCGCTCGCGGTCGTCGAGACCCAGTTCGTCGCCCTGGCCTGACGGCCCCCGCTCAGTACGGCGAAGCGCCCGCACACCGGAATGATGTGTGCGGGCGCTTCCTCGTGCCGACCGGGCCGTCGGCCGGTCCTACTTCTTCGCCCGGGGCTTCCCGTGCGACGGCTTCCCGTGCGCGGGCTCGGACGCCCCCGGCTCGGACGACCCCGGCTTCGCCGGTGCGAGGGTCGCGGGGGGCCCGTAGGTCCGTACGTAGTCGAAGTCGGCCACCGCGCCCACGTGGTTGTCGGAGATCAGGCCGATCTTCAGATCGCCCTTGACCGGCAGGGTCCACACCCCGCTGAGCGTCCAGTGCACGCCGTCGCGGCTGGAGGAGGCGCGGACCTCGTGCTCCTGGCTGGCGGTGTCGAGGTGGTGGGTGAGCCGCAGCCAGAGGGTGTCGGCGGTGGGGCCGCCGAACATCGGGGCGTTGGCGACGGCGGTCGGCGGGGTGGTGGTGGGCCGCTCGCCCTCCTTGCCGAACTCGGTCACGTGGAGCATGGCCCCGTTGCCGTTGTTGAGCGGCAGCACCGAGTGGGTGAGCTTGAACCAGCGGTCGTCGTTCTCGTAGAGCACCAGCCCGGCCTGCTGGGCGTTGGTGGTGGGGGTGAAGTGGAGTTTGGTCTCCACCGTGTAGTCGCCCGCGGGTGCGGGGCGCAGCAGGACAGGGGCGGTGTTGTCGCCGAGGTACAACTCGGTGTTGGAGGTGGGCCAGGAGAGCGCGCCGTTCACCATGGTGGTGCCGGTGGCGGGGCCGCGTACCCAGCTCCAGGCGGAGTCGGCCGTGGTGCCGGGGAGCGTCGCGGTGTCGAACTCGTCGCTGTAGGCGGGGAGCAGGGCTCCGGGCCGGGCGACGGGGGCCCGCTCGGTGACGGGGGTGTACAGCGCGGTGGCGCCGACGTTGTCGGCCTCGGCCCCGGCGCCCTTGGCGGCCGCGGAGACCGCTCCGGCGTGGACGGCGGCGGCGGGCAGGGTGCGGGTCTGCTCGGCGACCGGGTCGCGGAGCCGGTCGCCGGTGACCTCCACGGTGAGGCGGGTGCCCCGGATCTCGGCGGAGACGGTGTGCCAGGTGTCCCAGGAGAACCCGGTGGGCAGGGCACCGATCTGCTCACCCTGGTCGACGCCCTTGATCCGTACCTCGGTGACCAGGGCGTTCTTCGCCCGGTCCAGCCAGACGGCGACGCGGTTGTCGGCGTCGGTGTGGGCGAGGGTCAGGCCTGCGGCTCCTCCGGCGGCGGTCACCCGGAGGTCGGCCTCGGCGCGTACGGCGGCGGGGGCGGTGCCGGTGGAGACCAGGTAGCCGGGGGCGGTGGAGCCGGCGGTGGGGGTGTGGCGGACGTAGCCGTGGCCGTCGGTCCCGGTGGCGGTGGTCCAGCCGGCCGGGGTCGCGCCCTGGGTGCGCCAGCCGGTGAGGCCGGTCTCGAAAGTGCCGCCCGCGGTCCAGGTGGTGACGGGTGCGGCGGTCGGGGTGTCCGAGGGGCCCGTACCGGCGCGGACGACGGGCCAGCCGTCGATCCAGTCGAGGCGGTCGATGAGCATCGGACGCCGGGAGAGCTTGAGGGTGCCGCCGGAGGCCGGGGCGAGGTCGGGCGATTCGGCGGGGATGCCGTGGTAGACGAGCCAGTCCTGGCCGGACAGGTCGGTCTGGATGGCGTTGTGGCCGGGGCCGATCCACCGGTTGCCGTTGGCGCCGACGACCACGCCGCCCTTGCTGCCGAGGGCCATCAGGTCGGTGCCCTCGTCGTCGGTGAAGGGTCCGGTGGGGCTGGTCGAGCGGCCCGCCTTCACCTGGTAGCCGCTGTACGCGCCGTCGCAGCAGCCCGCGTCGGAGTAGAAGAGGTAGTAGTAGCCGTCGCGGTGGACGACGAACCCGCCCTCGACCCGTCGGCCGCGCGCGACCTGGGTGACCGCGCCTTCGACGCGGGTGCGGTCGCCGTTCATCCTGGCGACGCAGATGGTGTCGTAACTCCCCCAGTAGAGGTAGGGAGTTCCGTCGGTGTCGGTGAACTGCGCCTGGTCGATACTGCCGGTCGGGCAGCCGCTGGGCGTGGGCAGCACCGCGCCCTTGTCGGTCCACGGGCCGGTGGGCGTCGGGCCGGTGACCAGACCCACGGTGCCGCGTCCGGGGACCGAGTAGTAGAGGTAGTACTGCCCGAAGGCGTAGTGGATGTCCGGCGCCCAGAGCCGGGAGCCCTGGAGCCAGGCGGGCCGGGTCTCGGGGGTGAAGACCTCACCGGCGTAGGTCCAGGTCACCATGTCCGGGGAGCGCAGGATCGGCAGGATGCGCTCGCCGTCCTCGCCCTTGGTCTGGAAGACCGGGTTCTGGGTGCCGTAGGCGTACCAGTAGCCGTCCTTGCCCCGGATCATCGTGGGGTCGGGGAAGGTGTCGACGGTCCCGGCGGTGACCGGGTTGGTGTACGTGGCGGGGGCGGCGGCCTCCGCCGCGGAGGCGTGATGGGCCGCCGCCGAGTGCCTTTCGGCGCCGTACGAGGGGGCCGTGGCCAGGCCGAGCAGGCAGATCAGCGCGGCGGCGGGGGCCGCCCGGCGTGACAGCCGCCGTGCGCGTGCGGGGGTGCGCTTGCGTCTCATCGGGTCTCCGTGGTCGTCGGGGCCGTGGTCGTGGTCGTCGGGGCGGTGGTCGTGGTCGTCGGGGCGGTGCCGTCCGGTTCGAAGGAGCTGAGGGTCACGTCGGCGTCCGAGCCACCGATGTCGTACATCGACGTCATCCAGTGGTAGAAGTTGTCGCCGCGGTCGCGCAGCAGCCTGTAGAGCCGCTGCATCAGCCGGTCGCGTACACCCGCCAGCTCGGGCTTTCCGTACCGGTTTTCGAGCTCGTCGGGATCGTCGAGGAGGTCGTACAGCTCGTTCACGGACTCCGGGTTGACGACCAGCTTGTAGCGGTCGTCGCGGATCATCCGCTGCGGGTAGGGGAAGTGGTGGCCGTGGAACTCGGCCACCAACTCGGGCGCCCAGTGAGGGTGTTCGCCGCGCACCAGCGGGAGGAGGGAGCGGCTGTCCACGGCCGGGGACGGGTCGACGCCCGCCAGGTCGAGCAGGGTCGCGGTGCAGTCGGTGAGGCTGACGAGTTCGTCGCGGACCTGCGGGGCCTCGCCGGGGACGCGCACGATGCCGGGGATGCGGTAGATGTCCTCGTACATCGCAGGGCCCTTGTCGTGCAGCCGGTGGGCGCCGGTGAACTCGCCGTGGTCGGCGGTGAAGAACACCGAGGTGGTTTCCTCCAGGCCGAGTTCGTCCAGGCGGGTCAGGATGCGCCCGATCTGCTCGTCGATGAGGGTGACGTAACCCCAGTAGACCGCGACGAGTTTGCGGCTGACCTCCAGCGGCATGGTGTCGAACGCCCAGTGCGCGCTGTAATTGGCCTGCACCGGAGGCTTGTTCTCGAAGGTCTCGTTGATCGACGCGGGCAGCTCGACGAGTTCGGGGTCGTAGAGGTCGAAGTAGGAGTCGGGCAGCAGGTAGGGCAGGTGCGGGCCGAAGAAGTGGGTGGCGAGGAAGAAGGGCCGCCCGTCAGCCGCGTACTTCTCCAACTGCTCGATGGCTCGGGTCGCGAGGTAGTGCTCGAACGTCGCCTCCACCGGCTGGTGCAGCCGCGCGGCCAGCAGGTTCCCGGGGTTGCCGGCCGGCGCGGTCCCCCGGATGTGGTCGGTGATGCGGTACGGGGGCAGGCCCCGCTCCTCCAGGTAGGCGAGGTAGTCGGGGTGGTCGACGGGGTTGTGCCAGCCGGGCAGGTCGGGGCCGTCGAAGCCGTAGGAGGCGGCGTTGCGGTGGGTGCCGCCGTGCCATTTGCCGATCAGCCCGAGCTGGTAGTCGCGCTCCTTCAGGGCGGCCGGGAAGGTGAAGACGTCCTCCCGGAGGTCCTCCAGATAGCCCACGTTCCGCTCGTAGTTGGCGAGCAGCCGGTGACGGAAGGGGGCCTGGCCGGTGAGCAGGCTGGCGCGGGCGGGGGTGCAGATGGCGGTGGGGGTGTAGAACCGGTCGAAGCGGGTGCCGGCGGCGGCGAGCCGGTCCAGGTTGGGGGTCTTGACGTGCGGGTTGCCGTAGGCGCCGAGGGTGTCCACCCGGTGCTGGTCGGTCATGAGGAACAGCAGGTTCACTTGGCGTACGCCTTCGTGTAGAGGTCGCCGTCGTAGTACGTGTCCGCCTTCGGCACCGTCTTGAGCTGGCCGGTACCCACGAAGAACTCGCCGAGCCCGTCCAGCCAGGAGGCGACGGTGCCGTCACCGGTTTTCGCCACCAGGTCGGCGGTGGTCATCGTCTTCACGTTGGCGGCGTCGGCGGCGACCTTGGTGCGGTCGACCTTCAGCAGCTTCGCGGCGGCGTCGATCGCCTCCTCGGGGTGCGCGGCCCGGTAGTCGTTGGCCTGCTGGAGGACCTTGACGACCTTGGCGGTGAGGCCCTTGTCGGTCCTGGTGCCCGAGACGAATGCGGTGGGGAACGCCTTGTCGGAGAAGTCCTTGGTGGAGCCGACCTCGTTGAGGCCGGGCTTCTTCGCCTTGATGGAGTCGATGAGCGGGTACCAGAGGCCTGCGCCGTCGATCTTTCCGGAGGCGAAGGCGGAGACCACGGTCGCCGGGTCCATCGGGACCTTCTGGATGTCTGAGGGCTTCATCCCGGCCTTCTGGAGCGCCAGGTTGAGGACCATCTCGCCGGAGGTGCCGGCGGGGACGCCGACCTTCTTGCCCTTGAGGTCCTGGATGGTCTTGATGCCGGGCTGGGCGATGACCCGGTCCGCGTAGGCGAGGGTGTTCACGGCGACGACCCTGGCCTTGCCGGTGGCGGGCAGCCACATCGCGCCGGGGCCTATGTAGCCGAAGTCGAGGGAGCCGCCGCCGAGCGCCTGGATCTGGAGCGGGCCGTTGGTGAAGACGCTGTACTGGGGCGAGAGCCCCTCCTTCTTCCACAGGCCCCGCTGGTCGGCGATGGCGAGCAGGCTGGCGCCGTTGTAGTCGCTGATGTAGCCGAACCGCACCTTGGCGCTGCCGCCGCCACCGGCGGAGTCGCCGTCGTCCCCGGAGCAGCCGGTGACGGAGAGTGCCAGGACGGACACGGTGGCTGCGGCCGTGAGGGCGCGCTGGGAGAGACGCATGGCGGAGTGATCCTTCGGTGGGTGTGGGTGGTACGGGGAGAGGGGGTGCGCGGCCGGGCCGGTCAGACGGCGGCGGGGGCCGGGGGCTGGTGGTAGACGGCCTGCCAGACGGTGTTGCGGATGTCGGCGAACTCCGGTGAGAGCCGGACCGCTTCGGTGCGCGGGTACGGGAGGCCGACATCGATGACCCGGTGGATGCGGCCGGGCCGGGCGGCCATCACGATGACGCGTCCGGCGAGGTAGACGGCCTCGTCGACGTCGTGGGTGATGAAGAGGACGGTGCGCCGGTCGCGGCTCCAGGTGTCCAGCAGCTGGTCCTGCAACTGCACCCGGGTCAGCGCGTCCAGTGCGCCGAACGGCTCGTCCATCAGGAGGACTTGGGGGTCGACGGCGTAGGCGCGGGCGATGGCGCAGCGCTG
Organism: Streptomyces sp. NPDC001770; assembly: GCF_053596135.1. NCBI lineage: Bacteria > Bacillati > Actinomycetota > Actinomycetes > Kitasatosporales > Streptomycetaceae > Streptomyces > Streptomyces sp. NPDC001770. The sequence goes on along the minus strand of NZ_JBSFFN010000014.1, from coordinate 66,036 downwards.
CTTCATGCCGCCGGAGAGCGTCTTGGGGAGGGCGTCCGCGAAGTCGCCGAGGCCGACGAGTTCGATGGCCCGGTGGGCGCGGAGCCTGCGTTCGGCCGCCGGTACGGAGGCGAGCTTGAGCCCGAACTCGACGTTGCCGCGCACGGTCAGCCAGGGGAACAGGGCGTACTGCTGGAAGATCACCCCGCGTTCGGGGCCGGGTCCGGTGACCGGCTTCCCGTCGACCAGGACGGTGCCGGAGGTGGGCTCGGCGAGTCCGGCGGCGAGGTTCAGCAGGGTGCTCTTGCCGCAGCCGGAGGGGCCGACGACGGTGACGAACTCCTCGTCGCCGATGTCCAGCGAGACATCCTTGAGCGCGGTGAAGACCGTGTTCTTGACGGGGTAGGTCCGGGAGACCCCGCGGAAGGAGATCTTGGCGTTCATCGGGTTTCCTGCCAGTGGGTGAGGCGTCGTTCGGCGACGAGGAGCAGGCGGTCCATCAGCAGGCCGAGCACACCGATGGAGATCAGCCCGACGAAGATGGTGGGGAGGTCGTAGTAGAGCTGGGCCTGCTGCATCCGGAAACCCAGACCCTCGGGGGCGGCGATGAGTTCGGCGGCGACCAGGGTCCCCCAGGCGGAGCCGAGGCCGATCCGCATGCCGACCAGGATGAACGGCGCGGACGCGGGGACGACGACCTTGAGGAAGATCGTCCCGTCCTTCGCGCCGAGCACCCGTGCGGCGTCGATCAGGGTGCGGTCGACCCCGACGACGCCCTGGAAGGCGGCGACCACGCTGGAGAGGAAGGCGGCGAGGAAGATGACGAAGATCTTGGGGGTCTCGCCGATGCCCATCAGCACGATGGTGAGCGGGATCAGGGCCAGCGGCGGGACGGTGCGGAAGAACTGGACGTACGGCTCCAGCAGCCCCCGGGCCACCGGGTACCAGCCCATGAGGAACCCGACCGGTACGGCGGCCAGGGTGCCCAGCGCGAAGCCGGTCAGCACCCGGCGCACGCTGGCGAGGGCGTCGCCGGCGAGGGTGCCGTCGGCGATCAGCTCGCCCGCCCGGGAGGCGACCTCGCCGGGTCCCGGCACGGTGTCGAACCCGAGGGGGTCGAGCAGCGCCCAGGCGCCGAGGCCCACGGCGAGCGCGACCAGGTTGAGCCCGAGCGAGGAGAGGAAGGACCGCCCGCCGCGCTTTACGGTGCGGGCCGCGCGGTCGCCCGGCGGGGCCGGTGCGGGGTCGCCGGGTGCTTCGGCCACGAGGTCCGCGGGGGCGCGGGTGTCCTTGACGAGGGGGTGGAAGGGGGATGTCATGCGTCGTCGTCCTCGGGGAGTGCCGGGCCCGGGTAGCGGGCGAGCAGCGGCGATTCGTGCAGGGCCAGGGCGACGCCGCCGTGCGCGCCGCCCGCTTCGCCGAGCGCGGCGGGGCGCAGCGTCACGCGGTCCCGGGCGAGCGGCAGGACGTGGGCGTCGAGCGCCTCGGCGACGGGGCCCAGCAGGGCGTCGCCGGTCTCGGCGAGTTCACCGCCGAGCACGATCGTGCTGGGGCCGAGGGCGCCCACGACGGAGGCGAGTACGGCCCCGACGAAGGTCCCGGCCCGGCGCAGCACCTCCTCGGCGGCCTTGTCGCCGCCCTCCAGTGCCGCCATGAACGCGGTGAAGTCCCGCGCGGTGCCGCCCTGTTCGCGGTACGCGGTGAGTACGGCCCCGACGGACGCGACGGTTTCCAGGCAGCCGGCGCCGCCGCATTCGCAGGGGATGCCGGCCGGGTCGGCGGTGATGTGGCCGAGTTCGCCGGCCAGCCCGTCGACGCCCCGGTGGAGGGCGCCGTTGACGACCAGGCCGCCGCCGACGCCGTGCGAGAGCCGCAGGTAGAGCACGTCGCGGCTGCCGGCGGCGGCGCCCCAGGTGGCTTCGGCGAGGGCGGCGAGGCGGGTGTTGTTGTCGATGAGGACGGGGGCGCCGAAGCGGGCGGTCAGCAGCTCCACGAGGCCGGCGAGCGTGCCGCCGTGGCCCCCGCCCGGACGGGTGATCCGGTGGCCTTCCGCCGTCCGCGCGTCCTCGGTCTCCGTACGGCGCACCGGCCCGACGACGCCCACCCCGACCGCCCCGGTGGCGCCGAGGGCGGAGAGCCGCAGCGCGCCGTCGGCCAGCGAGGCGACCAGCTTCTCGGCGAGGTCGACGCGGCCCTCCCAGGGGAGGTCCGGCGGGTGGGGGAGGCTGGCCGAACCGATCATCTCGTGCGCGACGTTGGCGGCGGCCACGTGGACCGAGCGGCGCGCGAAGTCGATGCCGAGCGCCTGCCCGGCGGCCGGGTCGAGGGTCAGGTGCTCGACGGGACGGCCGCGTTTGCGCGGCCCGGGGTCGGCCGCGCCGGGGACCACGGCGCCGCCCGCGACCAGGGTCGCCACGATGTCGTACAGCGTGGTGCGCGAGAGTCCCGAGAGCCGCCCCAGCTCGGCGCGGCTCAACTGGCCGTGCCGGCGCAGCAGTCCGAGCACGCGCTCTTCGTGGCCCCGCCTCAGCTGTGCGAGGGGGCCTCTGTGGGAGTGCATGGGCTCCAGCATGGGGAGGCCGGAATTTTTTCGTCAACCTCCCGGAAAAATATTCATGTTGCCGCAATGAGGTGCGGGGCACGGTGGGCTTCCTCCGTCGTGGCGGTGCGCCGCGCCACGACGGGAAGGGCTTCGCGTGGCCGCCCGCCGCCTCCTACGCTCTGGCCATGACGACTACGCACACCTACGACGTCCAGGTCGAGTGGACGGGCAACCTCGGCTCGGGTACGGACGGTTACGCGTCCTTCAGCCGCGACCACGAGGTACTCGCGGACGGCAAGGACGGGATCGCGGCGTCCTCCGATCCGGCGTTCCGCGGCGACCCGGCCCGCTGGAACCCCGAGGAGCTGCTGGTCTCCTCCGTCGCCCAGTGCCACATGCTCTGGTACCTGCATCTCTGCGCGGTCGGCGGTGTCGTCGTCACCGACTACGAGGACACGGCCCACGGAGTGATGACCATGGACGAGACCGGTGGGGGCGGCCGGATCACCCAGGTCGTGCTGCGCCCCGAGGTGACGGTCACCGACGCGTCGATGGTGGAGAAGGCCCGCGCGCTGCACGGCGATGTCCCGGCCCTCTGCTTCATCGCCCGCTCGGTGAACTTCCCCATCGCCCACGAGCCCGTGGTCCACGTCCAGGAGGACTGAACGGCTTCCAGAACCGGGCGGCATCCCGGGCCGGTCCCGAAGGCGCCCCGGACCGGACCGCGCCCCGGAGGGATCGCGGACCGGTCCCGTCGTGTCACGCTCCGGCGAGCAGCGCCTCCAGCGCACCGGCCGGCTCCGGATGCCGGGCGAGGAGTGCGGCGCCCGCGGGGGCCGTACCGGCCTGCTGCCACGTACCGTCGCAGCCCAGGAGCGCGGCCACCGCGTCGCAGGCCGCCGGGTGCGCGGCGAGCAGGGCGACGCCCGTGCGCGCGTCGGTACCGGCTCCGGGGTCCCGGGTCGCCGCCGCGTCCGGGGCGGGCAGCTCGCGCCACGGCGGTACGAAGGTGTCCAGCGCGTCCAGCCGGCCGGGGAAGATCCGCCCGGCCTCCCGGATCAGCAGCGGGGCGAGGTCGGCGCCCTCGGCGCGCAGGGTGGTGATGAGCGTCGGCAGCCAGGGCAGCAGCACCCGGTCGGGGAGGCGCGCGAAGGCGTTCGACACGGCTTCGACGACGAAGTCGGCGAGGTGCGGAACCGGCTCCAGGGCGTGCAGGAACCCGCTGAGGTAGCGCGGGTAGGCGGGCACCACCAGGGGGTTGGCCAGCAGTCCGTCGCATCGCGCGCGCAGCTCCTCCCGGGAGAGCCGCCCGAGGTGCACCTGGGCCGCCCAGAGGAGGGCCGTCCGGGAGGGCTCCTCGGGGTGCGACTGGGCGAGGGCCAGCTTCAGCTGGGTCCGGTCGCAGCCGAGGGAGAGCGCCAGCCCCTCCATGGAGAAGAGGAAGCCGAGCGTGGCGGCGACCTGACGGCCGGTGGCGTCCTCGTCGTGGAAGGCGGTCGGCAGCAGGGTGCAGTAGTGCGCGTACCCGGCCTTGACGAAGGACTCGATCCACGGCGGCAGCACCGGCTCGCTGGTGCGGTAGTACGCCAGCAGCCGGCGCACCCGCAGCAGTACCTCGGGGGCGCCGTCCACGCCGCGCTCGGTGGTCAGCACCTCCAGGGCGCGGGCGCCGAGTTCGGCGGCGAGGCGCCCGCCGCGCAGGTGGAGCGTGGCGTCCTCGACCGCCCGGAGCACGGTCGCGGTGGTCGCCTGCGGGGCGTACGCGGCTTTCCGGAGCCGCTGCTCCAGGACCTGTTCGATGCTGACGCCCTCGTAACCCAGCTCGATCAGGGCCCGTTGGTTGGTGCCGAGGGCGAGGTCCCAGGACTCCTGGAGGGAACGCTCGCCGAGCCGCCGCTCCCCCATGATCGGCCGGGCGGTGTCCTCGGGCATCAGCCGGCGCAGCATCCACAGCACGTCGGAGCAGCGCTCCAGCTCCGGGCGGGTGTTGATGTCGAGCAGCGCCCGGCGTACTCCGCGCTGCTGGAGGTCGAGCCCCAGCGGGGCGAGCCGGTCGTGGACGTCGCGGGCGAGTGGCGGCAGCGAGTCGTAGCCGACCCGGCCGATCCGGTCGCCGCCCATCATGATCTCCACGAGCCGGCGCACGTCCCGGCGCCCGGGGACGGCGTCCTTCTCGATGCAGGTGACGGCCGCGTCCTGGAAGTCGTACGGGGTGGGGCGGGCGCGGTCGCGCATCCCGGCCAGCAGGATCGAGGTCTCGAAGACGGCGATGGCGTCGGCGGTGGAGGCGAGGTAGCCGTTGCGGCGCGCGGCGCGCACGATCTCCACGGACCAGCCGAGCAGTTCGGCCTCGTCCAGGCCGTCGAGTACGGGCGGCAGCCGCAGGAACCCGGAAAGCCGGTCCGGGACGGTCTCCGCCGCCTCGGCGGGTGCCGGCGGCTTCCCCGCCGCCCGCGTGGACTTCCTCGCGCCGTCCTGGCCCGCGAGCCGGAAGGGCTTCACCCGGGTGCGCTTGAGGTTCTTCGTCCACTGGGTCGCGGCGATCGACACCGAGCCGGCGGCGAGGCCGAACTGCGCCTCGATGGCGGTGTGGCTGGACGGGATGAGGCCGTAGCTCCAGACGCTGTCGCTCGGCGGGGTGATCCCGAAGCCGTCGGCGCCCGCCACCCCGAACTCGGCGACCCGGCTGACCGCGTGGAACGCGCCGCAGACGTAGAGGCAGTCGGCGGGGTCGGTGCCGGTCGCGGCGAGGTGTTCCCGCATCCGGGTCCACATGTACCGCTCGCGGTCCTCGTCCACCCGCGTACGTCCCGCGTCCTCGGGCGCCAGCCGCCGGAACAGGCTGCCTATCAGCAGCATGACCTGCCGGTACGTGTCGTGGTCGCTGTCGCCGAGCGGGAGTTCGACGTACTGGTGCCACCACTCCGACCAGTGCCGGACCCGGCCGTGGTGGAGCAGGTGCTCCTCCAGCTCGGCGAAGCGCGGGCGCAGGTCGCCGATCTCCACGCCGACCGCGTCGCCGTGCAGCGCGGCCTCCTCCTCGACGGCGGGGGCGACGGCGCGGGCCGGGGCGGGGGCGGGTCCCTCGCCGTCGGTGTGCTCGTCGTGCGTCTGCCACTGGAAGACGTGGTCCGAGGACCGGTCGACGAGGACCAGTTCGACGCCCGGGGTGTCCAGGGCGTAGGCGATGGCCTGGTACTCGGCGGACGCCTCGGTGATCGGCGCGACCACCGAGAGCGGGGCCCACGCGGCGGGGAAGCCCTCGGCGTCGCTCGCGAAGGCCTGCACCGCCACCGGGAGCCGGCAGTTGCGCAGCTCGGTGAGGAGCGGTGCCATGTCCTCGCAGAGCTCGAGGTAGACGACCTTCGGCTGCTTCTCCCGAAGCCGCCGCGCCATCGCCGTCGCCGAGGCGGGCGAGTGGTGGCAGACCGGGAAGATCTCCAGCGGCTCGCGCACCGCGCGGTCCACGTCGTCCACCAGTCCGAGGAGGATGCCCTCCAGCGCGTCCGGCCCGTCCGCGAAGGACGCCGCCGCCTCTCCCAACTGCCCGCGCAGCGCCTCGAATCCGGTGAGCTGCCGCTGCGATGCGGCCGTCTGCCCCGCGACCGTCTCCGGCATGGTGTTCTCCTCCCTCGCTCCGTCGATGGATGCCACGCCCGTCACGACAGGGTGGCGATCGCGTCCCGGCCGCCCTCCAGGAACTCGGGCCAGACGCCGCCCTCCTCCTTGCCGCGCGGCTCCACGACTCCGTGCAGGTACTTGTTGAGGATGGCCAGGTCCTCGGGCTCCCGCCGGACCAGCGAGCCGACGAGCGAGGAGGCGAGGGTACGGGCGGTGAGCTCCCGCTCCCCGAAGAAGTTGCTGTGCAGAATCGCGTCCTCCAGCACTCCGATCTGCTCGGCGCTGGAGAGGGCGGACTCCAGCTTCTCGTCGTCGCTGCCCGCCGCGGCGGCGGAGGCGCGCAGGTCGGCGAAGCTCTGGAGGAGTACGTCGAGCAGTGTGGGCGGCACGTCCAGCTCGATCCGGTGGCGGCGGAGCAGCTCCTCGGTGCGGAAGCGGACGATCTCCGCCTCGCTCTTCCTGTTCGTCACCACGGTGATGCGGACGAAGTTGAAGCGGCGCTTGAGCGCGGACGAGAGGTCGTTGACGCCCCGGTCGCGGCTGTTGGCGGTGGCGATGACCGAGAATCCGGGCTTGGCGAAGACGATGTTGTCGCCGTCGCCGCCACTCTCCAGTTCGGGGACGGAGACGTACTTCTCCGAGAGGATGGAGATCAGCGCGTCCTGGACGTCGCTGGTGGAGCGGGTGAGCTCCTCGAAGCGGCCGATGGTGCCGGTCTCCATCGCGGTCATGATCGGCGAGGGGATCATCGACTCCCGGGACTGGCCCTTGGCTATCACCATGGAGACGTTCCAGGAGTACTTGATGTGGTCCTCGGTGGTGCCGGCCGTGCCCTGCACCACCAGCGTGGAGTTGCGGCTGATGGCGGCGGAGAGCAGCTCGGCCAGCCAGGACTTTCCGGTGCCCGGGTCGCCGATCAGCAGCAGGCCGCGGTCGGAGGCGAGGGTGACGATGGAGCGTTCCACGAAGCTGCGGTCGCCGAACCACTTCTGGCCGATCTCGCGGTCGAGGCCGTCGGCGCGCTCGGAGCCCAGGATGAACAGGCGGACCATCTTCGGCGAAAGGCGCCAGGAGAACGGCTTGGGGCCGTCGTCCACCGATTCCAGCCAGTCCAGCTCCTCGGCGTACTTGATCTCGGCGGGGGCGCGCAGCAGGTCGGACATGTCGGGCCTTTCTCGGGTCTGGGGTACGGGGGTGGAAGAGACGGGTTACCGGGCCGGGATCAGGTGAGGAAGTTCTTCAGCTCGTGGACGAGCTTGCGGATGTGGCCGGAGAGGACCGGCGTGCCGAGGTCCTTGAAGCGTTCGCGGAACCAGGGGTTGACGCTGCCGCGCCCCGAGCTGGTCACCGAGCCCACCGGGATGAACTTGACGCCCGAGCGGTGGAGGGCGGCCATGCTCCCGAAGAGCGGTTCGCACTGCCATTCGTAGAAGTCGGAGATCCACACCACGACGGTGTTGCGGGGCTCCGCGATCTTCGGCTGGGCCAGTGCCATGGCGACCGTGCCGTCCGTGCCGCCGCCGAGTTGCGTGCGGAGCAGGGTCTCGAAGGGGTCGTGCACCCACGGGGTGAGGTCGAGGGCCTTGGTGTCGTACGCGACGAGGTGGACGTCGACCTTGGGGAGCCCGGCGAAGATCGAGGCCAGGATGGTGCAGTTGACCATGGAGTCGACCATGGAACCCGACTGGTCGACCACCACGACGAGCCGCTGGGGCGTCGTCCTGCGCGTGGTGTGGCGGTAGTAGAGGCGGTCGACGTAGAGCCGCTCCTCCTCGGGGCTCCAATTGGTGAGGTTCTTCCAGATCGTGCGGTCGATGTCGAGGTTGCGGTAGACCCGTTTCGGCGGGACCGAACGGTCCAGCGGTCCGACGGTGGCCTTCTCCACCTGGGTCCGCAGCACCTCGGCGACCTCGTCGACGAACCGCCGGATCAGCGCCTTGGCGTTGGCCAGGGCGACACCGTCCAGGTTGTTCTTGTCGCGCAGCAGCTGCTCGATCAGCGACATGCTCGGCGTGAGCCGCGCGGCGAGCTTCGGGTCGGCGAGCACCTCGCGCAGCCGCATCCGCCGGACGAGGCCGGCTTCGATGGCGCCGAGTTCGGGGCCGATCGCCGGGATCAGCCGGCTGAGGTCGGGGCTCGTACCGCCGCCACCCGATCCGCTGGCGCTCACTCCCGGGCCCCCCGCGGACCGTCCGGCGGGGCGTCCGCCGCGCAGTGCGCCGGGCTCGCAGCCGAGCGCCCGCTCCAGCCAGCCCGCGTCGGACTGCCAGCGCGACAGCTGCCCGGCGGTGACCGCGCCACTGCCCGTGGCGAACACGTTCAGCAGCACCTTCGACACCAGCGCGGCGCGCCGCACCTCGGCAGCCCGGTCCCGCCCTGAACCTTCCGCCTCGCCGTCGGCCACGCCGTCCGCACCGTCGGCCACGCCGCCGCCGTCCGCGGCGCCGTCCGCGGCGAGCAGGCCGTCGAACTCGGCGGCCAGGCCCGGGTGGCGCTGCACGACCGAGTCGACCGAGGCCTGCGGGTCCAGCAGTGCGGGCGGCAGGCCGATGTCCTCGACCACGGAGAGGCTCGCCGACTCCAGCGCCGCCTGCTCCTCGGGGTCGAAGAGCTGGGCGAGGAGGCGCCAGTAGAGGACCTGGCGGCGGTTGTCCTGGGAATCCGCGCCCGGCACACCGTCCGGGGCGGCCGTGTCCCCGGGCGTTCCCGCGTCTTCGCGCTGTCCGATGTCGTCCGTCCGTACGGTCATTTCCTCAGCAGCCTTCCGGCTCGTTCGCGCAGTACGGCCGCCGCGTCGGTGGCGGCCTTCTCGGCCCTGGTCCCGGTCTTGTCGGTGGTGCCTCCGGCCCAGGCCCCGGCGTGCACCGCCACCGGCTTCTTCCGTACGAGGGTCTCCACGGCGAGCGGCTGGAGGCGGAACGCCCCCGCGTCCCAGCGGAGCAGCGCGATGCAGGCCCCCGACGCGAGGACGGCCTCGGGGGTGAGCGGTCCGGCGGCCGGTGTCCGGTCCACGTCCACGCCCACGACTCCTCCGGCGAGGGTGAACGCCACCGAGCCGTCCTCCCCGGCCGCTGCCGCGTATCCGTCGAGGAAGACGGGTACGGCGACGGCCGTGGGGTGGCGGTCCAGCGGGGCGGTCGCCCGGCCGGTCGCGGTGGGCAGGGCGACCCGGGCCGTGGCGAAGGAGTCGGCGGGCCCACCGGGGCGGGCGTGCGCCTCGCTCCAGATCAGGTCGCCCGCCGGGGTGACCGGCATGCCGGTCAGCTCCATCGCGCGCCCCTCACCCACCGCCGCGAGGAGGGAGAGGTGGGGGCGGAGCAACTGCCAGAGTCCGGCACCGACGACCGAGTCGGGCTTGGGCGCCGACACCGACGCGCGGACCAGGTACGGGACGGAGCCGTCCGCGGGCTCGAACACCGCGTGCACCTGGGCCTGTACGGCGGTGGCGTGCTCCTGCACGTCCACCCCGAGCGGCAGCAGCCGGCCGGTGACCGGGACGGTCTCCGGGGTGACCGCCGCGCCGGGCAGGGTGAGCAGCATCGCCCGTGTCCAGAGGTCGGCCCAGCGCCGGACCGGGACGTGCTCCAGGGAGGCGCCGGGGCAGGACGCGGCGAGTTCGGCGGCGAAGCCGTCCAGGAGGGCGGCCAGGCGGCGGAGTTCCGGGTCGTCGAGCATCGCGGAGACGATCCGCGCGGCCCCGGAGACCACCTCGTGGTCGATGCCCCGCCAGCCGCAGCGCGCCAGGTCGCAGAGCCAGGAACGGGCGGCGACCAGCAGGTTCACCGGGACACCCGGCTCGATGCCGGGGGCTGCCACGGAGGCGGTGGTACGGCCGGTCGCCTCCGCCGCCCGGGCCGTCAGCGCGTCGTGCGCCGAGCCGAGCAGCGCGGCGCGCGCGGCGGCGAGGGCGGTGAAGTGCTCCTCGCCGGCCGCCCCGGAGGCCGCCTTCCCGGCCGCCTCGGCGACCCGGACGGCGAGCGGGCTCCCCGCGAGGGCATCGGCGAACTCCGCCAGCCCGGCGGCCTGCGCGGGGCGCGGCCGGAGCAGGCCGGCCACCAGGACCCGGTCGAAGGAGTCGACGGCGGCCAGCGCCTCGTCCAGTCCGTCGATCTCCTCGACGAGCAGGCCGGCCCGCATCACGCCGCCTCGCCGGTCAGCGAGCGGGTCGGCGGGAACCACTGCATCTCGGGCAGCGGCAGCGTGGTCGGCGCGAGTTCGAGGTACGCCAGGTGGTGCAGGAAGCGGCTGAAGACGGGCGCGGCGGCCTTGCTGCCGGCCGGTCCGGGGCGGGCGGCCGTCATGGTGGCCGTGATGCCCTGCGCGGTCGGCTCGCCGTCGGCGGGCTCGGCCTTCAGGTACCGGGCCACGCGCTCGGGGCCGTACTGGAGGACGGACTCGTTGACCAGGGCACGTATGTGGTTGCAGAAGCCGCCGCGCGCCCCGCCGCAGGGGCGATTGTTGTTGGTACTGCAGGCGTAGGCGAAGGTCCGCGTCTCGACGGACGAGACGTAGACGCGCTCGATGTCCGACCCGCTGGACACCACGCCCTGCAGCCGCCCGTCGGCCAGTTCGACGAACGGGACCTTGGCGAGCCTGCGCGGCCGGGCGGGCGGGACCACCCGCGCGACACTCGACCTCTCCACATCTGACGACACGTCATGTCCTTTGCGCTAAAAGGGCTTTGGAGACCCCAGGAGGTTTTTGCACGGAGGAGTGGGCCCACTCCGCGACGGCGGAAGCGGAACACGACTGAACATACGTGCGCCCACTGACAACGCCCTCCGGCGCCGGTCCGGGCGCCCGGTCGAACACGGCGTACGGGGCCTCGCGCCACCCCACCCCCGTTCGCGCCACCCCCCGCCACACGGCCGTATGCGGGGACTCTCGCGTGTCAACCCTGGCGAATCGGTGTTTCGGGGTGACCAGGAGGGCTTGGCATCGTTGGCGACTGTGTTTGCGCAAGAAACAACTTCATGGAGGACGGCACGATGTACGAAACGCTGGCCAGACTGCTGGTCGAGGAATTCGGGCTGAACGAGGAACAGGTGCGGCCCGACGCGACGGCCCGTCAACTGGAGCTGGACTCCCTCTCCCTGGCAGAGCTGGCGGTGATCATCACCGAGAGCACCGGGGTCCGCCTGGAGGACGTGGAGGTGAACCCTGACAGCACCCTGGGCGAGATGGCGGAGGTCTTCGCCCGGGCCCTCCCCCCGGGAACCGCCTCCGCGCCCTCCTCCGCCCAGGACCGCGCCGTGGCAGCCGCCTCGCCCCACCGGCACCGCCCCGCGGCCGCGGCCACGGCTCCCGCGACGTCGCTCGACCAGGCTCTGCTCGTCACGCCTGCCCAGTCGTGAGAGCCGGTGTCGTCGTGACGGGTCTGGGCCTGGTCACGTCCGGCGGGATCGGCGTGGAGGCCGGCTGGCGCGCCGCGCTCGCGGGGGTGTCCACGGCCGCCCGTGACCCGCTGCTGGCCGGACTGCGGGTGGACATCTCCTGCCGCGTACCGGACTTCGACGCCGACGCGCTGCTCGGGCGGCGGCTGGCCCGCCGGATGGACCGGAACACCCAGCTCAGCGTGGTCGCCGCACGCGAGGCCATGGCCATGGCGGGACTCACCGGACGCGACTGGGACCCGGTCCGTGTCGGGGTGGTCATCGGTACGGGCGGCTCCAGCGTCGACGGCCTCATCGACATCTGCGGCAGACTCGCCGCCGGCCGCCCCGAGACCGTCTCCCCGATGGCGCTGCCGCGCAGCCTGCCCAGTGCGAGCGCGGCGGAGGTGGCCCTCGATCTCGGCGCGGCCGGACCGAACTTCGCGACCTCGGCGGGCTGTGCCTCCGGGCTGACCGCGATCGGCGTCGCCCGCGATCTGCTGCGCTCCGGCGCCCTGGACATCGCGGTGGCCGGCGGTTCCGAGAGCCTCTGCCACCCCCTCACCGTGACGGCCTTCGGCCAGCTGGGCATCCTGTCCACCCGCCCCTGCGAACCGTGCGACGCGGCCCGCCCCTTCGGCGCCGGCCGGGACGGCTTCGTCGTCGCCGAGGGCGCCGGAATCCTGGTGCTGGAGCGCGCCGCGCACGCCCGGGCCCGCCGCGCTCCGGTCCTCGCCTGGACGGCCGGTTACGGGGCCGCGGGCGACGCGCACCACATCGCCGCCGTCCACCCCGAGGGCCGGGGCGCCGAGCAGGCGGTACGCGCCGCGCTCGCCGACGCCCGCTGGCGGCCGGAGGACGTGGAACACGTCAACGCCCACGGTGCGGCGACCGCCTCCAACGACGCGGCCGAGGCGTCCTGGCTGGCCCGGCTGCTGCCGCACCGCCCGCCGGTCACCGCCACCAAGGCCACCCTCGGCCACGCCGGTGCGGGCTCGGGAGGCGTCGAGGCCGTCCTCAGCGTGCTCACCCTGGCCCGCCGGACGATCCCGCCGACCGCGAACCTCACCGAACCGGACCCGGCCTTCGCCGAGGGGATCGACCTCGTCACCAAGGTCCCCCGCCCCGGCGTGGCGCGCACCGCGCTCTGCGTCTCCACCGCCCTGGGAGGCCAGAACAGCGCCCTGGCCCTGATGGCCTCCTGACCCGCGCGCGACCCGGCACCCGCCCCGCGCCCACGCACCGCACTGCCCGCCGCCCGTAGCCGCCCGCCTTCCGACCCCCGTGCCCCCTCCGCCCGACGCCCACGCCCGCCGCCCGCCGCCGAAGAGCTCCGCAACCGCCCGCAACCCGCACCGGCCGTACCCCGCCCCCCACCCGCGTACCCCCGGACCGCACGACCGCCCGGACCGCACGAACGGCGATCCGCCGTACCCGTGAAAGCACCGAACGGCGCGGCGCACCCGCCGCTCCCCGTGAACCACTGGAAGCACCGAACCCCATGAGCGCCGTCCTCCCCACCGCCCCGTCGCCCTACCCCGCCGCCTCGTCCTCCACCTCGTCCTCCACCTCGTCCTCCACTCCGTCCTCCACCGAGCCCGATGCCGCCGGCTCCCAGACCCAGGTGATGCGCCTGCTCCGCCGGCTGCGTACCGAGGCCGACCCGTACCCGGTGTTCGACCGGCTGCGGGAGCTGGGCCCGGTGATCCCCGTACCCGCGCTGAACGCGGCCGTCGTCACCGGCTTCCAGGAGTGCCGCCACGTGCTGCGCGACCCGGCGTTCATCCTCCCGGACACCGCCTGGCGCGACGCGCACGCCGGCGGCTGGCGCCACCACCGCAGCGCGGTCAGCTACGCGGCCTCCCTGCCCAACGCCAACCCGCCCCGCCACACCGCGCTCCGGGCCCACCTGGCCCAGGGTTTCCACCGCACCGCACTCGCCGAGCTGCGGCCCGTGGTGACCGGCCTGGTGCACAGCGGCCTGAACGAGCTGGGGGCAGCACTCGCCGCCCACGGCACCGCCGACCTGACCGAGCACATCAGCCGGCCGCTGCCTTCCCGGGTCATGTGCCGGGTCCTCACGCTGCCCGACGAGGACGCCCCGATGCTCGCGGGTCTGACCGCCCGCTGGACCGCCGCCGCCGAACTCTTCCCCTCCGAGGCCGACCTGGACGACGCGGACGCGGCGGACTCCGCGCTGGTCGCGTACTTCCTGCGGGTCGTCCAGGAGCGCGAGCGCTGCCCCGGCAAGGACTTCCTCTCCACCTGGGTGACCGCCGCCCGGGCGGACGGGGTGGGGATCGACGACATCGTGGTGCACACCGCCCAGCTGTTCGTCACCGGCTTCATGACCGTCCAGTCCTCGCTGACCAGCGCGGCGTACGCCGTGCTGAGCAGCCCCGAGCTGACGGCCGCGCTGCGCCGGCGGCCCGAGGACATGGGGACGGCTGTGGAGGAGGTGCTGCGCAACCGGCCGGCCGCCGCGGTCGTCGGCCGCGTCGCGACCCGCGGCTGCGTGCTGGCGGGGGTCCCCGTCGCCGCCCAGCAGCGGCTGATCGTGGTGATCCCGGCCGCCAACCGCGACTCCCGGGCAGCCGCCACCGCCCATCTGACCTTCGGGGTCGGCGTCCACTACTGCCTGGGCGCGGCCCTCGCCCGTCTTCAGCTGGGCGAGTTCCTTCCGGCTCTGCTCAGCCGGTTCCCGTCCCTTCGCCTCGCCGACGCCCCGGCGCCCGGCGATCCGGTCTCCGGCGCGTCGCAGGACCCCGCGCCGATGGCCGGAATCGCCCTCCCCCACCACGTCCGCCTGCTCACCACCACCGCGAGAGCCTCCCGATGACCCTCACCCGCACGTCGCCGCCCGGCACCGTTCCCGCGGTGCGCCACCGCGCCACCACCACCGAGGGGACGCACCATGCCGGCTGAGGCCGCCGTCACCGGCATCGGCATGATCACCCCGGCCGGCGGGACCGCCGCCGCGACCTGGGACGGTGTGTGCGCGGGCAAGAGCCTCGCCCGGCGCGATCCCGTGCTGGCGGGCCTTCCCGTCGATCTTTCCTGCCCTGTCGATCTCGACCCGGATGCCGTCCTCGGGCGCCGCCTGGCCCGTCGGCTGGACCGTTTCTGCCAGCTCGCCCTGGTGGCCGCCCGCCAGGCCGTGGCGGACGCCAAACTCTCCGCGGCCACCTGGGACGCCGACCGGATCGGCGTCGTCCTCGGCGTCAGCTGCAACAGCATGGAGACCTACGTACGCGAGTTCACGCTGCTCGGCGAGGACCGGCCCCACCTGGTCTCACCCCTGGCACTGCCCCGCAGCGTGGCCAGCATGGCCGCCGCCGAGGTCGCGCTCGACCTGGGCGTACGCGGCCCCAACTTCACCGTCACCAGCGCCTGCGCCTCCGGGGCCACCGCACTCGGTGTCGCCCGCGGCCTGATCGCCTCCCGCGCCTGCGACATCGTGCTGGCCGGGGGCAGCGAGTCCGGGCGTTCCCGGATGGCCGCCACCTGCTTCACCCAGATGCGGGCCCTCTCCCGGGGCGGGCCCGATGTGGCGTCCCGCCCGTTCGACACGGACCGCGACGGATTCGTCCTCTCCGAGGGGGCCGCCGTCCTCGTCCTGGAACGCCCCGACCGCGCGCTGGCCCGGGGCGCGCACACCCGGGCCCTGCTGCGCGGCTTCGGCGCGACGAGCGACGCCCATCACCCTGTCGCCCCGCACCCGGAGGGCCGGGGTGCCGAGAGCGCCCTGCGGGCCGCTCTCGCCGACGCCGGCTGCGCCCCCTCGGACCTCGGCCACGTCAACGCGCACGGCACGTCCACCCAGGCCGGGGACACCGCCGAGGCGCGGGCCCTGCTCCGGGTCTTCGACGGCACGCCCCCGCCGGTCACCGCCCCCAAGGGCGTCCTCGGTCACTCGCTGGGCGCGGCCGGCGCCATCGAGGCGGCCCTGACCGTCCTCACCCTGGAGAAGCAGCTGGTCCCGCCGACCGCCAACCTCTCCCGCCAGGACGAGGGCCTGGAACTGGACGTGGTCACCGGGGCACCGCGCCCGGTCGCCCTCTCCGCCGCCGCGTCCAACTCCTTCGGCTTCGGCGGCCAGAACGCGGCGCTGCTCTTCACCACGCCGTGAGCCCGTACTCGTGAGCCCGTACCCGTGAGCCCGTACCCGTGAGCCCGCACCCCTGGACACCTCACCCCGCATGGGAGGAGCGGCGGCACCCCCGCACAGGGTGCCGCCGCTCCGGTTCCGGAGGCGCCGCCCGGGCCTGGGCGAGGGTCGGGTGCGGCCCGGGGGTGGCGGCTCCGGAAGTCATGGACGGGGAGACGTCTCAGCTGGTGCCGTCCCCGCCCTTCGCCGCGGCGGCGGCCCGCCCCGCCTCCAGTCGGGCGACCGGGATGCGGAACGGCGAGCAGGACACGTAGTCGAGGCCCACCTCGTGGAAGAAGTGCACCGACTCCGGGTCGCCGCCGTGTTCGCCGCAGACGCCGAGCTTCAGGTCGGGGCGGGTGGCGCGGCCGGCCGCGACGGCGCTGCGCACCAGGGCGCCGACGCCGTCCTGGTCGATGGTCTCGAAGGGGGAGACCCCGAAGATGCCCTTCTCCAGGTAGGCGGTGAAGAAGGAGGCCTCCACGTCGTCGCGGGAGAAGCCCCAGACCGTCTGGGTGAGGTCGTTCGTCCCGAAGGAGAAGAACTCGGCGGCCTCGGCGATCTGACCGGCGGTCAGGGCGGCGCGGGGCAGCTCGATCATGGTGCCGATGGTCAGCTTGAGGTCGGTGCCGGTGGCGGCCTGGACCTCGGCGATGACCTGGTCGGCCTCCTCGCGGACGATCTCCAGCTCCTGGACCGTGCCGACGAGCGGGATCATGATCTCGGCGCGCGGGTCACCCTTGGCGTTCTTGCGGTGGGCGGCCGCCTCGGCGATGGCGCGTACCTGCATGGCGAAGAGGCCGGGGATGACCAGCCCGAGGCGGACCCCGCGCAGGCCCAGCATCGGGTTCTGCTCGTGCAGCTTGTGGACGGCCTGGAGGAGCCGGAGGTCGTTCTCGTTGGCGTCCTTGCGGGACTCGGCGAGCGCGACGCGTACGGAGAGTTCGGTGATGTCGGGCAGGAACTCGTGGAGCGGCGGGTCGAGGAGCCGTACGGTGACGGGCAGTCCGTCCATCGACTCGAACAGCTCGATGAAGTCGGCCTTCTGGAGCGGCAGCAGCTCGGCGAGGGCGGCCTCGCGTTCGGCGTCCGTGTCGGCGAGGACCAGTTTCTCCACGAGGACGCGGCGTTCGCCGAGGAACATGTGCTCGGTGCGGCAGAGGCCGATGCCCTGGGCGCCGAAGCGGCGGGCGCGCAGGGCGTCTTCGGCGTTGTCGGCGTTGGCCCGTACCCGCAGTCGGCGCATCCGGTCCGCGTACGCCATGATCCGGTGCACGGCGCCCACGAGTTCGTCGGCGTCGTCGGCGCCCGCGTGCATCCGTCCCTCGAAGTACTCGACGACCGGGGACGGTACGACGGGTACCTCGCCGAGGTAGACCTTGCCGGTGGAACCGTCGACGGAGACGAGGTCGCCCTCCTCCACGACGGTGTCGCCCACGGTGAGCCGGCGGCGCTTGGTGTCGACCTCGATCTCCTCGGCGCCGCAGACGCAGGTCTTGCCCATGCCCCGGGCGACGACGGCGGCGTGCGAGGTCTTGCCGCCGCGCGAGGTCAGGATGCCCTCGGCGGCGATCATGCCGTCCAGGTCGTCGGGGTTGGTCTCGCGGCGGATCAGGATGACCTTCTCGCCGGAGCGGGACCACTTGATCGCGGTGTACGAGTCGAAGACGGCCTTGCCGACGGCGGCACCCGGGGACGCGGCGATGCCCCGGCCGAGCAGCCTGGTCTTCGCGGTGTCGTCGAAGCGCGGGAACATCAGCTGGGCGAGCTGGGCTCCGGTGACGCGCTGGAGTGCCTCGGCCTCGTCGATGAGCCCCTGGTCGACGAGTTGGGTGGCGATCCGGAACGCGGCACCGGCGGTGCGCTTGCCGACGCGGGTCTGGAGCATCCACAACTGGCCGCGCTCGATGGTGAACTCGATGTCGCAGAGGTCCCGGTAGTGGGTTTCCAGCGTCTCCATGATCTGCATCAGCTGGTCGTACGACGTCCGGTCGATGGACGCGAGTTCGGCGAGCGCGACGGTGTTGCGGATGCCCGCGACGACGTCCTCGCCCTGGGCGTTCTGCAAGTAGTCGCCGTAGACGCCCTGGTGGCCGCTGGCCGGGTCGCGGGTGAAGGCGACGCCCGTGCCCGAGTCGGGTCCGAGGTTGCCGAAGACCATGGAGCAGATGTTGACGGCGGTTCCGAGGTCGCCGGGGATGCGCTCCTGGCGGCGGTAGAGCTTGGCCCGGTCGGTGTTCCACGACTGGAAGACGGCGTGTATGGCCAGATCCATCTGCTCCCGGGCGTCCTGCGGGAAGTCGCGGCCGGCCTCGGTCTTCACGATCCGCTTGAAGTTCTTGACGAGCTTCCTGAGGTCCTCGGCGCCGAGGTCGGTGTCGACCTCGACCTTCTTGGCCCGCTTGGCGTCCTCCAGCGCCTCTTCGAAGAGGTCGCCGCCGACACCGAGCACGGTCTTGCCGAACATCTGGATGAGCCGGCGGTACGAGTCCCAGGCGAACCGCTCGTCGCCCGCCTGCGCGGCGAGTCCGACGACGGAGGCGTCGGAGAGGCCGATGTTGAGGACCGTGTCCATCATGCCGGGCATCGAGAACTTGGCGCCGGAGCGTACGGAGACCAGGAGCGGGTCGTCGGCCTGGCCGAGGGTCTTGCCCATCCGGGCTTCGAGGGCGGTGAGATGGGCGCTCACCTCGTCGCGGAGCTCGGCGGGTTCGACGCCGCTGTCGAGGTAGACCTTGCACGCCTCGGTGGTGATGGTGAAGCCGGGAGGGACCGGCAGACCGAGGTTGGTCATCTCGGCGAGGTTCGCACCTTTCCCACCGAGCAGGTCCTTCAGATCCTTGTTGCCCTCGGTGAAGTCGTAGACGAACTTCTGAGGACCGTTGTTTCCCGACACGGGTCTCGACTCCTTGAGGACGCGGTGGGTGCCCTGACGGCCAGGAACATACCCAGATCAAAGGCGTCCGGTGGTGTCCGCTTCTCCATCGTGCGGCCGCAACCACCCGTCTGCCAGCAGATCGAAAGTGAGAGCCCGCCCGGGCCTTCCTGGCCGGTGCGTTCACCTCTCGAACGCGGGGTGACGTTCCGTAGACGCTCCCCCGGAGAGTCGTGACGTTCGGCAACGAAGGCGTCGATCGATCAAAGTCTGCACATCTGGCACGCAGTGCCATCATTTGAGAAGTTGCGTCACGCCGGGACGCTCCACCGGGTGCTCATCTGAGCCAAACACGCCTCAGACGTGGCAAGTATCACGTCTGCTGGAGCACCTCGATGCCACCATGCGGACACCCCGCGATCAGGCCGTCGCCACCCGCCGATCCCCCAGGACCGCGGAGGGCGGGGGCCTGAAGGCACCGAAGGAACCGGGAGGTCCGGGCGTCCGGACGCCCGCCGTCCCCGGGCGGACGAACCGGCCGGCCCGCGGTCTCCCGCACTCCGACTGGCCCGAAAGCAGGCGTGCTTGGGGACACCCCTCGAGTGATGATCCCTCCGGCGCGTCGGATCCGCCGGCGCCTCCCGCATCACACCCTGGGGGAACTCCATGAGGCAGATCGCTGCTGGACATCCCGTACGTCTCAGATCCGGTGCCGTGACGACGGCGGTGGCCGGCCTGCTCGTCGCCTGCCTCACCGTCCCCGCGTTCGCCGACGACGATCCGCCGCAGACCGACGCGCTGTGGAGTCGAGCCCGGCGGCGGCGCCCAGGACATCGACTCCGTGAACGACTACACCGCCGTTCAGATCGGTGCGGAGGCCTGACCGTCAACTGAGCGCGGCCGGCGCGGCGGCCGCCCGGGCAAGGGGTGCCGCCGCGCCGAGGGCTCCGTACCTCCGCGCGTCGGTGCCGCGGTCAGCCGCCGGAGGTGTCCAGCTCGGCGTCCGCGCTCACGCCGGAGCAGTCGTACGGGTCCTTCAGCCAGCCGTCCGGGAGCACCACCCGGTTGTTGCCCGAGGTGCGGCCGCGGGGGCCGTCGGCGCCGTCCGGCCAGGGCTGGTCGAGGTCCAGCTCGTTCAGCTGGCCGGCCAGCTCCTCGAGGGAGGAGGTGATCGCGAGCTTCTTGCGCATCTCCGAGCCCACCGCGAAGCCCTTGAGGTACCAGGCCACGTGCTTGCGGAAGTCGATCACGCCGCGCGCCTCGTCGCCGATCCACTCGCCCAGCAGGGTCGCGTGGCGCACCATCACCTCGGCGACCTCACGCAGGACGGGCTCGCGCTTGGTGTTCGTACCGTCGAAGGCGCCGACCAGGTCGCCGAAGAGCCAGGGGCGGCCGAGGCAGCCGCGGCCCACGACCACGCCGTCGCAGCCGGTCTCGGCCATCATCCGCCGGGCGTCCTCGGCGGACCAGATGTCGCCGTTGCCGAGGACCGGGATCTCCGGAACGTGCTCCTTGAGGCGTGCGATGGCCTCCCAGTCGGCGGTTCCGCCGTAGTGCTGGGCGGTGGTCCTGCCGTGCAGCGCGACGGCGGCCACGCCCTCCTCGACGGCGATCCGGCCTGCGTCGAGGTAGGTGAGGTGGTCGTCGTCGATGCCCTTGCGCATCTTGATCGTGACCGGCAGCTCACCGGCGTTCCCCACCGCCTCGCGCAGGATCGCGCGGAGCAGCGGGCGCTTGTACGGCAGCGCCGAGCCGCCGCCCTTGCGGGTCACCTTGGGGACCGGGCAGCCGAAGTTCAGGTCGATGTGGTCGGCGAGGTCCTCGTCGACGATCATGCGGACGGCCTTGCCGACCGTGACCGGGTCCACACCGTAGAGCTGGATCGACCGGGGGGTCTCGCTCGCGTCGAAGTGGATGAGCTGCATGGTCTTCTCGTTGCGCTCGACCAGCGCCCGCGTGGTGATCATCTCGCTGACGAACAGCCCCCGGCCGCCGGAGAACTCGCGGCACAGGGTGCGGAACGGCGCGTTGGTGATACCGGCCATGGGGGCGAGGACCACCGGCGGCTGCACGGTGTGCGGGCCGATGCGGAGCTGCTGGGGCGCGGGGGCGAGCGTGGTCATCCCCCCATTGTCCCGTACGCGCGGAACTCCTCCGCCGGGGCCGGTACGTCTCCCGCGCCACGCCCTGCCCGCACGCCCCACGCGCCACGCCCGTACCGGCGGAACACGGGGTTCCGGCGGTCGGTGGCTAGCGTCGGGCGGCATGACCTTACGTACGGAACGACGAGAGGCTCCCCTCATGCCGAACCGCCCCATGCCGCACCTCCCCGAGCCGCACCTCTCCCCCGCCGCGCATCCGTCCCGCCGGAGCCTGCTGACGCTGGCCGGGGCGGCCGGTGCCGCCACGCTGCTCGCGGCCGGGACCGCGCACGCCACCGTGTCACCCGGGGCCGCGGGGGCCCCGCGTGACACGGGAGCCACCGCGCGGGACGCGCTGCGGGCCCTGGAGCGGGAGCACGGCGCCCGGGTCGGCGCGTACGCCCACAACCTCGCCACCGGGCGCACGGTGGCCCACCGGGCGGAGGAGCGCTTCCCGCTCTGCTCGACCTTCAAGACGCTCGCCGCGGCGGCGGTCCTGCGCGACCTGGACCGGGACGGCGAGGTGCTGGGCCGGCTGGTCCGCTACACCGAGGCGGACCTGGTCGACGCCTCCGACGTCACCCGGGCCCACCTGGCCACCGGGATGACCGTGGCGGAGCTCTGCGAGGCGGCGATCTGCGACAGCGACAACACCGCGGGCAACCTGCTGCTGCGGGAGCTGGGCGGCCCGTCGGGGGTCACCCGCTTCTGCCGGTCGCTCGGGGACCGCACGACCCGGCTGGACCGGTGGGAGACGGAGCTGAACTCGGCCGAGCCCTGGCAGTGGCGGGACACCACCACCCCGTACGCCCTCTCCCGCACGTACGCCCGGCTCGTCGTCGGTGACGCGCTCACGCCGGGCGACCGGGAGCGGCTGACCGGCTGGCTGCTGAACTGCCGGACCAGCGCGACCCGCTTCCGGACCGGGCTGCCCGAGGACTGGACGATCGCCGACAAGACCGGCGGCGGTTCCTACGGCACCTGCAACGACGCGGGCGTCGCCTGGACGGCCGGAGGCGAACCGGTGGTGGTGACGGTACTCACCACCAAGCCGCAGCAGACGGCTGCCGGGGACCACCCGCTGGTGGCGAAGACGGCGGCGGTGCTGGCGGCGGCGGTCGGCTGAGCCGGGGCCCGCGACGGCCGTGGGGCCCGGACCGTCGAGAAGACGGTCCGGGCCCCACGGGTTCGTTCGAAAGGCCGGGTCAGCTCCGGCCCTCGGCAGCGTCCGCCTCCGGGGCGGCGGCGGTCCCGGTGGCGCGCTCGCGCATCTTGCGGACCAGCTCCTGCTTCTTGTCCTCGGCGACCTTGCGGTCGGCGTCGCGGACGGTGCCCGCGCCCTGCTGATCGGCGCGGGACAGCTTCTTGCGCTGTCCGCCGACGCCGAGGAGGTTGTTGCGGCTCTTGGCCATGGTGTTCTCCCATGTGGGGGTGAGAAGGGGGGTCCGTGGAACTCACGGATCGATCCGTGGGGCGGCCGGCCCGGTGCCGTACGGAGTCGTACCGCTCAGCCCTGCCGCGCGCTCACTCGTAGATCTGGAAGAACGGCATGCCGGAAACCGTACCCCGCTCCCGGAGCGCCCCGCACCGGAATATCCGCCGCCCGCCGCTCCGTACACCCCCGGCCGGTGCTCAGGCCCCCGGGTCGATCAGCGCCTGGTGGGCCTCGGCGAGGTGCTCCTGCGCCTTCAGCCAGGGCAGGAACTGCGCCCCCTTGCTCCAGCCGCAGGTCGCGCAGGTCAGCAGCCGCTGGGCCCCCGACTTCCGCACGTGGACGACGTGTTCGCGGCCGTGCCGGTCCCAGCGGGTGACCTTGCTCTGGGTCGTGGACGACACGGCGGCCTCCGGGGTAGGGGTGCGCCCAGTGTGCGGCGAAGCCCCCGGACCCGTGCGGGGTCCGGGGGCTTCGGAGTGAAACCGTGATGCGGTGAACCTGGTGCGCGGAGCCGGCGTCAGCAGCCCAGCAGGCGGGCGCCCAGGTACGCCTGGATCTGGTCCAGGGAGACGCGCTCCTGCTTCATGGTGTCGCGCTCGCGGACGGTCACCGCGTTGTCGTCCAGGGTGTCGAAGTCGACGGTGACGCAGAACGGCGTACCGATCTCGTCCTGGCGGCGGTAGCGGCGGCCGATGGCGCCGGCGTCGTCGAACTCGATGTTCCAGTTCTTGCGCAGGTCGGCCGCGAGGCCCTTGGCCTTGGGCGACAGCTGTGCGTTGCGGGAGAGCGGCAGCACGGCGACCTTGACCGGCGCGAGGCGCGGGTCGAGGCGGAGCACGGTGCGCTTCTCCATGACGCCCTTGGCGTTGGGCGCCTCGTCCTCGACGTAGGCGTCCAGGAGGAAGGCCAGCATCGCCCGGCCGACACCGGCCGCCGGCTCGATGACGTACGGCGTCCACTTCTCGTTGGCCTCCTGGTCGAAGTAGACCAGGTCGGTGCCGGAGGCCTTGGAGTGCGCCTTCAGGTCGTAGTCGGTGCGGTTGGCGACACCCTCCAGCTCGCCCCACTCGCTGCCGCCGAACTGGAAGCGGTACTCGATGTCGGCGGTGCGCTTGGAGTAGTGGGAGAGCTTCTCCTTCGGGTGCTCGAACCAGCGCATGTTCTCCGCGCGCATGCCGAGGTCGGTGTACCAGTTCCAGCGCTGGTCCATCCAGTACTGCTGCCACTCCTCGTCCTCGCCCGGCTTGACGAAGAACTCCATCTCCATCTGCTCGAACTCACGGGTGCGGAAGATGAAGTTGCCCGGAGTGATCTCGTTCCGGAAGGACTTGCCCATCTGCGCGATGCCGAACGGCGGCTTCTTGCGGGAAGTCTGGGCCACCTGGCCGAAGTTGGTGAAGATGCCCTGGGCGGTCTCGGGGCGCAGGTAGGCGACCGATCCGGAGTCCTGGGTCGGGCCGAGGTGGGTGGAGAGCAGACCCGAGAACTGCTTGGGCTCGGTGAAGGTGCCCTTGTTGCCGCAGTTGGGGCAGTTGAGGTCGGCGAGGCCGTTGACCGGCGGCTTGCCGTGCTTCGCCTCGTACGCCTCCTCCAGGTGGTCGGCGCGGTAGCGCTTGTGGCAGGAGGTGCACTCGGTCAGCGGGTCGCTGAAGGTGGCGACGTGACCCGACGCGACCCAGACCTCGGGGGCCAGGATCACCGACGAGTCGAGACCGACCACGTCCTCGCGCGAGGTGACCATGTAGCGCCACCACTGGCGCTTGAGGTTCTCCTTCATCTCCACGCCCAGCGGGCCGTAGTCCCAGGCGGCCTTCTGGCCACCGTAGATCTCACTGCAGGGATAGACGAAGCCACGGCGCTTGCTCAGGCTGACGATGGAGTCGATCTTGTCGGCGGCCACGGTGCTCTCTTCATTACGACGGCGAAATGGGACAGAAGCGGCGCTGAGCGCCTCGCTGGGGGGTGCTGCTCAGGAGACGGGCGAGCGAATGCCCAAGATTACCGGCGGGCGCACCCCCCGGATCAAATCGGGGGCCGGAGTGCGCTCCCGGCCCCTCCCTGCTTCCGGTCCGTTCATCATCCTTGTTGACAATCGTTTCCAGCTTTGTTGAAAATGGGATTCATGAACGTACGCCGCCTCATACCCGCCACCGCCGTCGCCGGCGCGGTCGCCCTCGGCCTCACCGCGCTCTCCGCCTGTTCGGGCCCCGACACCGCGAGCGGGCCGGACGGCAAGCTGGACGTGGTCGCGTCCTTCTACCCGATGCAGTACCTGGCCGAGGAGATCGGCGGCAGCCACGTCTCGGTCACCACGCTCACCAAGCCGGGCGTCGAGCCGCACGACCTGGAGCTCAGCCCCCGGCAGATCGGCTCCCTGAGCGACGCCGACTACATCCTGTACCTCAAGGGCATCCAGCCCGCCGTGGACGACGCCATCGCCCAGTCCGGTGCGAAGAACACCGTGGACGCCGCGGAGCTGACCACGATGGAGGAGCACGGCGCCGAGGTGGACGGCCACGACCACGGTTCCGAGGAGCACGGGGACTCCGACGAGGAGACGGCCGGCCGAGACCCGCACGTCTGGCTGGACCCGGTGAAATACGCCGAGGTCGCCCAGGGCGTCGGCAAGTCCCTGGAGAAGGCCGACCCGGACAACGCCGCCGACTACCGCGCGAACACCGAAGCGCTGGTCAAGAAGCTGGACGCGCTGAACACGGAGTACGCGGCCGGGCTGAAGTCCACCACCACCAAGACCTTCCTCACCACGCACTCCGCCTTCGGCTACCTCGCCGAGCGCTACGGCCTCACCCAGGAGGGCATCGCCGGAGTCGACCCCGAGGCGGAGCCGAGCCCGGCCCGCATCAAGGACCTCCAGCACATCGCGGAGGAGGACGGCGCCACCACCGTCTTCTTCGAGACGCTCGCCAGCGACAAGACGGCGAAGACCCTCGCGAAGGACACCGGGTTGCGCACCGACGTCCTGGACCCGCTGGAGGGCATCACGGAGAAGTCCAAGGGCCACGACTACGTCGAGGTCATGGAGTCCAACCTCGCCGCCCTCCAGAAGGCCCTGGGCGCCAAGTGACCGACGCCACGACCCCCGCAACCGGACCGGAGACGCGCATGGACGAGCCCAGCATCCCCGCCCCGGCCCCCGCCGCCGGCAGCAGGACCGCCGCCGGGGCCGGGAAGCCGGAGACGAAGCCGGGGACCGAAGCCGTGATCCGGCTCACCGGCGCCACCGCCACCCTCGGCTCCCGCCCCGTACTGCGCGGGGTCGACCTGGCCGTCCACCGCGGCGAGGTCGTCGCCCTGCTCGGCGCCAACGGCTCCGGCAAGTCCACCGCCGTACGCTCCGTCATCGGCCAGGTCCCCCTCACCGGCGGCACCGTCGAACTCTTCGGCACCCCGCTCCGGCGCTTCCGCCGGTGGGCGCGCGTCGGGTACGTACCGCAGCGCACCACCGCCTCGGCCGGGGTTCCCGCGACCGTTCGCGAGGTCGTCTCCTCCGGGCGGCTGTCCCGCACCAAGCTACGCATCCCCGGCCGCGCCGACCGTGCCGCCGTCGACCGGGCCATCGCCCTCGTCGGCCTCGCCGACCGCGCCGGGGACTCGGTGAGCGCGCTCTCCGGCGGACAGCACCAGCGGGTCCTGATCGCCCGCGCGCTGGCCTCCGAGCCCGAGCTGCTGATCATGGACGAGCCGATGGCCGGGGTCGACCTGGCCAGCCAGGAGATCCTCGCCGCCACCCTGCGCGAGCAGGTCGCCGCCGGCACCACCGTGCTGCTGGTCCTGCACGAGCTGGGCCCGCTGGAACCCCTGATCGACCGCGCGGTCGTGCTGCGCGACGGCTGTGTGACGCACGACGGCCCGCCGCCGCGCTCCGTCGGGCAGCACGCGCTCCCCGGCCACGACCACGTCCACCCCCACGCGGCTTCCGAGCCCGTCCGAACGGGACTGCTGACCTGATGGAATTCCTGGAACCCGCCTTCATGCAGCGCGCGCTGATCGCCGCCGTCCTGGTCGGCATCACCGCCCCCGCCATCGGCATCTACCTCGTCCAGCGCCGCCAGGCCCTCATGGGCGACGGCATCGGGCACATCGCGATGACCGGGGTCGGCCTCGGCTTCCTGCTCTCCACCAGCCCCGTCTGGATGGCCACCGCCGTCGCCGTCGCCGGCGCCGTCGTCATGGAGCTGATCCGCTGGTTCGGCCACACCCGCGGTGACATCGCGCTGGCCATGCTGTTCTACGGCGGCATGGCGGGCGGGGTGCTGCTGATCAACATCTCCGACACCGGCTCGAACGCCAACCTCACCTCGTACCTCTTCGGCTCGCTCTCCACCGTCTCCTCCTCGGACGTGTGGGCGATCGGTCTGCTCGCCGCGTTCGTGGTGCTGGTGACCGTGGGGCTGCGCCGCCAGCTCTTCGCGGTCAGCCAGGACGAGGAGTTCGCCCGGGTCACCGGGCTGCCGGTGCGGCTGCTGAACCTGCTGATCGCGGTGACGGCCGCCGTGACGGTCACCGTCGCCATGCGGGTCGTCGGCCTGCTGCTGGTCAGCGCCCTGATGGTGGTGCCGGTCGCGGCGGCCCAGCAGGTGTCGAAGTCCTTCCGGCTGACCTTCGTGCTCTCCGTGGTGATCGGCACCGCCGTCACCCTGGCCGGCACCGTCACCTCGTACTACCAGGACGTCCCGCCCGGCGCGACGATCGTGCTGCTGGCCATCGCCGCCTTCGTCGCGCTGACCGCGCTGGCCGCGCCGCTGGCCCGCCGCAGGGCCCGCGGCCGCACCGCGGAGACGGAGGCGTGCACCCTGGAGGTACCGGCCGGTCGCACCGCCGCGGACGACGTGCACGTATGAGGATTTCGCCCGGTCCGGCTGGCACAATGGCCCGACATCTGTACGGGCGACATGAGGAGGCAGCTGTGGCGGCGCCGATCAGTGGCACGAACGCGGCTCCGGTACGGGGGCGGTCCACCCGCCAGCGGGCGGCGGTCGCGGCGGCGCTCGACGAGGTCGACGAGTTCCGCAGCGCCCAGGAGCTGCATGACGTCCTCAAGCACCGCGGCGACTCGGTGGGGCTGACCACGGTCTACCGCACCCTCCAGTCCCTCGCCGACGCGGGCGAGGTGGATGTGCTGCGCACCACCGAGGGCGAGTCGGTCTACCGCCGCTGCTCGACCGGCGAGCACCACCACCACCTGGTATGCCGGGTCTGCGGCAAGGCCGTGGAGGTGGAGGGCCCGGCCGTGGAGCAGTGGGCCGAGACGATCGCCTCCCAGCACGGTTACGTCAACGTGGCGCACACCGTGGAGATCTTCGGGACCTGCGCGGAGTGCGCGGACCGCACGGCCGAGAAGCACTGACGCACAGCGACACAACACAAGAGGGGGGAGAACCGGCCACCGGTTCTCCCCCCTCCCGCTCGCTTCACGCCCCGGACGCGGGCTCCACGGCCGGGGCCGCCTCCTGCGCACCGCCGAAGCGGCGGTCGCGCTGGGCGTACTCCAGGCAGGCGCGCCACAGGTCACGGCGGTCGAAGTCGGGCCACAGCACGTCCTGGAAGACCATCTCGGCGTACGCGCTCTGCCAGATCAGGTAGTTGGAGGTGCGCTGCTCACCGCTGGGGCGGACGAAGAGGTCCACGTCCGGCATGTCCGGGTAGTAGATGTACTTCGCGAACGTCTTCTCGTTGACCTTCGACGGGTCGAGCTTCCCGGCGGCCACGTCCTGGGCGATGCGCTGCGCGGCGTCGGCGATCTCGGCCCGGCCGCCGTAGTTGACGCAGAAGTACAGCGTCATCCTGTCGTTGTCCTTGGTCTGCTCCTGGGCGACCTGGAGCTCCTGGACGACCGACTTCCACAGCTTGGGCATCCGGCCGACCCAGCGGATGCGGATGCCGAGCTCGTCCATCTCGTCGCGGCGGCGGCGGATGACGTCCCGGTTGAAGTTCATCAGGAACTTCACCTCCTCCGGGGACCGCTTCCAGTTCTCGGTGGAGAACGCGTAGAGGGAGAGGTTCTTCACGCCCATCTCGATGCAGCCCTTGAGGACGTCCATCACGACGCCCTCGCCGACCTTGTGGCCCTCGGTGCGCGGCAGGCCGCGCTCCTTGGCCCAGCGGCCGTTCCCGTCCATCACGACGGCCACGTGCTGGGGCACCAGCTCGGCGGGGATCTTCGGGGGCGTCGCACCGGAGGGGTGCGGCTCGGGGGTCTTGTACGTGCGCCGGTTACGGCCGCCGAGGATCCCGCGTACTGCCATGAGCTTCTCTCGTCTCCCTGTGTCGCTCTTCCACGAACGCTGCGAGGGTCACTGTTCCACGTACCGCAGCGAGCGCAGACCGCGCTCCAGGTGCCAGTGCAGGTAGGCGGACACCAGTCCGCTCCCCTCCCTGGCATGCCGCGCCTCGCACGCGTCCGCCGTCGCCCAGTCGCCGCTGAGCAGCGCGCTCAGCAGGGTCAGGGCCTCCGCCGAGGGTACGACGCTGCCGGGCACCCGGCAGTCGGAGCAGACGGCTCCGCCGGCCGCGATGGAGAAGAAACGGTTCGGACCGGGCATTCCGCACCGGGCGCAGTCCTCGAAGCTCGGGGCGTAGCCGTTGACGGCGAGGGAGCGCAGCAGGAACGCGTCGAGGATGAGGTGGGGGGCGTGCTCGCCCCGGGCCAGGGTGCGCAGTCCGCCGACGAGGAGGAGGTACTGCTGGACGGCGGGTTCGCCCTCGTGGTCGGTGAAGCGTTCGGCGGTCTCCAGCATCGCGGTGCCGGCGGTGTAGCGGGCGTAGTCGGTGACGATCCGGCCGCCGTACGGGGCGATGGTCTCGCTCTGGGTGCAGAGCGGCAGCCCGCGGCCGATCAGCTCGCTGCCCCGCGCGAAGAACTGCACGTCCACGTGGGAGAAGGGTTCGAGGCGGGCGCCGAACTTGGACTTGGTGCGGCGCACCCCCCGGGCGACGGCACGCACCCGGCCGTGGCCGCGGGTCAGCAGGGTGATGATCCGGTCGGCCTCGCCCAGTTTCTGCGTACGCAGTACGACGCCGTCGTCCCGGAACAAGCTCATGGCCCCATTGTCGCCCACCGGCCCGCGAACCGGCCGGGGGTCCCCGCGACCGCCCCGCGCTCCTGCTCGCCCCGGTGTCCGCGGGGAGCGCGCGGGGGCGCCCGTGGGCACCGCAGGGGCGCCCGGAGCACCCCGGGGGCGCGAGCGGCGCCCAGCGGCGCTCAGGAGGGCATACGGGCCGCTTCCGTGAGCAGGCGGGCGGTGTCCTCGGGGCAGATCCGCAGGGCGCGGCCCACGGTGGTCAGCACCTCGCGCTCGGCCGCGCCGTACGGGCCGTCGGCCAGGGCGATCCGGGCGCCCTGGAGCAGCACCGACTCGCGGCCCGCCGGGACCAGGTGGCGGGCGAGGGGGGTGAGCACCTCGTGGAGCTCGATGGCGAGCGCGGCACCGCACGCCCCGGCGGCGCCGGAGCCGCCGTCGTGGCCGATGTCGGCGGTCAGCACCTCCACGACGGTGAGGAGCTGCTCCTCCGAGCAGTCGTCGAGCCCGGCGTCGCGGACGGTGTGCGCGGCGGTCTCCAGGGCGGTGCGCGGAGTGCCGCCCGAGGCCAGGACGGCCAGCGCGACCGTATGCACGGCCTCCCGGAGCATGGTGGAGAACCGGGTGGTGGTGGGGTGTTCCAGCGCCTCGGTGCCGAAGTGGGCGCCGCAGTCGGCGCACTCGACGACGGGGCCCGTCCCGCCGCGCCGCAGCAGCGGCACTCCGAGCACGGTGAGCCTGCGACGGCCGGTGAGGCGGTGGTAGTTGCGGTCCCCGCCGCAGTCCTGGCAGAAGAACTCGCCGTCGCCGACGACGTCCCATGCGGTGCGGAGGCCGTAGAGACCCGCTCTCAGGGCGCGTTGTCCTTTGGCTGACCGCACGTCGCACACCTCCGTAACGCTCCGGCAACATTGCCGTGTGTTGCACGTGATGTTAGCCACATGCGTGAGGCGGCGTCATCACCCTCACTGTCACAACACCTGGAAATGGCTGAACCCCGCCCACCCGGAACGGGCGGACGGGGTTCGGCGAACCGTGCTTCACCGGATCAACCGGACATGCGTACGGGGCGTACTCCCGTAGATCACCGGATCGAGGCGAAATCGACGGGATGTGCGGGCGACGGCGTCAACCGGCCACCGCCCGCCCCGCTCAGCGGCCCGCGCGGTTGACGGCGGAGACGACCGCCTTGAGCGAGGCCCGGGTGGTGTTGGCGTCGATGCCGATGCCCCACAGGACCTTGCCGTCGATCGCGCACTCGATGTAGGAGGCGGCCTGCGAGCTGGCCCCCTCGCTCATGGTGTGCTCGGTGTAGTCCAGCAGGCGCGCGTCGATGCCGATGCCCGCCAGCGCCTCGAAGAAGGCGGAGATCGGGCCGTTGCCGGTACCGGTCAGCACGGTGTCGGCGCCGTCCACGGTCGCCTCGACCGTCAGGGTGTCCCGGCCGTCCTGATCGGTGGTGGTCTGGCCCGAACGGATCTGGACGCGGCCCCAACGGGCTTCGGCGTCACCGGTGTTGGGCAGGTACTCGTCCTCGAAGGCGGACCAGATCTGCGCCGGGGTGACCTCGCCGCCCTCGGCGTCGGTCTTGGCCTGGATGATCCGGGAGAACTCGATCTGCATCCGGCGCGGCAGGTCCAGCTTGTGGTCGTTCTTCAGGACGTACGCGATACCGCCCTTGCCGGACTGCGAGTTGACGCGGATCACGGCCTCGTAGGAGCGGCCGACGTCCTTCGGGTCGATCGGCAGGTACGGGACCGCCCACTCGAGATCGTCCACGGTGACACCGTTGCCCCGGGCGGCGGCGTCGGCCTCCATGGCGTCGAAGCCCTTCTTGATGGCGTCCTGGTGGGAGCCGGAGAAGGAGGTGTAGACGAGGTCGCCCGCGTAGGGGTGGCGCGGGTGGATCTCCATCTGGTTGCAGTACTCGCTGGTGCGGCGGATCTCGTCGATCTGCGAGAAGTCGATCTGCGGGTCGACGCCCTGGGAGAAGAGGTTCATGCCCAGGGTGACCAGGTCGACGTTGCCGGTGCGCTCGCCCTGGCCGAACAGGCAGCCCTCGACGCGGTCGGCGCCGGCCATCAGCGCCAGCTCGGCGGCGGCGACGGCCGTACCGCGGTCGTTGTGCGGGTGGACCGACAGGCAGACGAACTCACGGCGGGACAGGTTGCGCGACATCCACTCGAACCGGTCCGCATGCGTGGACGGCGTCGAACGCTCCACGGTGGCGGGCAGGTTGAGGATGATCTCGCGGCCCTCCTCCGGCTGCCACACGTCGCAGACGGCCTCGCAGACCTCGAGGGCGAAGTCCAGCTCGGTGTCGGTGAAGATCTCGGGGCTGTACTGGTAGCCGAAGATCGTGTCGCCGCCGAGGATCTTCTCGGCGTACTCCATGACCAGCCGGGTGCCGTCCACCGCGATCTGCTTGACCTGCTCCTTCGAACCGCGGAAGACCACGCGGCGGAAGGTGGGTGCGGTGGCGTTGTACAGGTGGACGGTGGCCCGGTGCGCGCCGCGCAGCGACTCGATGGTCCGCTCGATCAGTTCCTCGCGGGACTGGGTCAGGACGGAGATCGTCACGTCCTCGGGGATCGCGCCCTCTTCGATGATGGAGCGTACGAACGCGAAGTCGGTCTCGCCGGAGGCCGGGAAGCCGACCTCGATCTCCTTGTAGCCCATCTTCACGAGCAGGTCGAACATCTCGCGCTTGCGGGCCGGGGACATCGGGTCGATCAGGGCCTGGTTGCCGTCGCGCAGGTCGGTGGAGAGCCAGCGGGGGGCCACCGTGATCCGCTTGTCCGGCCAGGTGCGGTCGGGGATCTCGACCGCTTCGTACGGGCCGTACTTGTGGACCGGCATTCCGGAAGTCTTCTGGAGCTGCGTCGCGTTGGTGATCGGCGTGGGACGGCCGACAGAATTACCGGAAGTGTTCACGGTGGTCATGGCGTAGGGCTCCTCGGGGTCCAGCGGTGGGACGGCCGACTGTGTCGCTGCAGCACCAGACTCCGCGGGGAGGGGGTCGGCCTACGACTACAGGCCCTCGCCGCGGCAGCTAAGGAGAAGCAGCCCGAAACGCATGATGCGACGAGAGTAACCGAGAGGTGCGCGGGACGCCGGTCCGTATCAGTATGCGGGACCGTGCACACATGACGAGTAAACAGTGATGCATCACTCTATTTCGTCAATTGCCGTCGCAACCAGTGACAGGGCGATAACAGAGTGCCACAGTCATTTGCATGATCTCTCGCTCCGACGACGGTTCCGGTATCCACCCCGTCTTCTGCACCATCGTGCCGCCGCACCTCCTCGACCAGCTGGCGCAGTCCGACAATCCCGCGGTCGCCGATCCCGCCCGGCGGACCCTCGACGCGGACGGCGCCCGCCGCACCCTGCGCCACGCGGCTTCGCTGGCGGGCACCGCCCCGGCCCCCGCCACCGCGGGCGCCGTGCCCAGCAAGCCCCGCCGCACCATCTACGACTGCCGCCACCACACGCTCCTGCCCGGACGCAAGGTCCGCGGCGAGGGCGACGACCCCACCGGCGACGCCAGCGTCAACCGCGCGTACGCCGGTTTCGGCGCCACCTTCGACCTGCTGCTCTCCGCCTACGGCCGCAGCTCGCTCGACGGGAAGGGGATGCGGCTCATCGGCTCGGTCCACTACGACCGGGACTACAACAACGCCTTCTTCGACGGCCAGCAGATGGTCTTCGGCGACGGCGACGGCGAGGTCTTCCTCGACTTCACGCTCTCCATCGACGTGATCGGCCACGAACTGGCGCACGGACTCACCCAGCACACCGCCAACCTCGTCTACGAGGGCCAGTCCGGCGCGCTCAACGAGTCCGTCTCGGACGTCTTCGGCTCCCTGGTCAAGCAGTACTCCCTGGGGCAGAGCGCCGAGCAGGCCGACTGGCTGATCGGCGCGGGGCTGCTCGCCCCCGGGGTCACCGGGGAGGGGCTGCGCTCGATGAAGGCGCCGGGCACCGCGTACGACGACGACGTGCTCGGCAAGGACCCGCAGCCGGCCTCGATGGAGGACTACATCGAGACCGACGACGACAACGGCGGCGTCCACCTCAACTCCGGCATCCCCAACCGCGCCTTCTACCTCGCCGCTTCCGCCCTCGGCGGGAACGCCTGGGAGCGGGCCGGCCAGATCTGGTACGACGTACTGACCGGCGGCGAGCTGACCGCGACGGCGGACTTCGCGGACTTCGCCCGGCTCACCGTGGCTGCGGCCCGTGACCGCTTCGGCGACGGGGACGAGCGCGAGGCCGTGATCAAGGGGTGGTCGGAAGTAGGCGTACCGACCGCGTGAGCGGGTCAGTATGGGTCCCATGCGCATTCAAGTGAGCAGGACCGGCGGGTTCGCCGGCCTCTCCCGCCGGGGTGAGATCGACACGGCCGGGCGGGAGGACGCCGCCGCCTGGGAGTCCCTGGCCCGTTCCGCGCTCGCGGAGGGGGCCGGGTCTCCGCCGGCGGGGGTGCCGGACGGCTTCCGGTACACGATCACCGTCGACGGGCGGTCCGTGCACTGTGCGGACCCTGATCTGACCGACGACCAGCGCGCGCTGGTCTCACGCGTCCTCCGCGAGGGGGCGTGAGACCGGCGGCGCGCCGGTGCGGCGGGTAGGCGGGCAGCTCGGCCCGGCAGGCGGGCGGCTCAGAAACCGAGCTTGCGCAGCTGCTTCGGGTCGCGCTGCCAGTCCTTGGCGACCTTGACGTGCAGGTCGAGGAAGACCGGGGTGCCGAGCAGCGCCTCGATCTGCTTGCGGGACTTGGTCCCGACGTCCTTCAGCCGCTGGCCCTTGGGGCCGATGATGATGCCCTTCTGGCTGGGGCGCTCGATGTAGACGTTGGCGTGGATGTCCAGCAGCGGCCTGTCCGCGGGACGGTTCTCGCGGGGCAGCATCTCCTCGACGACGACGGCGATGGAGTGCGGCAGCTCGTCGCGTACGCCTTCGAGCGCGGCCTCACGGATCAGCTCCGCGACCATGACCTGCTCGGGCTCGTCGGTGAGGTCGCCCTCCGGGTAGAGCGGCGGGCTCACCGGCAGCAGCGGGGCGATCAGGTCGGCGAGCAGCCCGACCTGCTCGTCCTTGACCGCCGAGACCGGCACGATCTCGGCCCATTCGAAGCCGAGCTCCTGGCCCAGCTGGGAGACGGCCAGCAGCTGTTCGGCGAGCGCCCGGGAGTCGACCAGGTCCGTCTTGGTGATGACCGCGATCTTCGGGGTCTTCTTGATGGCGGCGAGTTCCTTGATGATGAACTTGTCGCCGGGGCCGAGCTTCTGGTCGGCGGGGAGGCAGAAGCCGATGACGTCGACCTCGGCCCAGGTGGTCCGCACGACGTCGTTCAGCCGCTCGCCGAGCAGGGTGCGCGGCTTGTGGAGTCCCGGGGTGTCGACCAGGATCAGCTGCGCGTCGTCACGGTGCACGATGCCGCGCACGGTGTGCCGGGTGGTCTGGGGGCGGTTGGACGTGATCGCCACCTTCTGCCCGACCAGAGCGTTCGTGAGGGTGGACTTGCCCGCGTTGGGGCGGCCCACGAAGCAGGCGAAACCGGCCCGGTGGGGGGCGGTGTCCGTGGCCTGCCGCGCAGCGGCTTCGGGGTTCGGTCGAGCGCTCATGGCGCCCATTGTCCCCGATCGCGGCGGCCCGGTGCACAACGGTCGCCCGCCCGGCCCGGCGACGCGTGCCCCCGGACCCTCGCACGGCCGGCCGGGACGGGACCCGGGATACCGTGCCGTCCATGCTCGTCGCCCGCTCCGCCGCCCTCTTCGTCGTCGCCGCGCTCTTCGAGATCGGGGGTGCCTGGCTGGTCTGGCAGGGCATCCGCGAGCACCGGGGCTGGGCCTGGATCGGCGCGGGGGTGATCGCCCTCGGGGTGTACGGCGCGGTGGCGACGCTCCAGAGCGACGACAACTTCGGCCGCATCCTCGCCGCTTACGGCGGGGTCTTCGTGGCCGGTTCGATCGCCTGGGGCATGGTCGCGGACGGCTACCGCCCGGACCGCTGGGACGTCGCGGGCGCGCTGATCTGCCTCGCCGGCATGGCCGTGATCATGTATGGGCCCCGGGGGCACTGACCCGATCACGGCCGGCCCGCACGGCCCGCACGGCCGACCCGCCTCAGCCGGGGTCCGTGGAAGCCGGAGGCGTGCGGGACGTGGGCGAAGTCACGGTGTCACCCCGCGGTGACCCGCACCCGCACGGTCCCGTCCGGACCCGCGAGGAACACCGGGGTGTCCGCCCCGCCGAGGTCGCGCACCGCCGCCCGGTCCTCGTCGGAGGGGGCCTCGGCGTCCGAGACCACCGCGGCCGCTTCGAGCGAGGTGGCACCGCTGGCCACGGCCATCGCCACCGCCGTCTGGAGGGCGGTGAGCCGCAGCGACTCCAGGGCCACCGTGCCCGCCACGTACGTACGCCCCGTCTCGTCCCGTACGGCCGCGCCCTCCGGCACCCCGTTGCGGGCGCGGGCACTGCGCGCCAGCGTGACGATCTTGCGGTCCTCGGCCCCGAGGTCGGTGCTGTCTGTCATGTGCCGAGCATACGAACCGTGTGGCGCGCGCCTCATCCCGGTACCGGGTACATCGCGTCGCGCCGCCCCTCCGGGGACGCCAGCCACTTGAGCCGCTCCTCGGTGCCGGTCCCGGGCAGCGGGGTGTGCAGCACGATCGCCAGGTCCGGACGGGCGGGCACCCGCAGCTGGGTGGACTCCACCTGGAGCGTTCCGGCCGTCGGATGCTCCAGCTCCTTGCGCATCTGCCCGCCGGGCGCGATGTCGCGCTGCTCCCAGAGCGCGGCGAACTCGGAACTGGCCTCCTTCGCCTCGGCGACGACGGCCTGGAAACCCTCGTCCTCCGGGTTCTCCGAACAGCCCGCGCGGAATTGCGCGACGACCATCGGGGCGATCTGCTCCCAGGTCGTGGCACGGGACCGGTAGACGTCGTCGGTGAAGAAGGAGATCAGGCAGTTCTGCACGATGCCGGGGCGCAGCCCGAGGACCAGGGAGGC
This sequence comes from Streptomyces sp. NPDC001770, assembly GCF_053596135.1. NCBI lineage: Bacteria > Bacillati > Actinomycetota > Actinomycetes > Kitasatosporales > Streptomycetaceae > Streptomyces > Streptomyces sp. NPDC001770. The sequence goes on along the minus strand of NZ_JBSFFN010000014.1, from coordinate 29,868 downwards.
GGCGTCGTTGTAGAGGATGACGTTCCAGTACCGGTCCATGATGTGCGCCGGGAACGGCATCCAAGCGTCGATGAGCCGCCGCAGCCCCTCGCACATGTCGGCGTCGGCCGGATCGACCTCGGGGGCGGGCGGGTTGAGCCCGGCCAGTACGTACAGATGGCGGCGCTCCGCGCTGGTGAGCCGCAGGACCCGCGCCACCGAGTCCAGCACCTGCGGGGAGACGGTGATGTCGCGCCCCTGTTCCAGCCACTGGTACCAGGAGACCCCGACGCCCGCGAGGACGGCGACCTCCTCCCGGCGCAGCCCCGGGGTGCGGCGGCGCGCACCGCCGTCGGGGAGGCCCGCGAGGGCCGGGGTGACCCGGGCCCGGCGGCTCATCAGGAACTCCCGCAGCTCGGCGAGCCGGTGGGCCTTGGCGTTGTCCGTCGTCGAACGGGCCGGTGTCGCCACGTCACTCCCCCTGGGTTTCCGCACGGTGCCAACCGGTCGGCGCCGACTGGACGGTGCCGACCGGTGTCGGTACCAGCCGGTGCCGACTGGTGTTCGTACCAACAGGATAAGGAGCGTCTCCCCACCCCTGTCCGGTGCGACCGAAGGTTGGTCCATGGCGATCGAATCCCCTCCCGAGGCCACCGGCACCCCCGGTCCCGCTGCTCCCACCGCTGCTCCTGCCGCACCCCGCCCCGCCCGGCTCTCCGGCCGGTCCCGGCTGATCCTCATGGTCCTCTGCGCCGCCCAGTTCATGGTGGCGCTCGACTTCTCCGTACTGAACGTGGCGCTGCCCGCACTCGGCACCGACCTCGGGCTGAGCACCGCCCAACTCCAGTGGGCCATCACCGCGTTCGCCCTCCCTTCCGGTGGGTTCCTGCTGCTCTTCGGCCGGATCGGCGACCTGTCCGGGCGGCGCCGGCTCTTCCTCAGCGGTCTGGTCGTGTTCGGCGCGGCCTCGCTGCTGGCCACGCTCGCCTGGAACCCGGCGGCGTTCCTCGCCGGACGCGCCCTGCAGGGCCTCGGCGCCGCCGCGATCGTGCCCACCGGGATGTCGCTGCTGACCACCACGTTCCGGGAGGGCCCGGAGCGCGACCGGGCGCTGGGCATCAGCGGCACGCTGCTCTCCCTCGGCTTCACCGTGGGCATGGTGGCCGGCGGCGTACTCACCGACACGCTGGGCTGGCGTTCCACCATGGGCCTGCTGGCGCTCGCCTCGGCGGGCGTCCTGACCCTCGCCCCGAAGGCGCTGACGGAGTCCCGGACCCCGCAGCGGCCCCGCCTGGACGTGCCCGGCGCGGTCAGTGTCACGGGCGGGCTGCTGGCCCTGATCTACGCGCTGTCCACCGCCGCCCAGGACGGCTTCGGGCACACCGACGTCCTGCTCACCCTGGTCCTCGGGGTGGCGCTGCTGGCGACGTTCGTGGTGGTGGAGTCGCGGGCCGCCGAACCGCTGGTCTCGCTGCCGATGCTGCGCCGCCGGACCGTGGCGTTCGGCAACCTCGGCGGGCTGCTGACCTTCGCCCTGATGTCCACCGTGGTCTTCGTTCTGACGCTCTACCTCCAGGACGTACTGGGTCTGTCGGCCTTCGCCACCGGGCTGGTCTTCGGGGTGCAGGGCCTGCTGTCGGCGGTGGCCGGTACGTACGCCCCCCGGGTCATCGGCCGCTTCGGCGCCCGCCGCACGCTGGTCGGCTCGCTGCTCGGCCAGGGCGCCTTCGTCGCCCTGCTGCTGGCCCTGGGCGAGCACGGCGGCGTGCTGGTCGCCACGGTCGGCGTCTCGCTGGCGAGCATGTGCCACCTGGGCGCGATCGTGAGCTACGGCCTCGCGGTGACCTCCGGTGTCCCGGACGCCGAACAGGGCCTGGCGACCGGCCTGGTCACCACGACCCAGCAGGTCGGCCTGACCCTCGGCATCCCGCTGCTGGGCGTGCTCGCCACGACGCAGGACGAGCTGTTCACGGGGGTCCGTACGGTCATGGCGCTCGACGCGGCGCTGCTCCTGGTCGGCGCGGTGGTCGTGGCGGCGGGGCTGCGGCGGCGCGGCTGAGCCCCCTGGGGGGCTGCGGGACCGGGCACCGTGGAGGAACGGCCCCTGACCAGTTCACCGGTCAGGGGCCGTCGGGTGTCAGTGCCGGCTGGCAGACTCCGCCGGTATGAGCGATCAGGTGAGTCTGAGAGATGTCGAACTCGGCGATCTGGAGGAGTTCCTCGCGCAGGAGCACGATCCCGAGGCCGTGCGGCGGTCGAAGTTCCCGCCCCGGGAACGGGAAGCCTTCATGACCCACTGGAGGACGAAGGTCCTCGGGGACCCCGCCAACTTCGTGCAGGCCATCACGGTCGACGGAGAGCTGGCGGGCAACGCGGTGGCCTGGTGGCACGAGGAGCGGCGCTTCATCGGGTACTGGCTCGGCAGGGCGTACTGGGGCCGGGGCATCGGCACCCAGGCACTGGCCCTGTTCCTGGAGCGGGAAACCGCCCGCCCCCTGTACGCCGATCCCTATGCCGGGAACACCGGCTCGGTGCGCCTCCTGGAGAAGCAGGGCTTCCGGCGCACGGGCACGGTCCGGTACGGCGAGAACGAGCACGTCATGCTGGTGCTGGGCGGAAGCCCCGGGCAGGACAACCCTTAGCTTCCGGGCTGGCTTCGGCGGGGCCAAGACCCCAACCGGTCGTGCGGCGGAGCCGGGAGGCCCCTGCGGTCCTTGGAAGGGACGGCGGAGTGGCCGATCTCCCACCCTGGATGCCGCCGGGCCTTCGGACAACGCCCTGACGGGATCGGATAGCGGGCATCGCCCTGTGCCCCCGACGCCCCGTCCGGCAGACTGACTCGGACCGGCGAGGAAGGAGGTTCCAGGTGGACGACGAACCCCTGGAGGAGTGGGCCGATCGGCGTGACCGACGACGGCCCGAGGTCGGTGAGCGGCGGACGGTCCCTCTCGGAAACGACGTGGGGCGCGGGGCACACGTTGATCCCGATGCACCACGCGCCGTCGAGGTGTGGGACGGGCATCAGTGGGTTGCGGAAGGTGTCGCCGAGAGCTACTCAGCCACTGACCGGGAGTCCAGAGAGTCCGTTTCCTCCCAGGCTGAGCGGGTCGATCTTCCGACGTTCGGAAGGCTCCCTCCGGCGCCGGAGCCGTACCGGCCGACGATCCCGTTCTACCGCCCCGACCGTCGTTCGTGAGGTCTGCACTCAAGCTTGCGTTGGCGCCCGGAACCGCTCCTGGTCCGGGCCGCCACCGTTCTCCACTGCGCGTGCGGTTTGCTCGTCGGCCGGTGTAGGAGCGTCCGCCAAGGGCGCCGTGTCCGTCGTGGCCCCCGCGACGGTCGGCCCGGCCGGGCCGATGGGCCAGTTCATCGACCGGTCCGGGACCCTTCCGTGGTGACGTCGGCCTGAACGCGCACGACGAGAGGGTTCGTCGGGGCACCGGAACACGATCCTCCAAGCGCCCGGCAGTGCCGCCGAGCTGGCAGGGCGGCCGCCCTGCCAGCTCGCGTATCAACTCCCGCAAGGGACCTCTTCGGGCGCCTCTTCCCAGGTATGCCGATCAGAGTGTCCGACGAACAAGCAGCACGCATCGCCGTCGCGCCCCGGGGCGGTTGCCGGGCAGTCCGGCAGCGTGACCTGGTCCACCGCGGTCATCTCCGACCAACGGACCCACAGCGCGGTCCCGTACTCACCAAGGTCGCCGACGAGGCCGTAGTGCTCCCCCTCTCCATGTGCGGACAACTGGCACTGCACCATGCTGTCGACGCACGCGTCGGCAGACCTCTCCTGCGCGTCCCGCACCAGGTCCGAGGGCACCCGGCGCCAGTTCGGGCACCGCATTACGATCCCGTTCGAGAAGAGACATCGGCGGGCGAGAGGCGGTCCTTGCAGCGCGAGCACGTGCACGCCGGAAAGAGACCGGGATTGTCAGGGATCACCCGATCTTCGTCGTCCAGGACCTCTTCAACCTGGCCCCAGGTTCGCCCGGAGTCCCGGGACACCCTGAGCGTCATTAGGACCCGATGGTCGCCATCCAGACCCTGATTCCGCGCGTGAGCTACCAGCTCACGCGCTACGGCTTCTCTTCTCATCGTCATGACCGAACTCCTCTGTGAATCCCTCTGCTCTTCCGGGGCAACTTCCATCGAAGCGGCAGGAATCGGAGGTCTCCACGGCATTCATGCGGCAGTCTTGACGCACGCCCGTGCACGGGTGCCGATGAGACTGAAACCGCAGGAAGGGGGTGCCGTGGGACTGGCGGAGCGCCGCAAAGCCCTGGGCTACAGTCAGGAGAAGTTGGCCGAGTTGCTCGGTGTGGACCGCACAACCGTCGGACGTTGGGAAAGCGGCAGAGTTGCTCCTCAACCACCCCAGCGACGAGCGTTGGCCGCTGCTCTCGAAGTGGGCCCCCAAGAGCTGGACGCCCTTCTGGAACCGTCACAAGCCGCGGGCAAGGAAGCGTCCGGGCGCCAGTCCACCGCACCCCCGAGCGTGGGAGACCCCGACGAAATGATTCGCCGCGAATTTCTCCGCATACTGACTGTCAGCGGGGCCCTGGCCGTACTGCCGGCCGAAGAGGCTGACACGCTCACAGAAGGCGTCCGTCGGGGGGTGCCTGCCGACTTCGCGCGCATGAACAGCCATCTCTGGCAGGTCTACCAAATGGCCCGTTCCAAGGGTTCGGTGTACCCCGTCGTCCGCGATCAACTAATGACGTTGAACGAGGCATTGGCGAGCCACCGCGGGAGCGCACGGACCCTTCTGCACGCGGCCTCCGAGCTCTTCCAGTTGGCCGGTGAGGTGGCATACGACGGAAACCGGTACTCCGACGCAGCCTCGTCGTACTCACTCGCCGCATCGATCAGCAAGGACGCCGAGGCGTACGACATGTGGGCGTGCGCGCTCGTTCGTCACGCTTACGTGGACATGTCCGAGCAGCGCTTTCACCAGGCGGCACAGATGCTCAAGGCTGCCGAGCGGCTGGCCGGCCGGGGGGACAGCAACCTCTCGACCCGACAATGGGTCGCCTCAGTCCAAGCCGAGGCGTACGCAGGCCTCGGCGACCTGAGCGCATGCGAGCGCGCGATGGACCAGGCGGAGACCGTCCTCGACCTCACCGCAGTCGGTGTCAACGGTGGATGGCTTCGGTTCGACGGCACACGGCTAGCCGAGGAACGCGGATCGCGATACCTGCGGCTCGGCCGTCTGGATCTGGCGTAGAGCGCGCTGAGGCATGCGTTGGAGCAGACGGCGCTGGCCTCTGGGCAGTCGTACCGGCGACGCGCAACGGTGCTTGCCGACCTGGCCGCCATCGGCGCGAAGCGGCGGGACGTGGAGCGGGTTGTGACGTACGGCAGCGAAGCTGTCGACCTGGCACGAGCATCCGCGTCCGGGTACGTCGCCCGTAGACTCCAGGCCCTGCGCGAGGAGTTCGGCCCCTTGAGCCGCGACCCCCGTGTATCAGAGTTGAAGGCCGAGATCGCCGCTCTGAGTTCGCCGTGACGAGAGGGTTGGGCATGTCGCAGACCGAGGGTGCACGTGTGTTCCGGGAAGCCTGGATCGCGGGAGTGCACCAGCACTTCCCCGGCGAGCCGAAGCCCGGGTACGTCACGCCGTGGGACGGCACTCCGCAGTGGGAGCGCGAGGCCGCAGGCTCCGTGTACGCGCAGGTCCGCCAGTTCGTGGAGGTCAGCGGCGGATCGGCGGCGCGGCTGTCCCGCGAGCAGAAGGGCCGTTTCGTCGCGGTGTGCTGGACGGCCCAGATGTTCAAGCACTTCGAGGACCCGAAGCCGGGCTATGTGGCCGACTGGCCCGACCTCCCCTCCTGGCAGCAGGAGACCGACGCCGACATCTTCGAGGCCATCGAGAAGGAACCGAGCTGAGAACTGCTCGGCGCCCCCGGTTGCGAAACCGGGGGCGCCGAGGACCACCCCACGCTCAGGCCCGGTCCAGCCGGAGCCTCTCCGCCCGGGGCAGCCCCGCCACCACCAGGTCGTAACTGTCCTCGACCAGCTCGCGGACCAGCTTGGCGGGCAGGTCGCCGACCGTGACGGTGTTCCAGTGGCGCTTGTTCATGTGCCAGCCGGGGACGATCGCCGGGTACTCCTCGCGCAGGCGCACCGCTTCGTCCGGGTCGCACTTGAGGTTGACGGTGAGCGGGCGGGCGTCCAGGGCACTGAGCGCGAACATCTTGCCGAGCACCTTGAAGACCGAGGTCTCCGGCGTGAACGGGAACTCCTCCACGGCCTCGTTGAAGTCCAGGCAGAAGGCCCGTAGTTGTGCACCGTTCATTCCGACTCCCTTTCCCCTGCTCCGACGTGGACCACTCCGACTTCGGTCACTCAGGCCGGGCTTCGCCTACTCCGCCGTGGCCTCCGCGTCCGCCTCCGACTCCGACGACTCGGCCTCCGGCTCCACCAGCACCGTGACGATCTTGTTGCGGCGCCCCGCCGTGGCCTCCGCCGTCAGCCGCAGCCCGCGGCCGTCCGGGAGGCTGATCACCGCCGTGGCTCCGGCGATCGGGACCCGGCCCAGCGCCTTGGCGAGGAGGCCGCCGACGGTCTCGACGTCCTCGTCGTCGTACGCGTCGAAGCCGAAGAGCTGTCCGAGGTCGCCGATGTCGAGGCGGGCGGTCACCCGGTAGCAGCCGTTCTCCAGCTCCTGGACGGGCGGGAGTTCCCGGTCGTACTCGTCGGTGATCTCGCCGACGATCTCCTCCAGGATGTCCTCGATCGTGACGATGCCGGCCGTGCCGCCGTACTCGTCGATGACGACGGCGACGTGGTTGCGGTCCTGCTGCATCTCGCGCAACAGGTCGCCGGCGTTCTTCGTGTCGGGGACGAACGCGGCCGGCCGCATCGCCGTGGAGACGAGGTCGGCCTCGGAGTCGCGGTTGATGTGGGTCTTGCGGACCAGGTCCTTGAGGTAGACGATCCCGACGATGTCGTCCTCGTTCTCCCCGGTGACCGGGATCCGGGAGAACCCGGAGCGCAGGGCGAGGGTGGTCGCCTGGCGGATCGTCTTGTACCGCTCGATGGCGACCAGGTCGGTACGGGGCACCATCACCTCGCGCACGAGGGTGTCGCCCAGCTCGAAGACGGAGTGCACCATGCGGCGCTCGTCGTCCTCGATCAGCGACTCGGCCTCCGCGAGGTCGACCATCGCACGCAGCTCCGCCTCGCTGGCGAACGGTCCCTTGCGGAACCCCTTGCCGGGGGTGAGGGCGTTGCCGATGAGGATCAGCAGCTGCGGGATCGGGCCCATGATCCTGGCCAGCGGCAGCAGTACGTACGCGGCCGCGGTCGCCGTGTTCAGCGGGTGCTGGCGGCCGATGGTGCGGGGCGAGACGCCGATGGCGACGTAGCTGACGAGGACCATGACCCCCATCGCGACGGCCAGCGCCTCCCAGGTCTCGGCGAGTTCCTGGAGGCAGGCGTACGTGACGAGGACCCCGGCCGCCATCTCGCAGGCGACCCGCACGAGCAGGGCGACGTTGAGGTAGCGGGTCGGGTCGGAGGCGACCTGCGCGAGCTTCGCGCTGCCGCGCCGTCCGGCCCGGACCGCCTCGGCGGCCCGGAAGCTGGACATGCGGGCGATGGCGGTCTCGGCGCAGGCGGCGAGCCAGCCGACGATCACCAGCAGGACGGCTCCGGCGACGAGGGGGAAGCTCACGAGACCGTGGGAGCCGGGGAGGGGCCGGTCAGGCCGCGCTCGCCCCGCCAGCCGTCCACGATGGCGGCCTGGAGGCCGAACATCTCGGCCTTCTCGTCGGGCTCCTCGTGGTCGTACCCGAGGAGGTGCAGCACTCCGTGGACGGTGAGGAGCTGGAGTTCCTCGTCCATGGAGTGCCGCGTCCCGGCCTCCTCGCCCTGCCGCTTCGCGACCTCCGGGCAGAGCACGATGTCACCGAGGAGGCCCTGCGGGGGCTCCTCGTCGTCCTTCGACGGCGGACGGAGCTCGTCCATCGGGAAGGACATGACATCGGTCGGGCCCGGGAGGTCCATCCACTGGATGTGGAGCTGCTCCATGGCGTCGGTGTCCACCACGATCACCGAGAGTTCGGACAGCGGGTGGATCCGCATCCGGGCGAGGGCGTAGCGGGCGATGTCGAGGATCGCCTGCTCGTCGACCTCGGTTCCGGACTCGTTGTTGACGTCGATCGACATGGTGCGCTGAAACTACTTCCCGTTGGTACCGGCTCGGTCGTCGTACTTCTCGTACGCGTCGACGATACGGCCGACGAGCTTGTGCCGGACGACATCCTGGGACGTGAGCCGGGAGAAGTGGACGTCCTCGACGCCGTCGAGGATCTCCTGGACCTGCCGGAGACCGCTCTTGGTGCCGTTCGGGAGGTCGACCTGGGTGACGTCACCGGTGATGACGATCTTCGAGTCGAAGCCGAGGCGGGTGAGGAACATCTTCATCTGCTCGGCGCTGGTGTTCTGGGCCTCGTCCAGGATGATGAAAGCATCATTCAGGGTGCGGCCGCGCATGTAGGCGAGCGGCGCGACCTCGATCGTGCCCGCGGCCATCAGGCGCGGGATCGAGTCGGGGTCGAGCATGTCGTGCAGCGCGTCGTAGAGCGGGCGCAGGTACGGGTCGATCTTGTCGAAGAGCGTGCCGGGCAGGAAGCCGAGCCGCTCCCCCGCCTCGACGGCGGGCCGGGTCAGGATGATCCGGCTGACCTGCTTCGACTGGAGCGCCTGGACCGCCTTCGCCATGGCGAGGTAGGTCTTGCCGGTGCCCGCGGGGCCGATGCCGAAGACGATGGTGTGCTTGTCGATGGCGTCGACGTACCGCTTCTGGTTGAGCGTCTTGGGCCGGATGGTGCGCCCGCGGTTGGAGAGGATGTTCTGCGTGAGCACCTCGGCGGGGGTCTCGCCCTGCGGGTCGCCCTCGCCGTTGCCGGCTGCCCTGAGCATGGCGATCGAGCGTTCCACTGCGTCCTCCGTCATCGGCTGCCCGGTGCGGAGCACCAGCACCATCTCGTCGAACAAGCGCTGGATGAGGGCGACGTCGGCGGGGTCGCCCGTAGCGCTTATCTCGTTTCCCCGGACATGGATGTCGGCGGCCGGGAACGCCGTTTCGATCACGCGCAGCAGCGAGTCGCCCGATCCGAGGAGCATCACCATCGGGTGAGCGGCCGGGATCCTGATGTGGGCACGCGCCTGTGGCCGTGTGGGTGACTGAGTCATGGGCCGGCCCTCGGGCCTGCGCATACCTCCTGTTGCGGGGTTCTCGCCGGTCGACAACCTCTGTGTCCAGCCTACGACTCCGCGCCGACAACGCCGAGGGGTTTTGCGCCCCGTTCCGGTACGCCGTGAGCGCACCCCGGAGGCCCGCTCAGGGCGCCCTGAAGCCGATGGTGGGGACCGCGCGACGCAGCGGCCAGGGGCGGCCGGCCGCGGGCAGCAGGCGCTCCAGGAAGGCGTACCGCTCCAGGGCGGCCGGGTCCTGGGCCTCGAAGGTGCGTACCTGCTGCCACCAGGCGGCGATCTCGGCCCAGCCGGGGGCGGAGAGCGAGCCGCCGAACTCCTGTACGGAGAGAGCGGCGGTGAGGCCGGCGAAGGCGAGGCGGTCGGCGAGCGGCCAGTCCGCGAGGGTGCCGGTGACGAACCCGGCGACGAAGACGTCGCCGGCGCCGGTGGGGTCCAGGGCCGCCACGTCGATGGCGGGGACCTCGGCGGTGGTGCCGGTGGCCGCGTCCACGGCGTAGGCGCCCTCCGCGCCGAGGGTGACCACGGCGAGCGGTACGTGTTCGGCCAGCGCGTGGGCGGCGGCGCGGGGGGTGTCGCGGCCGGTGTAGCGCATGGCCTCCTCCGCGTTGGGCAGGAAGGCGGCGCAGTGCGCGAGGTCGGGGAGGGCGGCGAGGTCCCAGCGGCCGGTCTCGTCCCAGCCGACGTCGGCGAAGATCTGGGCGCCGTGCCGGGCGGCCGAGGCGACCCAGGGTTCACCGCGTCCGGGAGTGAGCGAGGCGACGGCCGCGCGGGCGCGCGGCGGGCAGTGCGGGAACGTACGGCGTTCCGTACCGGGGGCGGCGGCCGGGAGCGGGGCCTCGTGGCCGTGCGAGACCATCGTGCGCTCGCCCTCGTACGCCATGGAGACGGTGACGGGCGAGTGCCAGCCGGGGACGGTGTGCGACATGGAGAGGTCGATGCCCTCGCCCTGTTCGAGGGCGTCCCAGCAGTACTCGCCGTAGTGGTCGTCGCCGAAGGCGGCGGCGAGCGAGGTGCGCAGGCCGAGGCGGGCGAGGGCGGTGGCCATGTTGGCGACGCCGCCGGGACTGGAGCCCATGCCCCGAGCCCAGGACTCCGTACCGCGCACGGGGGCGCTGTCCAGGCCGGTGAAGACGATGTCGAGGAAGACGGTGCCCGTGAGGAAGACGTCGCAGGCCGGGTCCTCGGGGACGCGCAGCCCCACCAGTGGATCGACGGCTGGGCTGCTCTCCGTGCTCATCTTGCGCTCCCCGGGCGTGCGGTGCTGGTGACGTGCGGTGCTGTTGACGTGCCGTGCCGTGCTGTTGCCGTGCCGGTGACGTGACGTGCCGTGCCGCGCGGGCTCCCCGGTGCGCTCCGCCGGCGGTCTCCGCCGACGTGCCCCGCGACCCTGCGGATTCCGGCCAGTGTGCCCGATTCACGGGTGCTTCCGCAGGTCCCGCACGCCTTCGCGCCGACGCGGCCGACCTGGGCGAACATGCACCGCTACCCCTGCCACACGGCAGCAAACACACAAGTGACGCGGATCACATAATCCCGCCTTTCGATCACCTGTGCGTGCTTGATACAAATTGCCCGGCGGACACGATCGGGTACGAAGACCGGGGAATCGCCCTTCTCCCCCCTTTTCTCGCGTCACCCTGGTTCTCCCCACATCTCTTCACCCCTGCCCCACCTCTCCCCCCACCTCCCTGCCGGACTCCGGCATGTCTTCAGGAACGCCCATGTCCTCGCGCCCTCGCGCCGCGTGGCCCCTGGTCGCCGTGTTCACCGCCGGTTACCTCGCTGCCTACCTCCTTCCCACCGTCGTCGGGCGGCTCAGCGCCCATCTCGGCCTGACGACCGCTCAGGCCGGCCTCGTCGGCAGCGCCCTGCTGCTGAGTTCGGCCTCAGCCGGTTTCACGCTCGCGGGCCGGGTCGAGCGGTTCGGGGCCCGTCGCCCCGCGCGGCTCGGGCTGGTCCTCGCCTTCACCGGGTACGGCTGCGCCGCGCTGACCACCTCGGTGCCGCTGGTGGTGCTGGGCGCGGTGGTCGGCGGCTTCGGCTCCGGTACGGCCACCGCCGTGGCCGCGTCCGGGATCGCGGCGCAGAGCGACCCGCACCGCACCTCCTCGCTCGGGCTGCTCTCCGTCTCCGCGACCGCGGGCGCCCTCTACCTGACGATCCCGCACCTGGGCGGCGGCCACCGGCTTCCCTTCGCCGCCATCGCGCTGGTCGCCCTGCTGGTCTGGCCGGCCACCTCCCGGCTCGGCACACCGGTCCCCGCCGTGACCGGCACCCCGGTCACCGGCCGTCTGCCGCACCGGCGTTCGGGTCTCCTGCTGGCGGGCGGCATGCTCGTCTGGTCCATGGCGCAGAACGCGCTCTGGGGCGTCAGCAGCCGGATCGGCGTGGACCAGGTGGGGCTCTCCGAGGTCACCGTCGGCGCGGTGTTCGCCGCCGCGCTGGGCGCCGGGCTGCTCGGGGTCATGGGCGCCGGGGCGCTGGGCTCCCGGCTGGGCCGCGCGGTCCCGATCGGCTGCGGCACGGTCGTCATCGCCGGGAGCATCGTGCTGAGCGCCTCGGCGCGGGGGCTCGGTTCGTTCGCGACCGGCGAGGTCCTGTGGAACACCGTCTACCCGGTGGTCCTCTCGTACCTGATCGGTCTGGCCGCCTCGCTCGACGTACGGGGCCGCTGGGCGGTGCTCGCCGGGTCGGCCTCGTCGGTGGGGGTGGCCTGCGGGCCGGTGCTGGGCAGTGTGCTCTCCGAGGGGGCCGGGTTCCCCGCGATGGGCCTGATCCTCGGGGCGGCGACCCTGCTGGTGGCGGCCCCGGTCACGGCGGTGGCCCTGCACGCGGGCGGGCGTCCACTGGTGCCCGGTTCGGTGCGCCGCCGCGGTGGTGCCCCGGCGGCGCTGCTCGCCGCGACGACGGGCGGTCTGCCCGGTGCCGTACCGAAGCTCGGCGCGCCGGAGCAGGCCGTCACGGAACTCGCCGTGCCCGCCCTGCGCCGCAGGCGGCTGGGGCGGAGCGCGTTCCGGACGGCCGGGCCGGCGGGCGGGGACGGTCAGTCGAACGCGTACGCCTCGACCTCGGACAGGTAGCGCGCCCGGCGCTCCTCGTCGTGGTCGAGGAAGGCCGCCTCGAAGGAGTTGCGGGCCAGCGTGCGCAGCTGCTCGTGGTCGAGGGCGAGCGCCTCGTGGACCGCGTGGAAGGTGTCTCCGACGTATCCGCCGAAGTAGGCCGGGTCGTCGGAGTTCACCGTGCAGTGCAGCCCGGCCGCGAGCATGGCGGGCAGCGGGTGCTCCTCCAGGATGTCGATGGCGCGCAGCCGGACGTTGGAGAGCGGGCAGAGGGTGAGCGGTACGCGCTCGGCGACGAGCCGTTCGACCAGCTCGGGGTCCTCCATGCAGCGCAGCCCGTGGTCGATGCGCTCGACACCGAGGACGTCGAGGGCCTCGCGGATGTACTCCGGCGGGCCCTCCTCGCCCGCGTGGGCGACCTTGCGCAGGCCGAGCCGCCCGGCCTCCTCGTAGACCTCGCGGAACTTGGCCGGCGGGTGGCCGACCTCGGCGGAGTCGAGGCCGACGGCGGTGATGCGGTGCAGGTACGGCTTGGCGGCCTCCAGCGTCTCCAGGGCCGAGTCGGCCGACTGGTCGCGCAGGAAGCAGAGGATGAGCTGGGTGGAGATGCCGTGCTTCTCCTCGCTGCTCTCCAGCGCGCGGCCGAGGCCCTCGATGACGGTACCGATGGGCACGCCCCGGGCGGTGTGCGCCTGCGGGTCGAAGAAGATCTCCGCGTGCCGGACGCCCTGGGCGGCGGCCCGGGTGAGGTAGGCGTCGGCGAGTTCGGCGAAGTCCTCCTCGGTCCGGAGCACGGCCATCAGCGCGTAGTACAGGTCGAGGAAGCTCTGCAGGTCGTCGAAGAGGTACGCGGTGCGCAGCTCGTCGGTGGTGGCGTAGGGCAGGGTCACCCCGTTGCGCCGGGCCAGCGCGAAGGCCAGCTCGGGTTCGAGGGTCCCTTCGATGTGGAGGTGGAGTTCTGCCTTGGGGAGGTGCACGGTGTCTCGCTCACGGAGGGGGGTGGTGACGTGAATCGGTGGTGCCGGGGTCGGCACCGGTCCTTCGGTGGTGCCGGGTGGGCACCGGGGGTGGATCGGTCGGTCGGTGGTGCCGGGGTCGGCCGGCACCGGGGGTGGATCGGTGGTGCCCGGTGGGCGCCGGTACTTCAGTGGTGCCGCGCCGGGACCGGTACCACGGTCAGGTCCTGGGCGACGGTCAGTCCGCCCTCGAACCCGGCGGCGCGGGCCTGGACCTCGAAGAGTTCCGGGTCGTCGTACCGCTGGGAGAAGTGGGTGAGTACGAGGTGGCGTACGCCCGCTTCGGCGGCCACCCGGCCCGCCTGGCCGGCGGTCAGGTGGCCGTGGTCGGTGGCCAGGGCGAGGTCTTCGTCGAGGAAGGTCGATTCGATGACCAGCAGGTCGCAGCCCTCGGCGAGCCTGTACACACCGTCGCACAGCCTGGTGTCCATGACGAACGCGAACCGCTGTCCGGGCCGGTGCTCGGAGACCGCGTCGAGCGGGACGCCGCCGAGGGAGCCCTCGCGCTGGATGCGGCCCACGTCCGGGCCCTGGATGCCGTGGGCGGCGAGGAGCGTGGGGACCATGCGGCGCCCGTCGGGTTCGGTGAGGCGGTAGCCGTACGACTCGACGGGGTGCGAGAGCCGGTACGAGTCCAGGGTGTACGCGTCGGTGGTGGCGAGCACCCCGTCGGCGGTGACCGGGGCCTCGGTGAGCTCGACGGTCTCGCGGTAGGCGGTGGCGTACCGGAGCCGCTCGAAGAAGTGCTGGCCGCTCGCCGGGTAGTGGGCGGTGACGGGGTGCGGGACCCGGTCGAGGTTGATCCGCTGGATCACCCCGGCCAGCCCGAGCGAGTGGTCGCCGTGGAAGTGGGTGACGCAGATCCGGTCGATGTCGTGCGCGGCGACGCCGGCCCGCAGCATCTGGCGCTGGGTGCCCTCGCCGGGATCGAAAAGGATGCCCTGGCCGTCCCAGCGGAGCAGGTAGCCGTTGTGGTTGCGGTGGCGGGTGGGGACCTGGCTGGCGGTGCCGAGCACCACCAGCTCACGTGCGGACATGGAAGGGAGCTCCGGTCAGCCGGGGGGCCACTGGAGGCCGCGGCCTCCCAGGACGTGCGCGTGCGCGTGGAAGACGGTCTGGCCGGCGCCCGCGCCGGTGTTGAAGACGACGCGGTAGCCGTGGCCGTCGACCATGTCCTCGGTGGCGACCGCTCCGGCCTCGCGCAGCACGTCGGCGGCGATCTGCGGTTCGGCGGCGGCCAGCGACGCGGCGTCCGGGTAGTGGACCTTGGGGATGACCAGGACGTGGGTCGGTGCCTGCGGGTTGATGTCCCGGAAGGCGACCGTGGTGTCGCTCTCGCGGACGATGGTCGCCGGGACCTCCCCCGAGACGATCTTGCAGAACAGGCAGTCGGACTGCGGCTCTCCCGCCATGGGCCGGCCTCCTCGGTGGGTGGTGGTGACGCTGATGATCCGTTCGGCCGCCCATCGTATCGGGGCGGTGGCCGCCCGCGGCCGGGCGGCACGGGCTACGGGTGCTGTCCGACCCCGCCCCGGGCTCAGCCCCAGCGGCCGGTCCGCCCCAGCAGCAGCGCGGTCGCGGCCGTGCCGGCGGTGGAGGTGCGCAGCACGCTGCGGCCCAGCCGGTAGGTACGGGCCCCGGCGGCGGCGAAGGCCTCCAGCTCCTGCGGGGAGACCCCGCCCTCGGGGCCGACGACGAGCACGATCTCGCCGGTCGGGGGGAGTTCGGCGGTGGCCAGCGGTTCGCTGTCGCAGTCGCGGTCCTCGTGCAGCACGCCCGCGAAGTCGGCGGCTGCCAGCAGGGCGGCGACCTGCTTGGTGGTCATCGCCTCGGCGACCTCGGGGAACCGCACCCGGCGCGACTGCTTGCCCGCCTCGCGGGCGGTGGAGCGCCACTTGGCGAGCGACTTGAGCCCCCGGTCGCCCTTCCACTGGGTGATGCAGCGGCCGGCCTGCCAGGGCACGATCGCGTCGACGCCGGTCTCGGTCATCGTCTCGACGGCGACCTCGCCCCGGTCGCCCTTGGGCAGTGCCTGGACGACCGTGATCCGGGGGGCGGGGGGCTCCTCCTCCTGGACCGGCCGCACGGTGACGATCAGCCGGTCCTTGCCCTCGGCGGCGCGCACGACGCCTTCGGCCCAGCGGCCGAGCCCGTCGGTCAGCACGACCTCCTCGCCGGGCTGGAGGCGTTTCACGGAGACGGCGTGCCGTCCCTCGGGGCCCTCCAGCACGTACTCGGGCCCACTGGGCAGCTTCTCGACGACGAAGACCGGTGCGGTCACTGTTCACTCCTCATGCCGACGGCCGCGCCGGCCGTTCCTGACAGTTCCGCCGCGAGCAGTTCGACGAGCTCCCCGGCGGGCAGCTCGCGTGCCATCCGGTGGCCCTGCCCCGCCCAGAGCGCCATGGACTGGGCGTCCCCGGCCCGGGCCGCCGCCTTGCGCAGCCCGGCGGTGACGCGGTGCACCTGGGGGTAGGCGGCGGGGGCGTACGGGTCGTGTTCGCGGACGAAGCGGTTGACCAGGCCCCGGGCGGGCCGTCCGGAGAAGGCGCGGGTGAGCGCGGTGCGGACGAACATCGGGCTGGTCAGGGCCTGTTTGTGCAGCGGGTGCGCGCCGGACTCCGGGCAGGCGAGGAAGGCGGTGCCCAGTTGCGCGGCGTCGGCGCCGGCCGCGAGGACGGCGGCGATCTGGGCACCGCGCATGATCCCGCCCGCCGCGACGACCGGCAGTTGCACGGTCTCGCGGACCTGGGTGACGAGGGTGAGCAGCCCGACGCCGGTGTGGTCGGCCCGCGGGTCGTCGTGGTGGGTGGACTGGTGGCCGCCCGCCTCGACGCCCTGGGCGCAGACGGCGTCGGCCCCGGCCCACTGGGCGTCGCGCGCCTCCTCGGCGGTGGTGACCGTGACGATCGTGTATGTACCGGCGCGGGCGAAGGCGTCCAGGGTGTCGCGGGTGGGGCAGCCGAAGGTGAAGGAGACCGCCGGGACCGGCTCGGCCAGCAGGGCAGCCACCTTCGCGTCGTAACCGTCGGTGCCGTCGGAGCCGGAGTCGGGGCCGTCGCCGTCGGGGTCGCCGAGCGGGGTGCCGTAGGTGTCGGCCTCGGCCGCGAGGCGGTCGCGGTACGCCGCCGCGGCGCCGGGGTCGGCGGGCGGGGGCTGCGGCATGAAGAGGTTCACGCCGAAGGGGCCGGCGGTCGCCGCGCGGACCTGGTCGATCTCCTGGCGCATCTCCTCGGCCGTCTTGTACCCGGCGGCGAGGAAGCCGAGCCCGCCCGCGTCGGCGACGGCGGCGACGAGCCGGGGGGAGGAGGGCCCGCCCGCCATCGGCGCCTGCACGATCGGATATCGGCAGAGATCGGTCAGGGAGGACATCCCCGCATCGTGCCATGTCCGGTCCACCGCACCGAATCCGCCACCGGCCGGCGCCGGTGGCCGCGGACGCGCACCGCCCGCCGGGACGGGTCCCGGCGGGCGGTGCGGATGCGTACGTACGGAGCCGTACGGGCCTCAGCGGCCGTTGAAGGCGTCCTTCAGGCGGGAGAAGAGCCCCTGCTGTCCGGGCTGGAACTGCCCGGTGGGCCGCTCCTCGCCGCGCAGCTTGGCCAGCTCGCGCAGCAGGCGCTCCTGCTCCGCGTCGAGCTTGCTGGGGGTCAGCACCTCGACGTGCACGATCAGGTCGCCCCGGCCGCCGCCGCGCAGATGCGTGATGCCGCGTCCGTGCAGCGGGACCGACTGGCCGGACTGGGTGCCGGGCCTGATGTCGATCTCCTCCACCCCGTCGAGCGTCTCCAGCGGCACCTTGGTGCCGAGCGCGCCCGCCGTCATGGGGATGGTGACCGTGCAGTGCAGGTCGTCGCCGCGCCGCTGGAACGTCGGGTGCGCGACCTCGTGGATCTCGACGTAGAGGTCACCGGCCGGGCCGCCGCCGGGGCCGACCTCGCCCTCGCCGGCCAGCTGGATACGGGTCCCGTTGTCGACACCCGCGGGGATCTTGACCGTGAGGGTGCGCCGCGAGCGGACGCGGCCGTCGCCGGCGCACTCCGGGCAGGGGGTCGGCACGACGGTGCCGAAGCCCTGGCACTGCGGGCAGGGCCGCGAGGTCATGACCTGGCCGAGGAAGGACCGGGTGACCTGGGACACCTCACCGCGCCCGCGGCACATGTCGCAGGTCTGGGCCGAGGTGCCGGGGGCCGCGCCCTCGCCGCTGCACGTGGTGCAGACGACGGCGGTGTCGACCTGGATGTCCTTGGTGGTTCCGAAGGCCGCCTCGGCGAGGTCGATCTCCAGCCGGATCATGGCGTCCTGGCCGCGCCGCGTGCGCGAACGGGGTCCGCGCTGCGACGCCGTACCGAAGAAGGCGTCCATGATGTCGGAGAAGTTGCCGAAGCCGCCGGCTCCGAAGCCGCCCGCGCCACCGCCGCCGCCGGAGGCCGACAGCGGGTCCCCGCCCAGGTCGTAGACCTGCTTCTTCTGGGCGTCGGAGAGCACCTCGTAAGCGGCGTTGATCTCCTTGAACCGCTCCTGGGTCTTCGGGTCGGGGTTGACATCCGGGTGCAGCTCGCGGGCGAGCCGACGGAATGCCTTCTTGATCTCGTCCTGCGACGCGTCGCGCCGTACGCCGAGCACGGCGTAGTAATCGGTGGCCACTTACGACTCCGCCAGGATCTGTCCGACGTAACGTGCCACTGCGCGTACCGCTCCCATCGTTCCGGGGTAGTCCATGCGGGTCGGTCCGACCACGCCGAGTTTGGCGACTGCCTCGTCGCCCGAACCGTAGCCGACCGTGACGACGGACGTGGAGGTGAGGCCCTCGTGGGCGTTCTCGTGCCCGATCCGTACGGTCATGCCCGAGTCCGTGCACTCACCGAGCAGCTTCAGCAGGACGACCTGCTCCTCCAGTGCTTCCAGCACGGGCCGGATCACCAGGGGGAAGTCGTGCCCGAAGCGGGTGAGGTTGGAGGTGCCGCCGATCATCAGCCGCTCCTCCGTCTCCTCGACCAAAGTTTCGAGGAGAGTGGAGAGGACCGTGGAAACCGTCCCGCGGTCCTCGTTCTCGAAGGATTCCGGCAGGTCCTGCACGAGCTGTGGGACGTCGCTGAAGCGGCGTCCCACGACCCTGCTGTTGAGCCGGGCCCGCAGATCGGCGAGAGAGGTCTCGCCGAACGGCGCGGGGCAGTCGATCATACGCTGTTCGACCCGGCCGGTGTCGGTGATCAGGACCAGCATCAGCCGGGCCGGCGACAGGGCCAGCAACTCCACGTGACGCACCGTGGAGCGGGTCAGCGAGGGGTACTGGACGATGGCGACCTGCCGGGTCAGCTGCGCGAGCAGCCGTACCGTACGGCCCACCACGTCGTCGAGGTCGACCGCCCCGTCGAGGAAGTTGTGGATCGCCCGGCGCTCCGGCGACGACAGGGGCTTGACGCCCGCGAGCCGGTCGACGAAGAGGCGGTAGCCCTTGTCCGTGGGGATGCGGCCGGCGCTGGTGTGGGGCTGGGCGATGAAGCCCTCGTCCTCCAGCACCGCCATGTCGTTGCGGACGGTGGCCGGGGAGACCCCGAGCCGGTGCCGCTCGGTGAGCGCCTTGGAGCCGACCGGCTCCTCGGTGCCGACGTAGTCCTGGACGATGGCGCGCAGCACTTCAAGTCTGCGTTCGCTGAGCATCGCGCACACCTCCAGCTGTCGGTCGTGGTGGCTTCTGCCTGGCACTCTGTGCGTCTGAGTGCCAGCTTTCCCCCGGCCAGTGTACGGGGGTGGGGAGGGCAGCGGGCAAGGGTGACCGGCCGCGGTCCGCGAGACCGCGCAGGTCGATGCGGATAGCGTCTCCTCATGGACCTCTCTTGGGAAGAGCTGGGCTGGGAGCGGTTGGGCCACGGAGTGGGCCGCCGAAGGCTTCCCGGCTGGGACGCGACCGCCGCCCTGGTCGCCGGGGCGGACCGCGCGCTGGTGGTGGACACCGGCGCGAGCCTGCGCGAGGGCGTCGGGCTGCGGACCGAGGCGCAGCGGCTGCTGGGCCGGAGGGTGACCCATGTCGCACTGAGCCATCCCCACTTCGACCACGTCTTCGGCACCGCGGCCTTCGCGGGCACGGAGGTGTTCGGGGCGTACGGGGCGGCGGCGCGGATGCGTCGGTCGGTGGACGAGATGCACGCCGACGCGGTGCGCAACGGTCTGCCCGAGCACGACGCGGCCGAGGCGGTGGACGCGCTGGTGTTCCCCGGCCGTGAGGTGTGTCACCGCTGGACGCTCGACCTGGGCGGCGGGCGCGAGGTGGTGCTCGCCAATGTGGGGCCGGGTCATACGGGGCACGATCTGGCGGTCCTGGTGCCCGGGTCCGGGTCCTCGGGGGCGCCCGCGGTGGTGCTCTGCGGGGACCTGATCGAGGAGTCCGGCGAACCGCAGACGGGCCCGGACTCGGTGCCGGCCCGCTGGCCCGCCGCCCTGGACCGGCTCCTCGCGCTGGGCGGCGAGGACGCGGTGTACGTACCGGGGCACGGGGCGGCGGTGGACGCGGCGTTCGTGCGGGCGCAGCGGGAGCTGCTGGCGGGGCGCTTCGGCGTGTGAGGCGTGTGAAGGACGTCCGCCGGAGCGGGTGGTCCCCCGTGGCGGACGGCGGCCGAATTATCGTCGTGCCATGCGCAGTTACCAGCCGGACCTGACCCCGCCGTGGAAGAGGTCCGCCCCCGTGCCCGAGGTGCCCGCCGATCCGGATCTGGTCGTGGAGGAGGTGTCCACCGGCTTCTGCGGTGCGGTGATCCGCTGCGAGAAGTCCGCCCAGGGGCCGGTGGTGACACTGGAGGACCGGTTCGGCAAGCACCGGGTGTTCCCGATGGAGCCGCGCGGCTTCCTGCTGGAGGGCCGGGTGGTGACGCTGGTGCGCCCGTCGTCCGGCGGTCCGGCGGTGCCGGTGCGTACGGCCTCCGGGTCGGTGGCGGTGCCGGGGGCGCGGGCGCGGGTGGCGCGGGCCGGGCGGATCTACGTGGAGGGCCGGCACGACGCGGAGCTGGTCGAGCGGGTGTGGGGCGACGACCTGCGGATCGAGGGGGTGGTCGTGGAGTACCTGGAGGGCATCGACGATCTTCCGGCGATCGTGCGGGAGTTCGGACCGGGGCCGGACGCGCGGCTCGGGGTGCTGGTGGACCATCTCGTACCGGGCTCCAAGGAGTCCCGGATCGTGGCCGAGGTGTCCGATCCGCACCTGCTGGTGGTGGGGCACCCCTTCATCGACGTCTGGGAGGCGGTGAAGCCCGCCTCGGCGGGGATCGCCGGCTGGCCGTCCGTACCGCGCGGGCAGGACTGGAAGACCGGGGTGTGCCGGGCGCTGGGGTGGCCGGAGAACACCGGGGCGGCCTGGCAGCGCATCCTGTCCGGGGTCCGCTCGTACAAGGATCTTGAGCCCCAACTCCTGGGCCGGGTAGAGGAATTGATCGACTTTGTCACGCTTCCGGGGTGACACCCGGATCCCCCCGCGACGCCGCACGGAAGTTGTTCCCACGGATCGGGTTCCGATCCGGACAAAGCGCTGCGGTTCGCACTCCTGACCGGTTAATTGGGAGTACGGGATTCGTCTGCGACGGGGGATACGGGGATGTCGCAAGGGGACTGGCAGGAAAGCGGCGGGAACGAGGCGGCCTCCGCCGTCTTCCACCTCGTGCAGGAGCTCATCGACCGGTACCGGATCAACCGGCCGGTGATGCCGATCGTGGTGGCCCAGGCGGACGACGGCGGCGCCCCGCCCGGGATCGACGACCGGGTCCGGGAGATCGCGCACCTGGTGCACCGCGCCAACGAGCCGCGCCGGGTCCCGGTGCGGCTGCTGGAGAGCCGGGGCACCTCCCCGTACGACTCGGCGCTCGACATGGTGCGCAGGCTCGGCGAGCGGCCCTGGGAGACCCGGGAGCGCAGCCAGTACAAACCCTTCTCCTTCCCCCGGTCGCGGCTGCTG
This sequence comes from Streptomyces sp. NPDC001770, assembly GCF_053596135.1. Lineage (NCBI taxonomy): Bacteria > Bacillati > Actinomycetota > Actinomycetes > Kitasatosporales > Streptomycetaceae > Streptomyces > Streptomyces sp. NPDC001770. The sequence continues at coordinate 8,650 of NZ_JBSFFN010000014.1, read as the reverse complement.
GGCGCCATCGAACAGGCGACCGCCCAGGTGCTCGCGCAGCCGGGCGCCACCACCCGGTCCGACCGGGGCGAGCGCATCCTGGAGGAGCTGGGTTCGCTGCGGTGGCGGCCCGCCCGGTCCGGGTCCAGCGACTGGTCCCGCTCGCTGCGCGCGTCCGTCCGCCCCGAGACCTTCCTGGGCGCCGTGTTCATCGCGGTGCTGGGCACCCTGCTCGGCGAGATCGGCTGGACCGCCACCCTGCTGCTGACCGCCGCCGCGACGCTGGTCCTGGCGGTGGTGCGGCTGCTGACGACCTCGGCTCCCCCGCTGCTCTGGCTGCGGCGGGCCAGCCGCTGGTTCGCCACCACCTCCTCGCTCGCCGCCTCCAGCACCGGGTACCCCTCGGACGGCTGGTCCTGGCTGTCGCCGAGGGGCTCGTGGCGAGTGATCCGGGCCCGCGCCGCCGCCGTCGCGCTCCGGGTGGCGGAGGCCGAGGAGGGCGACGCGGCCGCCCGCCAGTTCCATCTGGAGCTGCGGGTCCAGGCGCTCCTGGAGGACCTGCGGCACAGCTACCGCCCCCGTGCGCTGGACTGGCGGCGCAGCAAGCGCACCGTCCCCCCGGTGGTGCTGCTGCCGACGGCCACCAACGAGAACGGGGGCGTACTGCTGATCAACGCGATCAACAACGTGCGCTCGCGCCGCAGCGAGGTCGACCCGCTGCTGCTTCTCGCCACGCTGCCGGCCGCCGAGGAGCTGGTCCACACGCCCTCGCAGCCGCCCGGCCGGCCGGTGGGCGGCCGGGCGCCGTGGCTGGGGGCGCAGGCCCGCTACCGGCTGTGGGTGGACGAGCTGAGCGTCGGTCAGTCCCCCGCCGGAGCCTCGGCGCTCTCCTGGGTGCTGCGCCTGCCGCTCTCCACCGCGCAGCTGACCCACGACCACGCGGACGCCCAGCTGCGCACGGTGCGGGTGCGCCGGACGTGGGCCTGGTACGTGATGTCCCGGACCACGGTCGCGCTGGTCCTCGTCGGGAGCCTGCTCGGCACCTTCCTCTGGAGCAAGCACTGGCAGGACACGTACTGCCACGGGCCGCTGACCGACCGGAACACGGACGCCGTGTGGAGCAGCGCGGGCCACGGCAGCCCCCGGGAGTGCGTGGGCGTGGCCACGGCGCCCGAGGTGCGGTTCGCCGAGGGGAACGACCTCGCGCTGAAGGGGCTCGGCGCGAAGGTCACGTTCGAACGCGTCGAGCAGGCGGTCCGGGACGAGAACGCCAGGATCGGCCCCTCCGAGTCGTACGTCACGGTGATCTACGCCGGTCCGCTCACCGCCGAGGAGGAGACGGACACCCGCAAGGGGCTGGAGGAGCTCACCGGGGTCTATCTGGAGCAGCAGGCGGTCAACGGCACCGCCACCGACGAGCACCCCGTCAAGCTGAAGGTCCTCCTGGCCAACGGCGGCGAGGACATGCTGCGGCAGACCGTCGCCGTGCGGAAGATCATCGAGGTGGCCCACCGGGACCCGCACGTCGTGGGGGTGGTGGGCATGGGCCGGAACACCACCGAGAGCCCGGCCGCCACCGAGGCGCTGGGCAAGGCGGGGCTCGCCGTGGTGGACACCACCAACTCCAGCAGCAAGCTGCCCAAGGAGCCGAACTACTTCGGGCTCGCGGCGACCGACACGGAGCAGACGTACGCACTCGGGCTCATCGCGCGTCAGCTGCTGCCCGAGAACGGCACCGGCCACGCGCGCGTGCTCTCCCGGACGGAGGAGAACGGGGACAAGGACCAGTACACGATCGACCAGCGGGACGCGGGCCGGGCGATGCTCGAGGCCGCGGGTTATCTCGTCGGCGAGAACGTCGGCTACCCCCTCGCCGGGAACGGTGCGGCCGCCCTGGGCGGTGCGGTCGGCGAGATGTGCGAGGAGCAGCCGGTCCCGGACGCGCTGTACTTCGCGGGCCGGGCGGAAGACGTCAACCCGCTGCTGGACAAGCTGTCGCAGACCGCGGGCTGCTCGGAGAAGGACATCACCGTCTTCACCGGCGACGACCTGACCAAGGCCACCTTCGACGACACGAGCAGGGTCACCCTGTACTACACCGCTCTCGCCCCGATGGCACCGGAGCGCGGCTCCGCCTTCTACCGGAGCGCCGCCGCCGCCCTCGCCGGCCTGCTCCCGGAGGGCACCGGGCGGACGGCCGCCGAGACCGGTCCGCCGGGCTACCGGAACGCCCTCTTCGCGAGCGGGCAGATCGTCATGGCGTACAGCGCGACGGCCGCCCTCTACGACGCCGCCGCCCGGCGCGACGTCCCGAGGAGCGCCGCCGAGACCTGGGCGCTGCTGCACACGGTCAACCGCGAGAACATGCCCACCGGGACGATCTCCCTGGCCGGTTCGCCCTCGTCGGTCAGCGACAACCTGCACGGGATCGACGTCGTCAAGGTCGCCCGCCGGGGGGAGCAGACGGTCAGCACGGTCGTGTGCGGCAAGCCCGCGGGCCCGGCGCCGAAGCTGACCGCCGAGCTCTGCAAGCCGTGACCCGGCGTCCTGGCTCTGACCCTGGCCTTGCTCTTGGCCGTGCTCCTGGCCCTGGCCCTGGCCCTGGCCTCAGTCGACCAGGTCGCGCACGACCGCGTCGGCGAGCAGGCGCCCGCGCAGGGTGAGGACCGCGCGGCCCTCCTCGTACGGCCCCGGCTCCAGCAGGCCCTCGCCGAGGACCCGGCGGGAGGCGGCGAGGCCGTCGGGCTTGAGGAGGGAGAGCGGGCAGCCCTCGCGCAGCCGGAGCTCCAGGAGGACGCGCTCGACGCGGCGGTCCTCGGCGGAGAGGATCTCCCGGCCCGCGCCGGGCGAGCGGCCCTCGGAGAGCGCCTGGGCGTACGCCCCGGGGTGCTTCACGTTCCACCAGCGCACCCCGCCGACGTGGCTGTGCGCGCCGGGTCCGGCGCCCCACCAGTCGGCGCCGCGCCAGTACAGCTCGTTGTGCAGGCAGCGGCCCTCGGGGGTGCGGGCCCAGTTCGACACCTCGTACCAGGAGAAGCCGGCGGCTGCCATCGCCTCGTCGGCGATGAGGTACCGGTCGGCGTGTACGTCGTCGTCGGTCATCGGGACCTCGCCGCGCCGGATGCGGCGGGCCAGCTGGGTGCCCTCCTCCACGATCAGCGCGTACGCCGAGACGTGGTCGGGTCCGGCGCCGATCGCCGCGTCCAGGGAGGCCCGCCAGTCGTCGTCGGACTCGCCGGGGGTGCCGTAGATCAGGTCCAGGTTGACGTGGTCGAACCCGGCTTCCCTGGCCTCGGCGACACAGGCCTCGGGGCGGCCCGGGGTGTGGGTGCGGTCCAGGATCTTCAGCACGTGCTGCCTGGCGCTCTGCATGCCGAAGGAGATCCGGTTGAAGCCGCCCTCGCGCAGCTCCGCGAGATAGGCCGGGTTCACTGATTCCGGGTTGGCCTCGGTGGTGATCTCCGCGTCCGGCGCGAGCCCGAACTCGTCGCGGATCGCCGCGAGCATCCGGACCAGGTCGGCGGCGGCCAGCAGGGTGGGCGTACCACCGCCGACGAAGACCGTGCGCACCGGGCGCGGGTCGTCGCCGAGGACCTTGCGGGCCTGGCGGACCTCTTCGACGAGGTGGGCGGCGTAGTTGTCGCGGGAGGCCAGGGCGCCGCCGGAGCCGCGCAGCTCGGTGGCGGTGTAGGTGTTGAAGTCGCAGTAGCCGCAGCGGGTCGCGCAGTACGGGACGTGCAGGTAGAAGCCGAGGGGGCGGTCGGCGGCGCCTTCCAGGGCGTGGCGGGGCAGCGCCCCGTCGTCGGGCACGGGCTCACCATCGGGCAGTACGGAAGGCATACCGTCCATTGTCGCTCGCCGCCGGAGTGGCCCCCGCCACGCGCGTCCCGTCGGGGTCGGGGAGCCCGGGAAGCCGGTGTCAGGCTCCGGCCTGGAGGCGGAGGCCCGCCAGCGTCAGCTCCAGCCCGGCGAGGAACTGCTCCTTGTCGTCGTGCCCGTCGAACTCGTCGACGATGTCGTGCACGAAGGGGAACTGCTCGGGGTCGAGGCCGCGCCACGTCTCGGCGTAGCGGCCGAGGAACTCGTCGCGGCCCACGGAGCCGTCGACCACCTCCCGGGGCGGTTCCTGCCCCATGTCGGCGGCGTTGCCGACGACGACGCCCACCACCGCCGACACGGCGTGGAACCGCTGCTTCGGCGTGAGGTCGAGCCGGAGGGTGCGCTGCCCGAGCTCCTCGTAGAGGCGCAGCGAGTTGCCCTTGGAACTGATGTTCTGCATGAAGTTCGCGCCCAGCCACGGCCGGTCCACGATCGCGTCGAAGAGCGTGACGGCCATCACGCGCAGGTCGTCGATCGGGTCGCCGCTGCTCGTCTGCCCCTCGACCGCGGTCAGCACCCCGCCGAGCACGTGGTCGATGGCCCGCTCGAGCAGCTCGTCCTTGCCTGAGACGTACCAGTAGATGCTGCCGACGCCGGTGCCGAGCCTGGCGGCGAGGGCGCGGAGGGTCAGCGCCGGCTCGCCCGCTTCGTCGAGCAGGTCCACGGCCGCGGTGAGCACGGCCTCGATGGAGTGCGAGGCACGTTGCCGCCCTCGGGAAGGGCGGTCGGCGGGTCGTGGTCGCGGGCCTGTCATGGGCCCCATCCAATCACAGCTTGCCTCATCATCGAACGTCGTTCTATCTTAGAACAACGTTCTATAGAACGTCGTTCGATCGTCGGCGGCGTTCCAGGAGGAGGCCCGCCATGACCACGACCGACGCCACCGCGCCGCCCGGCACGTCGCGCACCTACCCGTCCCTGCGAGCGGCCTGGATACCCCTGGCCGCGCTCTGCCTGGCCTTCTTCGTCGAGATGGTCGACAACACCCTGCTGTCGATCGCGCTCCCCACGATCGGCCGGGACCTCGGCAGCGGCACGACCGCGCTGCAGTGGGTCACCGGCGCGTACTCCCTGACCTTCGGCGGCCTGCTGCTGACGGCGGGATCGATGGCCGACCGGCTCGGGCGCCGGCGCGTGCTGCTGGTGGGCCTGGCGGTGTTCGGCCTGCTGAGCCTGGGCGTCGCCGCGGTGAGCACCTCGGGCGAACTCATCGCCCTGCGGGCCGGCCTCGGGATCGCCGCGGCGGCGATGGCCCCCATCACCAACTCGCTGGTCTTCCGGCTCTTCGACGACAAGGCGCTGCGGATGCGCGCGATGACGTTGATGATCACCGTCGGTCTCTCCGGCTTCATCCTCGGCCCGCTGCTGGGCGGCACCGCCCTGGCCCACGCGCGCTGGCAGTGGCTCCTGCTCGTCAACGCCCCGATCGCGCTGATCGCGGCCGTCGGCGTCCGCCTCGGCGTCCCGGCCGACCGTCCCGAGGACCTGACCCGCGACCGGCTCGACCTGCCCGGCGCCGCCCTGAGCGTCGCCACCATCGGCCTCGCCTGCTACGCGCTGACCAGCGGCGTCGAGCACGGCTGGCTCTCCGCGCCCACGCTCGCCTCGCTCCTCGGCGCCCTCGCCGCCGGCCTCGGTTTCGTGACGCACGAGCGCCGCAGCTCCTCCCCCATGCTGGACCTCCGCCTCTTCTCCAGCGGCACGGTCCGCGGTGCGGCGATCGCGCAGATCGGCACGGCCATCGCGATGGCCGCCGTGATGTTCGGACTGATCCTCCACTTCCAGTACGCGTACGGGTGGAGCCCCGTCCGGGCCGGCCTGGCGAACCTGCCGCTCATCGTGACCATGATCGCCGCGACCCCGCTCTCCGAGTGGCTCGCGAAGCGGTTCGGCCACCGGGTCGCCTGCCTGGTCGGCGCGGCCTGCCTGGCCGGCTCCCTGGCCGGCCTGTCCTGGGGCGTCAGCCACGGGTACCTCGCCATCGCGGTCTGCATGGTCGTGATGACCATCGGCCTGCGCACCGTGATGACCATCTGCGCCATCGCGCTTGTCGACGCGATGCCCGCCAACCGCACGTCGATCGGCGCGGCGCTCAACGACACCGCCCAGGAGGTCGGCAGCAGCCTCGGCACCGCCGTGGTCGGCACCCTGATCGCCGCACTGGTCACCACACAGCTGCCCGCGGGCACCTGGAGCGGCGCCCTGGTGACCTCGTTCTTCCACGGCGAGCGGATCACCTACGCCGTACTGGCGGTCGTCGTCGGCCTGATCGCGGCGGGCGGTGCGCTCACCCTCACCGACTCCCGCGCCACCGAGGAGCCCGCCGGCGAGGAGTGAGCCGACGGGCCGCCGGGCACCCCGGCGCGGCCGCTCAGTCGGCGCGCAGCACCAGCAGCGCCACGTCGTCGTCCGGCGGCAGCTCGGAGAAGCCGTGCACGGCCCGGCGGATCTCCTCCGCGACCTGCGAAGCGCTCTGCCCGGCGCAGGGCGCGAGGGCCTGGGAGAGGCCGTCGCCGTCGTCGAAGAGGGCGGAGCCGGAGCGCCGCTCGGTGACCCCGTCGGTGACGCAGAGCAGGCTGTCGCCCGGCTCCAGGACGAAGCTCTGGCTCTCGTACGCCACGTCCTCCACCACCCCGAGCAGCACCTGTGGCTCGGCGACCGGGCGTACCGTGCCGTCCGGGCGGAGCAGCAGCGGCAGCGGGTGGCCCGCGCTGGCCACCGTGCACCGGGCGCCGCCGCCGGGGAGCGGGACGACCTCGCCGTAGAGCAGCGAGAGGAACCGGGACTGCCCGGCGTCCGTCAGCTGCTGTCCGCCCGCCGCGGCGACCATCAGGGCGGCGGCCTCGGCGGCCTCCATGGCGTCGTCGAGCAGCAGCCGGTTGAGCCGGTCCAGCACCTCGCCGACGCCGAAGCCCTCGCGGGACAGCAGCCGGAGCCAGGGCCGGGCCAGGCCGGTCACCACGGCGGCCTCCGGGCCGCTGCCCTGGACGTCGCCGAGGACGAAGCACCAGCGGCTCTTCGGGCACGGGAAGATGTCGTAGAAGTCACCTCCGACCACGCCGTCGTCGCTGGGCTCGTAGACGACGGCGCTGCTCATGCCGGGGATGTCGGCGACCTTGTTGGGCAGCAGTCCGCGCTGGAGGATGCGGCTGATGGTGGCCTGCCGGGTGTAGGCGCGGGCGGCCCCGACCGCCTGACCGAGGCGGCGTACGAAGTCCTCCACGACCCGGACCACGGCCTCGGGCAGCTCGGCGCCGGAGTCGTGGTCGCGGCCGACGAGCACGGTGCCCAGCGTGCGGCCGCCCGCCGTGATGCGGCAGGCGAGGGCGGCCCCGTCGTGGGCGCCCGGTTCCCGGCCGCCCGGCGGCCAGGGCAGCGGCACGGGCCCCGGTCCTGCGCTGCCCGGCAGCCGGAACGGTTCACTCTCCAGCGCGCCACCCAGCGGACCGGCGCCCGGCTCGTCGCCGTGCCGTACGCGGGTGAGGCGGGGTGCGCCAGGGGCGCCCGAGCCCTCCTCGTCCAGCCAGATCGCGCACCAGTCGACCAGCCGGGGGACGAGCATCCGGCCCGCTATCGTCGCCACCAGTTCCTCGTCGAGCTGCCCGGTGAGCAGGTCGGACGCCTCCGCGAGGAAGGCGAGCGCGCCCTGCTGGTCCCAGACGCCGTCGTCGCGCGCCCCGGGCGCAGCGGCGGGCACCAGGTGGTCCGCGGCCGGCTGCGGGGGCACGAAGACCGGGTGGCCTGCGGCAGCCGCCGCGGGGTCCGCGCCCTGCCGGTGCTCGACGGGGGTGTCCGCACAGGCCGGTGCGCCGGAGCCCCAGTCGTCCACGGGGAGCCGGGCCCAGACGGTCTTGTGCCCGGTGCGGTAGGTGATGCCCCAGGCGACGGAGAGCGCGGCGACGAGGTCGAGCCCGCGACCGTATTCGGCCAGACCGTACGCGTCACCGGCGGCGGTGACCGTGGCCGTGGCGTCGGGGACGGTGGCATCGGGGACGGTGGCGGCGGTCGGTGTGGCGGCGCCCGCGCCGGGGAGCGCCCGGGGAGCGGTGGCCGGCTCCCCGGCCTCTTCGCCGGTCGCACGGGCCGGGTGGTGGTCGGTGACCTCCAGGACCAGGGCGGCGGGTTCCTCGCCGGTCGCGTGCTCCAGGCGCACCAGCACGTCGACCACGGTCCCGGCGTGCACCACGGCGTTCGTGACCAGCTCGCTGGCGACGTTCACCAGATCGTCGGCGAGCCGGTCGCTGAACCCCACGGCGGCGGGCACCCCCAGCCCGGCCCATTCGGCGAGCACGGCACGGACGAACCGACGGGCCCCGGACGGGGACTGCGGTGTCGCGGGCAGGCTGGTGGTACTGACGAGCGGAGGTCCGCCCGCCCGGTCCGCGTCGGTGCCACCCGGCCGGTGAATGGTGGCCCGTTGCAGTGGAATTGGCCCCACGGTGCGGCTCCTCCGGATCTCGAAACGCCGCCGACACACGACAGAGTGACAGACCGGCCGTGCGCAGGCGCACGGAGTTACCGAACTGGGAGAAGGAAAACACGCCAACCCCGCGCGGGTCGCACGCCGGGGCGCACGGCGGGCGCATGACGTAGGGAGCGGGGAGCGCGACAACGGCGCGGCGTACCCGGCGCGGCGCGCCCGCCGGGGAATGCCGGTCGTGGAGCGGATGCGGAGGGAGCGCGGGGCGGTACGGCCAGTCGTCGATGCCCTCCAGCGACTTGTCCAGGAAGAAGAGCCCGGCCTCCTCCTCGTACACGTCGAGGCCGACGCCGAGGAAGTGGCCCGCGCGGA
>NZ_JBSFFN010000013.1:0-196056 GCF_053596135.1 Streptomyces sp. NPDC001770 | reverse complement strand
CAGAAGCCCAGCCGGTCCGCGGCTGCCTGTTCGTACGCCTCCGCCGTGACATTGGCGTTCGCGGCCAGCTCGGCCGGCGGCTCGAACCGGCGCTCTTCCCGCAGCAGGTTGGCCAGGCTTTCGTTGCTCACGACATCTCCCATTCCCAGGGTGACCGTTGTGTCCCGGGGCATAGCTCATCAGGCGAAAGGCCGAGTGACAAGTGTCTGCCGGGAATTGGTTTAGACCTATCCCTCGTGTATGGAGGAACTCCGCCTACCCACCCCGCCGGCGCGGCGGTCGCTACGGTGTGTCCGTACCGACCGTGCCGCGCCCGCGGGAGAGCGGCGGAACCACAAGGTCTCACGGCCCCGGGGTGTCACCGGTTCAGACGAGGCTGTGGCCGGCCTCCTCGTGACCGGGACCGTCCTCCATGCATGCCTCCTCCTGATCGGGGCCGATGCCCGGCGCCACCCGCTCGAAGACCTCGTCCGGGCCCGAACCGGAACTGTCCCCCTCCGTCAGCAGATAGGCCTGCGCCTCCCCTACGTGGAAGTACATGCCGTGCAGCTGAAGGGTGCCGTCCGCCAGCCTGCGCGCCACCGACTCGTGGGCGCGCAGGTGGTCGAGCTGCTGGACGACGTTGGTCAGGCAGAGCTGCTCCACCTCGTCGGCGGGCATCCGGCCGGAGATGCGCGCCCAGGACCGGTCGCGGGAGGACATGCGGTCCAGGCTCGGCAGTCCGTGCCGCAGCCACCGCCACAGCGGCGTGTTCCGGGGCGTGCCCGGCTCCGCGTTGAGCAGTGCCTGCATGGCACCGCAGCCGGAGTGCCCGCAGACGGTGATGGACTCGACCCGCAGCACGTCCACCGCGTACTCGATCGCCGCGGCCACCGAGTCGTCCCCGCCCACGTCGGCCCCGGCCCCCGGCGGGGGCACGAGATTGCCCACGTTGCGCACGGTGAACAGGTCACCCGGCCCACTCGACGTGATCATGCTCGTGACGAGGCGGGAGTCCGCACAGGTGAGGAAGAGCTGGGACGGCCGCTGGCCCTCCGCCGCGAGACGGGCGAGCTCCTCGCGGACCAGCGGAGCGGTGTTGAGCTGGAAGGAACTGATGCCGCTCAGCAGCCGGTGCCCGCCGCGCCGGGGAGCGTCGGCGCGCGCGACTGGGTGTCCGTCCGCCTCCGGCGCCTGTTTCGCCGGAAGCCCGTCGGCACGCCCCGTCCTGGTGCGGGGGTGATCCGCCGCGGTGGTGGGCTGGTGGGGGCGGTCGTGGCAGTGGTGGTTGCGCCAGGGCGTCCACGGGCGGCAGCAGGAGTGCGCCGCCGACGCGGGTTCCGCGATCCTCCCTCCGGACCTGCCGGTGAAGACGATGCTGCCGCCGTGGGCCTCCTGGGTGGTGCGCCAGTCCTGAATGGCCTCGTAGGCCGCGTGGTCCATGAAGAATCCGTCCAGTTCCACGATCGCGTAGACGCCTTGGGGGAGTTGGTTGAGGATGCGGCTGAGCCGGGGCACCGCGAGGAAGGTCAACTGGCCGCGCACGATGACCAGGTAGCGCCCGTCGCTCTCGCTCACGGTGACGCGGGTGCGGGCGAGCCGGTGCAGCGCCATGCCCACGGCTGCCGTGATGCCGATCGCGACGCCGGCCAGCACGCCGAACACCACGACGCCGGTGATCGTGGCGCCGTAGACCAGGAATTCGCGGTGGCGGTGGACGTTCCTGATGTGGGCGTAGTTCACCATCTGGATGCCGACGACCATGACGAGGGCGGCCAGCGCGGCGAGTGGGATCCATTCGAGCACGGCGACCAGGAACGCCGCCGCGAGCAGCACCCACACGCCGTGCAGCACGGTCGCGGCGCGGCCGGTGGCTCCGGCGCGGACGTTCGCGGAACTGCGCACCGCGCCACCGGAGATCGGCAGCCCGCCGAGCAGCCCGGCCAGCGTGTTGGTGATGCCCTGGCCCCGCAACTCGCGGTCCAGATCGGAGCGGGGAACGCGTGAGAGCGGCATGTCGGGCTGCTGAACGGCATGTTGGGCCGCGCGGTCGGAAGTGAGCTTGTCCACCGCCACGGCCGCCAGGAGCGACTCCAGGCTGCCGACCAGCATCACGGTGAACATGGCGGTGGCGAGGGCGAGTACGGGCCCGTGCGGCATTTCGGGCAGGGCGTGCGAGCTCCAGGAGGGCAGGTCCACCCGGCTGATGCGGGGTGCGGCGACGGCAGCCACCGCCGTGGCCACGGCGACCGAGGCGAGCGCGGCCGGAATCCTGCGGAGCACGCGGCCCGCGCCACCGGGAATGCGCGGCCACAGCACCAGCAGCGCGATGGTCAGGGCTCCGACCAGCGGGGCGGCCGGGCTGATCCGCGCCAACTGCTCCGGCAGCGCCAGGGCGTTGTCCATCGCGGAGCTCTGCGGTGAGCCGCCGAGGACGATGTGCAACTGGGCGAGCGCGATGGCCACCCCGATCCCGGCGAGGGTACCGTGGACGATCGCGGGGCTCACGGCGAGGGCGGCCCGCGCCGCTTTCAGTGACCCCAGCAGGATCTGGAGCAGCCCGGCTCCAATGGTGATGGCACAGGTCGTGCGCCAGCCGTAGACCTGGATCAACTCGGCTGTCACGACGGTCAGTCCGGCGGACGGCCCGCTGACCTGGAGCGGGGTGCCGCCGATCAGTCCGGCGACGATGCCGCCGATCGCGGCGGAGATCAGGCCCGCCTCCAGCGGTGCGTCCATGGCGACGGCGAGGCCGAGCGACATGGGGACGGCGATGAGGAAGACCGTGATCGAGGCGGAGAGGTCGCCCGCGGTGACGCGGAAGCGGAGGCCTCCGCGCGGCGGCGGGCTGTGGGGCCGCTTCTCCCCGGCGGCGCGGGGGAGGTGGGGGCGGTGGTGGTCTCGGTTCTTTCGGGTGGGTACGCAGGCAGGCATTCCCGTCTCCTCCGGGGCAGCGCGGTCGCGGAACGTGGGGACGCGGCCGTGGGTCACGGCGTGCAGCGGCGGGATTTCTCAACGCTAGGTAAATGGATCGTAATGCAGAGTAAAGAAATGTGGTTCACATATCAGGCAAATAGCCCATGGAATCACCCAATGCAGTGAATAAGCATCTTTTCGTACGGCCTGTCGCTCGGAGGCATCCGAACCGCGTGTGAACGTGACCGCGCCGGTCGGCACATTCCACGCAAACGAGCCGCAAGGAAGAGGTGGGCGGATGATCGCCACCACGAAGAGAGTTGCCCTGGGCATCACCACCGCAGCCGTGTTCGTCGCGCTCGCCGGTTGTTCCGGCGCCGGAACGAACGGGGCGTCGGGAGCCGCCGCCGAGAAGGCGCACGGTGCCAAGAAGAAGCCCGACGGGCAGAACGCTCCCGCCCCCGGCAACGCCGTCCAGCTGATCGGTGACGGGTCCACGGCCTTCACGGGCGCTCAGCCCAACCTCCCCGTCCCCAAGCGCCTCGCGCCGGGGCAGAAGCCCCCGCAGTTCGTGGTCTTCTCCTGGGACGGGGCCGGCGAGGACAGCCAGAAGCTCTTCTCCCACTTCCGCGGAGTCGCCAAGAAGTACGGCGTGAAGATGACGTACTTCCTCAGTGGCGTCTATCTGCTGCCCGAGGCGAAGAAGGACCTCTACGACCCGCCCCAGCACTCGCCCGGCCGCTCCGACATCGGCTTCAACGACACGAAGGGCATCCACGACACCCTCAGGGAGGTGCGTGCCGCCTGGAAGGAGGGCAACGAGATCGGCACCCACTTCAACGGCCACTTCTGCGGCCCGGACGGTGGTGGCGGCACCTGGTCGGTGGACGAGTGGAAGAGCGAGATCCGCCAGGCCAAGTCCTTCGTGAAGAACTGGAAGACGAACGACCCGGAGCTCAAGTCCGAGGCACCGCTCCCCTTCGACTACGAAAAGGAACTCGTAGGCGGCCGTACCCCGTGCCTCGAAGGCCGGGAGAACATGGTCGCCGCCGCCCGGGACCTGGGCTTCCGCTACGACTCCAGCGGTATCAACAACCAGGTCTGGCCCGCGAAGAAGGACGGCGTCTGGGACCTCTCGCTCCAGCTCGTGCCCGTCCCGGGACGCGACTTCGAGACGCTCTCGATGGACTACAACTTCATGTTCAACCAGTCCGGCGTCACCCAGGGCGACCCGGCGGAGCACGAGTACTGGGGCGACCAGATGCGTGACGGTCTCCTGGAGGCCTTCGACCGGTCGTACGACGGAAACCGCGCGCCGCTGATCATCGGCAACCACTTCGAGTCCTGGAACGGCGGCACCTACATGCGCGCCGTGGAGGAGACGATCGCCTCCGTCTGCACCAAGTCGGACGTGCGCTGCGTCTCCTTCCGCCAGCTCGCGGACTGGCTGGACGCCCAGGACCCCGCGGTGGTGGCCAAGCTCGGAACGCTCGGCGTCGGGGAGGCCCCGAAGGGCGGCTGGTCGTCCTACCTCGCGGCTCCGACCGTGGCCGCCGGTGGCAAGCCGATGGGCCCGGCGGCGAAGGACGCGCACAAGGGTGCGGGCGCGGCGAAGGCTGCGGGGAAGGACGCGGAGGAGAAGTAACGTTTCTCCGGGCTTCGGGCTTCGGGCTTTGGGGATCGCGGTTCGGCTCCGGGGGGCGAGGTTCGGCTCCGGGCTCCAGGTGTCGAGTTCGGTTCCGGGTCTCCAGGTTCGGCTTCGGTCCGCGCGAGGGCGGGACCGCCGCGGGTGTTCCGCGTGGGTCCCGCCCTTCCGTCGCGGCCCCTACCGGCAGGACCGCGGTCGCCGCTCGGTCACGCGGGGGCGGACGCGCCCGTCACCAGGCGGTCGTCGAGCGTGAATGCGGGGTCGACCTGGGCGGCCAGATCGGCGCCGGTCTTCTCGTTGCCCCAACTCTCCGCGTTCTTCAGGTGGAAGTGCACCATCTGGCGTGTGTACCGCTCGCGGTCGCGCAGCGCGTACGAGTCCTCGGCCGCGTCCTGGAGTGCCTGGAGCGCCATCCTGTTGTCGGCCTCCAGCAGCTCGAAGCGGTTCGGCCGGCCCTTCTCCATGGCCCGCACCCAGTCGGAGTGGCCGACCCCGACGAGCAGGTCCTCGCCGACCTCCGAGCGCAGGAAGTCCAGGTCGTCCGGGCCCTGCACCTTGTTGCCGACCACCCGGAGCGTCACGCCGAAGTCCCGCGCGTACTCCTTGTACTGGCGGTACACCGAGACGCCCTTCCGGGTCGGCTCGGCGATCAGGAACGTCATGTCGAACCGGGTGAACATCCCCGAAGCGAACGAGTCGGATCCGGCGGTCATGTCGACCACGACGTACTCGTCGGGGCCGTCGACCATGTGGTTGAGGCAGAGCTCCACCGCACCCACCTTGGAGTGGTAGCAGGCGACGCCGAGGTCGGACTCGTTGAACGCGCCCGTGGCCATCAGCCGGATGTCGCCGTCGTCCAGCCGGACGGTGCGCGCGCAGGCGTCGTAGACGGGGTTCTCCTCGCGGACGCGCAGCAGGCGCGAACCCTCGCCGGGGGGCGTCGTCTTGATCATTGTCTCGGCGGAGGCGATCCGGGGGTTGGTGCCGCGCAGGTAGTCCTTGATGAGCGGGAGTTCGGCGCCCATGGACGGAAGCGCGGCTGCCTCCTGCTCGTCGAGGCCGAGTGCGGCCCCGAGGTGCTGGTTGATGTCGGCGTCCACGGCGATGACATGGGCTTCGTTGGCTGCGAGGTGTCGGATGAAGAGAGAGGACAGCGTGGTCTTGCCGCTGCCGCCCTTCCCTACGAAAGCGATCTTCATGTTCACCTAGGGTAGTCCCACCGTCGCGGAAAGTCGTCGCGCTTCGTGAAGAACGACACGTGGGGGGCGCGAGGGTGTATGAGGCGCGTAGCCTCGTTACTTATGAGTACGACTGCCTCGGACCCGCTCGCCGCCCTCGCCGCTCTGCCGGGTGTTCCCGACTCGGTGGACTCGGTCCGCAAGGCCGTGGACCGGGTCTACGGCCACCGTGTGATGCGGCGCCGCAGCAACGAGGTGACGTCGGAGGCCGCGCTGCGCGGGGGGCGCGGTTCGGCGGCGCTGTCCGGTGCCGACTGGAACCTGGAAGAGGTACGCCGGCGCACCGACTTCAGCGGCGACGGCGAGGCGCGGACGGTGGGCGCCGCGCTGCGTCTCACTGCCGAGGCCGGTCAACTCCTCTCCATCTGGCGGCAGTCACCCCTGCGGGTGCTGGCCAGGCTGCATCTGGTCGCGGCCGGAGGTGCCACCCCGGACGACGCCGTGGGGCGTCCCCGGCTGGCCGGTGAGACGGTCGACGAGCCCCTCGTGGAGGCTCCCCTGCCGGGTGCCGACGAGGTGGCGGGGCGACTCGACGGGCTGTCGCGGCTCATCATCGACGGGAGCACCGCTCCCGCGCTGGTCACGTCCGCCATCGTGCACGGCGAGCTGCTCGCCCTGCGTCCCTTCGGCTCGTGCAACGGGCTGGTGGCCCGGACTGCCGAACGCATCGTGCTGATCGGCAGTGGCCTGGACCCGAAGTCGATCTGCCCGGCCGAGGTCGGTCACGCCGAGCAGGGGCGTGCCGCGTACGTGGCGGCGTTCGAGGGTTACATGTCGGGGACGCCGGAAGGGATGGCGGCCTGGATCGCGCACTGCGGGCGCGCGGTGGAACTGGGAG
Source organism: Streptomyces sp. NPDC001770 (assembly GCF_053596135.1). Lineage (NCBI taxonomy): Bacteria > Bacillati > Actinomycetota > Actinomycetes > Kitasatosporales > Streptomycetaceae > Streptomyces > Streptomyces sp. NPDC001770. The sequence goes on along the minus strand of NZ_JBSFFN010000013.1, from coordinate 189,437 downwards.
TCAGGGAATCGACCGCGGTCTGTGAGGCGCTGCAGCGCGGCGCCGCCTGACGGCGCAGGGGTACGCGCGGCTTCGGGCGGGGCGTCATCGATCGCGGCGGTACCGGCATCAAGAGTTGCGGCGGTACCGGAACCGGTACCGCCGCTGGCACTTCCGCCGGGTTACCAAGCGTCCTCGAGATATGCCCATCAGGTCGGGTTCTTTGCCCGTCACCTGGTGCGGCTGGCCCGTAATCGACGGGTCGACGTCGCGTGGGTGCTCGGCTTCGGTGCTCGGTCCGTGGGGCCTTGCTGCGTGAAAGGTCATCCTCTCGGATGTCCCCGGTCTCGCGGGCCGTTGACTCCTTTGTACTCCTGGAGCGGGGTAAGCGGTACCCCAGGCTCCACTTCTTTACTTTCGTGTTCAACCACCCTTTGCGGGACGCTGTCGGCTCCTCGCGCCGCGTGCCCGGTTGCCCGAGCGCGCGGTTGTGCGCACGGGGGGGGCACGGGTGCACGGGCGTCCGTGCCTCGGGCGGTGGTCAGACGGAGGTGGTGGCAGCCGCGCGTCGGCGCGTGGCGTACCAGACGAGACCCGCGGTGGCCGCCGCCGCTCCCACGGCTGCTGCGGCGACGAGTGCCGGACGCGGCGGCAGCGAGAAACTGGGCAGCCGCTGCTTGAGTCGCACCGGGCGGTTGAAGACAAGGATCGGCCACTGCCTGGCACCGGCTTCGCGGCGCAGCGCCCGGTCCGGGTTCACCGCGTGCGGGTGGCCGACCGACTCCAGCATCGGGACATCGGTGGCGGAGTCGCTGTAGGCGTAGCAGCGGGAGAGGTCGTACCCCTCCGACGCGGCCAGTTCCTTGACAGCCTCGGCCTTGGTCGGGCCGTAGGCGTAGTACTCGACCTCGCCCGTGAAGCAGCCGTCGTCACCGACGACCATCCGGGTCGCCACGACCCGGTCGGCGCCGAGCAGTTCACCGATGGGCTCCACCACCTCGGCGCCCGAGGTGGACACGATCACCACGTCGCGGCCGGCGGCGTGGTGCTCCTCGATGAGGGTGGCGGCCTCGTCGTAGATGATCGGGTCGATCAGGTCGTGCAGGGTCTCGGCGACGATCTCCTTGACCTGCGCCACGTTCCACCCCTTGCAGAGCGCGGAGAGATATTCACGCATCCCCTCCATCTGATCGTGATCCGCACCCCCGGCGAGGAAGACGAACTGTGCGTACGCCGTGCGCAGCACTGCGCGGCGGTTGATCAGGCCGCCCTGGTAGAAGGACTTGCTGAAGGCCAGCGTCGAAGACTTCGCAATGACCGTCTTGTCCAGGTCGAAGAAGGCGGCGGTGCGCGGCGAGAAGCGGTTTTCCACAAGGCTGAGCATAGGGGGCCTCCATTCGGCTCAAACTCCGGTGCGCGGGTTTGCCTGACAAGGTGCTCGGGTACACCATGGAAGTCACGGATCGTTCGCGACCGTGCTAACCCGGTCCGACTCCTCCCCCCCCCCGAGTCGGCCGTGGGGACGACCCCCGCTCTCCCCCCCGGCGGGGGTCGTCGCACGTCCGGGTGTGGTTTCCCCGGAGTCACGCGCTTTTTCCCCTCTGCCGCAGGCCAATCGCTCCGGCTGCGAGGGCCGCTGCGCCCAGCCTGACACGTAACTGTGTGTAGCGAATAGAGTGCGCTCCGAATGTCCCCGTTCCGAGTGACCGAGTTATTCACAACGTGAGAGTTGTCCACAGTTCTCCACCAAGATCCACATCTTTTTCCGTGAGATCGCATGGTGATTCCGCCCGCGAAGTCCGCGGGTTCCGGAATCGCCTGTCCCGGAACTTCCGGGATCAGCGTGAACGGTGCTCAAGGAGCTGTGAGAAGGGGTGGAGATCGTGGCCCGGTCCCTTGCGCGAGAAGGATTCCCGATCGCCGATGAGCGGTGCGGTGCACCGCTCATCGTGACGGAGGACATTGATCTGCTCGACGATCTGCTGCGTCTCTGTGCGGCGGCCGGAGCGGAACCGGAGGTTCATCACGGCGTACCGGAGGACCGGGAGGTATGGCGGCGGGCGCCGCTGGTCCTGGTGGGCGACGACGCGGTCAAGCGGTGCCGCGGGCTCGCGCGGCGCCGCGGGGTGATGCTCGTCGGACGGGACCAGGACTCTCCCGATGTCTGGCGACAGGCGGTCGAGATCGGTGCCGAGCACGTGCTGAGGCTGCCCGATGCCGAGGGCTGGCTCATCGAGCAGCTCGCCAACGCGGCGGAAGGCGCGGGGCGCCCCGCGCTCACCGTGGCGGTGGTGGGCGGCAGGGGCGGCGCCGGCGCCTCGACTCTCGCCTGCGCGCTCGCGGTGACCGCCGCCCGGGCGGGACTGCGGGCCACACTGATCGACGGCGATCCGCTGGGCGGCGGCATCGACGTCCTGCTCGGCGGAGAGCGTACGGAGGGCCGGAGATGGCCCGACTTCGTCCACACCAGGGGGCGGCTCGGCGGTGGAGTCCTGGAGGGCTCGCTGCCCGCCCTGCACGGCCTGAGGGTGCTCAGCCGGGGGCGCGAATGCGGCGTCATCGTACCGCCCCAGGCGGTGCGGTCGGTGCTGGCGGCGGCCCGCCGGCTGGGCGGGGTGGTCGTCGTGGACCTGCCCCGGCAGGTGGACGAAGGCGTCGCGGAAGCGCTCGCCCAGTCGGACCTCGGGCTCCTGGTCGTGCCCGGTGAACTACGCGCCGTGGCAGCCGCGAAATGCGTGGCGTCGGCGGTCGGCACGTCCCTCGACGATCTGCGTGTGGTGGCGCGGGCGCCGTTCGCCCCCGGGCTGGACGGCTCCTGGGTGGCCCGCGCGCTCGACCTGCCGCTGCTGGGTGAACTCCCGGTGGAACCAGGTGCTCCGGCACATCAGGACGGCATCCTTCCGCCGGGTTCCGGGCCGCGCGGTCCGCTCGCCCGGTTCTGCGCCGCGTTCTGGGAGAAGGCGTACGTAGGCGGTCTTCCCGTTCCTGTGGGAGGGGCGTCATGACAGAGGGCCTGCTGGATGCCGTGCGGCAGCGGCTGGCGCTCAGCGGGGAGGTGCCCACACCGGCCGGTGTGGCTGCCGCCGTGCGGGCTCACGGCCGGCTGCTCGGGGACGAGGAAATCCTGGGAGCTGCAGCCGAGTTGCGCGGCGAACTGGTCGGCACGGGCGTGCTGGAACCCCTGTTGGCCGATGCGGCCGTGACCGATGTCCTGGTCTCGGCGCCGGACCGGGTGTGGGTGGACCGGGGCGGCGGTCTGGAACTGACCGGAGTCACCTTCCCCGACGCCGCGGCCGTGCGCAGGCTCGCGCAGCGGCTCGCAGCGGTGGCCGGCCGGCGCCTGGACGACGCACGGCCCTGGGTGGACGCGCGGCTGCCGGACGGGACACGGATGCACGCGGTGCTGCCTCCGGTGTCCGTCGGGTCGACCTGTCTCTCGCTGCGTGTCGTCCGCCCCCGGGCCTTCACCCTGGAGGAACTGGTCAGGGCGGGCACGGTGCCGCCCGGCGGTGACCGGATGCTGCGGAGCCTGGTGCGCGCCCGGGTCTCGTACCTCATCAGCGGGGGCACGGGCGCGGGGAAGACCACCCTGCTGTCGAGCCTGCTGGGCGAGGTCGGCCCGCACGAGCGGATCGTGCTGGCCGAGGACTCGTCCGAACTGCGCCCGGACCACCCGCACGTGGTGCGTCTGGAGTCCCGCCCGGCCAACCAGGAGGGCGCGGGCCGGGTGACGCTCCGGGACCTGGTCCGCCAGGCGCTGCGCATGCGTCCGGACCGGCTGGTCGTCGGCGAGGTGCGAGGCGCCGAAGTGACGGACCTGCTGGCCGCGTTGAACACCGGACACGAAGGCGGGTGCGGCACGGTGCATGCCAATGCCGCATCGCACGTGCCCGCTCGGCTGGAGGCGCTCGGGACGGCCGCTGGGCTCGACCGGCCCTCGCTGCACAGCCAGTTGGCGGCGGCGCTGTCAGTGGTGCTCCACCTGGTGCGCGACCGCACGGGACGACGGCGTCTCGCCGAGGTCCATGTGCTGGAACGCGACTCCGGTGGGCTGGTGTTCACCGTGCCCGCGCTGACCGGTGGGCCGGACGGCTTCGTGCGGGCCCCCGGCTGGCAGAGGCTGGCCGCACTGGTCGGGGGTGCCTGATGGGCGGTGTGGTCCCCGCGTGCCCGACGTGGGGAGCGACGGCCTGTGCCGTGCTGGCGGCCCTGCTGGTCCTGCGCCGCGGCTCCGGCGGCTCGGTGCGGGCGAGGTGCGCGGCAGTGGTGCGTGGTGCCTCGGGCCCGGGCGACTGCGGAGGCGCGGACATCGGTGGTGCGGAGAGCGGGGTACCGGCGAGGGTGGCACGGAGCGCGGAGAAGCTGCGCGCACGGGCGGGTGAGCTGCTGGGAAGGCACCGCGCATGGTTGTGCGTCCCGGCTGCCGCGGTGCTCGCGGTGCTCGGGGAGTCGTGGTTGCCGCTGGCCGCGGGGGCCGTGGCGGTGCCACTGGTACGGCGTTGGCTGCGCGGGCGGGACGAGCGGGCCGCGTGCGAGCGGTCCGACGAGGCGGTGGTGGCGCTCTGCGGTGCGGTCGTCGGTGAGTTGCGGGCGGGACGCGAACCGGGGCAGGCCTTGATCCGTGCCGTGCGGGAGGCCCGGGCGCTGGGTGCGGCCGAGTCACCGGTGCTTGCCGCGGCCCGGTTCGGCGGCGACGTTCCCGCCGCACTGCACCGCGCGTCCCTGATGCCGGGGCTGGGGTCGCTGGCCGGGGTCGCGGCGTGCTGGCGCGTGTCGGTGGACGGCGGTGCGGGACTCGCGACGGGGCTGGACCGTCTGGAAGGAGCGTTACGAGCCGAGCGCCGGCGCCGGGAGGAGCTGCGGGCGCGGCTCGCCGGAGCCTGGTCGACGGTGGTGGTGCTGGCGCTGCTGCCGCTGGCCGGGCTGGGCATGGGCGCCGCCCTCGGGGCCGAGCCGCTCCGTGTCCTGCTGCACACCCCGGCGGGGCTGGTCTGCCTGGGGACCGGTCTGCTGCTGGAGGCGGTCGGGCTCCTCTGGGCCGGGCGGATCGTGCGGGCGGGGGACACGGGGTGAACGGAGAAGTTGTCCACAGCCTGGGGATCTGGCTCTCGGTGTGCGCGGCGGCCCTGTGTTCGGTGCTGTCGGTCACCGGCACCCGTCGGGAAAGGGCCCGGCTGAGGAGGGGCGCGACCCTCCTCGCAGGGGCGGACCACGACACCGGTACGGCGGCTGCGGTGGGCGGGAAGCGGGTCCGGCGAGTGCCGTCCCGCTCGGCCCCGGGAGCCCGTGAGGTCGCGGGAGTCCCTGAGGTCGCGGGGGGCCGGATGGCCGCGAAGGGCCGTGGTGTTCCGGGGCTCCGTGACGGGGTGACGCGGTGGGGAGAACCGGTCGGCGCGGGTCTGATGGCATGGATTCTCGTCGGAGGTGCCGCCGGAGCCATGGTCGGCGCGGGGGCGGCCGCTGCGGTGTGGCACGTCCGGCGAAGCCGGCGGGCTCGTCGTCCGGGGGGTTCCTGGACGACGACGGAGGACGAGCTCTCGGCTTCCCGGCAACTCCCGCTGGCGGCGGATCTCCTGGCCGCCTGCATCTCCGCCGGTGCCGGCCCCCGGCAGGCCGCGGAGGCCGTCGGGGAGTCGCTGCGGGGACCTCTCGGCGAGCGGCTGGTCCGGGCGGCCGTCGAGATCCGCCTCGGCGGCGATCCTTCCCTGGCCTGGGGCCGCCTCGGGGACATCCCGGGAGCGGGTCCGCTGGCCCGGTGCCTGGACCGGGCCGGTGAGACCGGGGCCCCGGCAGCCGAGCCGGTCGCCCGGCTGGCCGACGCCATACGCGCCGCGCGTGCCGACGCCGCCGCGGCGAAGGCCCAGCGCGCGGGCGTGCTCATCACCGCGCCGGTGGGGCTCTGCTTTCTCCCGGCCTTCCTGGCGGTCGGGGTCGCGCCGGTGATCGTCGGGCTCGCGGGAGGACTTCTGCACGCCGGCTGAACCGGCCCGCGGATCCATTTCCCGGATCCATTTCCACCTTTCCAGGACCAACGGCGCGCCGCAGGTGCGCCGGTCATCCGACCATGCCCGCCGAAGGGCGAAACGAGGGCTGACTGACATGAGCGCCGACATGGGTGCCGAAACGAGTGGGAACGTCGCGGACGGCACGCGCGGCGGAGGGGGCCGACGTGGTCGGCACACCGAGCGCGAGGCGGTGCGGCCGGCTCGATGCCGGTTCCGGGCCGTGTGGCAGGACCGGCGTGGCCGGTGGGCCCGGAGGTTCGGCGGAGCCGACCGGGGGATGACCACCTCCGAGTACGCCATGGGGACGATCGCGGCCTGCGCGTTCGCCGCCGTGCTCTACAAGGTGGTCAACAGCGGGGCGGTCCAGAACGCGTTGCAGTCGTTGATCGAGGGTGCGCTCGATGGCTCGTTCTGAGCGGGGCGACGAAACGGAACGCGAAACGGAATGCGAACCGGCACGGCGGTGGGCCCGGACCCGGCACCCTGGCGGGGACACGGGCTCGGTCACCGCCGAGGCGGCGATGGTGCTGCCGGTCCTGGTGGCCCTCGCCGTGGTGCTGGTCTGGGCGCTGGTGGCGGCGGCCGATCAGATCCGGTGCGTGGACGCGGCGCGGGCCGGCGCCCGGGCCGCCGCACGGTCGGAACCGGAGGCCGCGGTACGGGCCGCAGCGCGCACCGCGGCCCCCGCCCGGGCCCTGGTCACCGTACGGAGGGAGGGCGCGCTCTGGCGCGTACGCGTGGAGGCTCCCACACCCGGGCCGCACGCCCTGGCCCTCACTCTGAGCGCCGAGGCGGCAGCCCTGGCCGAGGACACGGTGGGCGCCGGTCCCGGTGGGGATCCCGGTCCCGGTGCGGATGCGGCTCCCGGTGATGCCCCGGGAGCCGGGGACAGCGCCGGAGGCGGGCGATGAACCCGTTCGTCGGCCGCCGCCGCGATCAGGGGGTGGCGACCGTGTGGGTGGCCCTGACGGTGGCCACGCTCTGCGCGGTGTGCGTGGTGATCCTCGCGTTCGGGCAGGCGGTCGCGGCCCGGCACCGTGCCGGTGGCGCGGCGGACCTGGCAGCCCTTGCCGCGGCCGACCGCGCGCTCGAGGGCCCCGGGGATGCCTGCGCGGCGGCCCGGCGCGTGGCGGGCGCGCAAGGCGCCCTGCTGGTGCGGTGCTCGGTGCGGGGTGAGATCGCCGACGTAACGGCACGGGCGGCGTTCGGGCCGTACGCGCCGGCGGTCAGGTCCCGCGCGGGCCCTCCGGCGCTTCCGGGGCCGGGGCCGGTGCTTGCGGGGCCGGCGGGTCCGCGGGGGCGGCCCTGAGGAGTTCGGTCAGCAGCCGTACCGCACCCCGCTTGTGGAGGGGCTCGTTGCCGTTCCCGCACTTGGGGGACTGGATGCAGGAAGGGCAGCCCGCCTCGCACTCGCAGGACGCGATGGCCTCGCGCGTCGCGGTGAGCCAGGCGCGGGCGGTGTGGAAGGCGCGCTCGGCGAACCCGGCGCCACCGGGGTGGCCGTCGTACACGAAGACGGTCGGCAGCAGGGTGTCCGGGTGCAGCGGTACGGAGACCCCTCCGATGTCCCAGCGGTCGCACGTGGCGAACAGGGGGAGCATCCCGATCGAGGCGTGTTCGGCGGCGTGCAGCGCGCCGCCGAGGATCTCCGGATTGATCCGGGCGGCGTCGAGCTGGTCCTCGGTGACCGTCCACCAGACGGCCCGGGTGCGCAGGGTGCGGGGCGGTAGTTCGAGCTTGGTCTCGCCCAGCACCTCTCCCGTGATCAGCTTTCGGCGCAGGAAGGAGACGACCTGGTTGGTGACTTCGACGGAGCCGTAGCAGAGCCGCCCGTCGCCCCAGGGGATCGTGGTGTCGGTCTCCAGGACCGTGATGGCGGTGGTGTCGCGGGCGTTCGTCGAGTACGGCGGACTCGCCTCCTCCACGAGCGCGACGGAGTCCTCCAGGTCCAGCTTCCGGACCAGGTAGGTACGCCCCTGGTGGAGGTGGACGGCGCCCTCGTGCACCGCGGTGTGGGAGGCGGCCTCGTCGACGGTGCCCAGCAGTCTGCCGGTGCCCTCCTCGACGATCTGTACCGGCCGGCCTCCCCCGCCCCGGATGTCGGTGAGGTCGGCGGCCCGTTCGCGGCGGGTCCAGTGCCAGCCGGCCGCCCGCCTGCGCAGCAGTTTCGCGGCCTCCAGCTGCGGCAGCAGCTCGGGCACGGCAGGCCCGAAGAGAGCGATGTCCGCGGCGGTGAGCGGCAGTTCGGCGGCGGCGGCGCACAGGTGGGGGGCGAGGACGTAGGGGTTGTCCGGGTCCAGGACGGTCGACTCCACGGGCTGCTGGAACAGGGCCTCCGGGTGGTGCACGAGGAAGGTGTCCAGCGGATCGTCCCGTGCCACCAGTACGGCCAGGGCGCCCTGCCCCGAACGGCCGGCGCGTCCCGCCTGCTGCCAGAGGGAGGCCCGGGTGCCCGGGTAACCGGCGATGACGACGGCGTCCAGACCGGAGACGTCGATCCCCAGTTCGAGGGCGGTGGTGGCGGCCAGACCCAGGAGTTCACCGGAGTGCAGGGCACGCTCCAGGGCGCGGCGCTCCTCCGGCAGATAGCCGCCCCGGTAGGCGGCGACCCGTCGCGGCAGCGAGCGGTCGACCTCGGCCAGCCGCTCCTTGGCGATCACCGAGATGAGTTCCGCGCCGCGCCGGGAGCGCACGAAGGCGACCGAGCGGACGCCCTGGAGCGTCAGGTCGGTGAGCAGGTCGGCGGTCTCGGCGGTCGCGGTACGCCGTACGGGCGCGCCCTTCTCGCCCTGCATCTCGGTGAGTGGTGGCTCCCAGAGCGCGAAGACCAGTTCGCCCCGGGGCGAGGCGTCGTCGGCGATCTCCTTGACCGGCAGCCCGGTGAGACGGCCGGCCGCGACCGACGGCTCGGCCGCGGTCGCGGAGGCGAGCAGGAAGACCGGATCGGAGCCGTACCGGGCGCACAGCCGCCGCAGCCGGCGGAGGACTTGGGCGACGTGCGAGCCGAAGACACCCCGGTACGTGTGGCATTCGTCGATGACGACGAAGCGCAGAGCCCGCAGGAAGGAGGCCCAGCGGGGATGGGACGGCAGGATTCCCCGGTGCAGCATGTCCGGATTGGTGAGGACGTAGTTGGCGTACTGGCGTACCCACTCACGTTCCTCCACGGGCGTGTCTCCGTCGTAGACGGCGGGCCTGACCGCGTTGCCGAGCGGCGCGGCGAGAGCCTTCACCGACCGGCGCTGGTCGGCCGCGAGCGCCTTGGTGGGGGAGAGGTAGAGCGCGGTGGCCGCACGTCCGTTCGGGGCCTCGGAGCCGTCGAGCAGCGTACTGAGTACCGGGGCGAGATAAGCAAGCGACTTTCCGGACGCCGTGCCGGTGGCGATCACCACGGATTCGCCGTCGAGCGCGCATTCGGCCGCAGCCGCCTGATGGACCCACGGATGGTCGATCCCGGCACGCCCGATCGCCGCGATGACTTCCGGGCGGATGCGATCCGGCCAGATGGCATGGGTTCCCGGTCGCGGGGGCAAGTGCTCCGTATGAGTGATGCGCGCGGCCCGGCCCGCCCCTGCGGCGAGTCGGTCGAGGATCATGTCGGGGGAGGGGCGGGAGTCTCCGCTCTCGGCGGGTCCGCTGGGGCGGTGATTCTTGGCCATCGGCACCGAGTGTGTCACTGGCGTGACGGACAATGGTCCCAAGGCGTCGTGCATGGCTGCTGGTAAGTGATTGAATGCCATCGCGGCTGGCGATCCGTCCCCTGGCTCCGTCGGGGAGACCGAGGGGCGACCGCTCGATAGCAAGGTGCTGGAGGATCCGTGGACCTGTCCCTGTCGACTCGCAATGTGTCCGGCCCTGGTGGCGACCGTACGGTCGTCGAGGTCGGTGGCGAGATTGATGTGTATACCGCGCCCAAGCTGCGCGAGCAGTTGGTCGAGTTGGTGAATGACGGCAGTTACCACCTGGTTGTCGACATGGAGGGCGTCGACTTCCTCGACTCCACCGGCCTCGGCGTGCTGGTGGGCGGCTTGAAGCGTGTCCGGGCCCATGAGGGCTCGCTGCGCCTGGTCTGCAACCAGGAGCGCATTCTCAAGATCTTCCGGATCACGGGCCTGACCAAGGTGTTTCCGATTCACACCACGGTCGATGAGGCTGTCGCCGCCACCGACTGACGTCGGAGCGGCCCGCCGGCCCCGGCCGGCGGACCGTGGACGGCTCGGACGGCGTCAGCCGTGCCGGGCCGCGCTGAGCAGGCGGTCGACCCTGGGTCGGCCGTCCGCTCCGTGGGCTCCCGGAGAAGACACAGAGGTACGGGCGCCACGCCCGGGCCTCTGAGACGCACGCCCTACGTTCGAGGGGGATCTCATGGCCACCGTTGAACTCCGCTTCAGCGCACAGCCTGAACATGTCCGGACGGCCCGCCTGGTGGCAGCCGCTGTGGCACGCCGGGCCGGCGTCGACGAAGCGGTGCTCGACGAGGTCAGACTCGCGGTGGGCGAGGCGTGCAGCCGGGCTGTGGGGCTGCATCACGCCCATGGCATCGACACTCCGGTGGCCGTGGTGCTGACGGACGGGGAGAAGTCGTTCTCCATCGAGGTCGGCGACGACGTGCCGGGGCCCGGCAGTGATGCCGGAAGCGCCGTTCCCAGTGCCCGCCGGGCCTCGCCCGCCGCGCCGGTGGGACTCGACGACCCCGAGCCGGAACCGGACGGTGAGGGTGAGGACGAAATGGGCCTCGCCGTCATCAAGGGCCTGGTGGACGACGTGGAGGTCCGGTCGGGGGCGAACGGCGGCGTGATCCGTATGACCTGGCCGACCGCGCACGCGGTGGTCTTTCCCTGAGCGTTTCCTGGCCGGGGCTTCTTCGGGGTGCCGGGTTTTCGGGTGCCCGCTGCGGGGGCCTTTCGGGCTGCTGAGGCCGTGAACCGTTGCGCCTGTGCGTTCCTGAGTCAGTGAACCTCGCCCGACCAGTGACCTGGCGTGGCGTCCTTCCGGGCTGCCCGCAGACGGCCCGCTGCTTCCTTCCCTCTTGTCATGCCGCGCGCTGGGCACGCCCGCGGGAGAGTGACCGGCGAATCGTCGCGGCCTCCTCGGTGAGCCGCCGAATCCCCTGGCCGGAAAGTGACACCTATTCACATCAGTTGTGACAAACGGGTGCTGGTGGCCGAATCCGTCGGCAGGGATGAGGCGTGGGGCTTCGAGGCCGAGGTATTCATCCTTTCGGGTGTGGTTGGAGTGCGACCCGAGGGCAGGTTCCGCTGGTTGGCGCGGGCGTGCGAGGTGAGTTGAATCTCCCTTGTCGCTCTTGATGCAAATGGCTTCAAAAGGGTACATACCCGGAGACCGGGGCCCGGTTGTCGCCCACTTGGCGTGTAAGTTCCGGGGCCGAGAGCCTTGGAAGGGACCGATCCGGTGAACAAGAAGCTTGCGGCCGCACTGTCCGGCGGTGCGGTACTCGTACTGACGCTGACGGGTTGCAGCGACGACAGCAACGACGAGGTCAACGACTGGGCCAAGAAGGTGTGCGACCAGATCCAGCCGCAGTTGCGGAAGATCGCGGACGCCAATGCGGCCATCCAGGAGCAGACCGCGGACAACAGCCAGCCGGCCGACGTGCAGCGGACCGACTCGGCCGCTTTCCAGCAGATCTCGGAGGCGTACAAGGCGCTCGGCTCGGCCGTCGACTCGGCCGGTGCCCCGCCCGTCGACGACGGTAAGGCCACGCAGCAGGAGGCGGTGAAGGGGCTCAACTCCTCCTCCGAGGCGTACGCGAACCTCAAGACCAAGGTGGACGCGCTCGACACCGAGGACCAGGCGAAGTTCGCCGACGGCCTCAAGGACATCGCCGACGAGCTGAAGAACATCAGCAGCAGCGGCGCCAACGCGCTGAACAAGCTGCAGTCCGGCGAGGTCGGGAGCGCGATGGCCAAGCAGGACAGCTGCAAGAGCCCTTCCGCTTCGGCCTCCCCCGGTTCGGGCGCCAAGGCCTCGTAGCCCGTAGAGCCCGCGCGGCGGACGCGGCGGCCCGGTCACCCCTCCTCGGGGGGCCGGGCCGCTGCCGTTGTCGGTGGGAGCGGCGACAATGGGTGCGTGAGTACGAAGAGCCCCTCAGCACCGACGAGCCCCACGGGGCCCCGCCTTCCGCGGTCCGAGCACGTTCCCGCACTCCGCGAGGCGCTGCTCGCGGCCGCCTTCACCGCGGACGGGCTGCTGGACCTGCTCGGCGCACCGGCCTACGCGGCGCTGGCACGCGCCGAGACGGTGCCCGCGCTGCGCGCCACCCGGGGCGGCACCGCGCTCGACACGCTGGTGCGGCTGTTCCTTCTCCAGCGCGCCGTTCCGGTGGAGCGGGCGAAGGCCGCCCTTCCGCTCGCCGTCTGCCTGGAGGACGGCTGGGTGCGGGAGGAGGACGGCGAGGTGCGGGCGACCGTCGACGTCCGTCCGTACGGCGGCCCCGAGGGCCAGGACTGGTTCATCGTCTCCGACCTCGGCTGCGCTGTCGGAGGCGCGGGCGGCATCGGATCGCACGAGGAGGGGGTCGTCCTCGGTGTCGGGGGCGCGTCCACCACGCTCGCCGGAATCACGGTCCGTACCCCGGTGGCCTCCGCCCTCGACCTGGGCACGGGCTCCGGTATCCAGGCGCTGCACGCGGCGCAGCACGCCACGCGGGTCACCGCGACCGACCTCAATCCGCGCGCCCTGGACTTCACGCGGCTCACCCTCGCCCTCTCCGGCGCCGCGCCCGCCGATCTGCGGGAGGGCTCCCTCTTCGAGCCGGTGGCCGACGAGACGTACGACCTGATTGTCTCGAACCCGCCGTTCGTCATCTCTCCCGGCGCCCGCCTCACCTACCGCGACGGGGGCATGGGCGGCGACGACCTCTGCCGCACCCTGGTCCAGCAGTCGGGCGACCGGCTGAACGACGGCGGGTACGCCCAGTTCCTCGCCAACTGGCAGCACGTGGAGGGCGAGGAGTGGCAGGACCGGCTCCGTTCCTGGGTGCCTGAGGGCTGCGACGCCTGGATCGTGCAGCGCGAGGTGCAGGACGTCACGCAGTACGCCGAGCTCTGGCTGCGCGACAGCGGTGACCACCGGGCCGATCCGGACGCGTACACCGCCCGGTACGAGGCGTGGCTCGACGAATTCGAGGCGCGCGGGACCACGGCCGTCGGATTTGGCTGGATCACGGTGCGCAAGTCCGCCGCGGCCGCTGCCGGCGATCCGTCGGTCGTCGTGGAGGAGTGGCCGCACACCATCGAGCAGCCGCTCGGCCCGGCCGTCCTCGCCCACTTCGCCCGCCAGGACTATCTGCGCGCCCAGGACGATGCCTCCCTGCTCGCGGGCCACTTCACCCTCGCCGAGGAGGTCGTGCAGGAGCAGGTCGGTCTGCCGGGCGCCGAGGACCCCGAGCACGTGGTGCTCCGTCAGCACCGGGGGATGCGCCGGGCCACCAAGGTCGACTCGGTGGGCGCCGGGTTCGCGGGCGTCTGCGACGGTTCGCTGCCCGCCGGCCGCATTCTGGACGCCATCGCCCAGTTGATGGGTGAGGACCCCGTGCTGCTGCGGGACCGTACCCCGCGGGCGATCCGGCTCCTGGTCGAGGAGGGCTTCCTGGAGCCGGTGGAGCCCGGAGCGGGCGGGGTCGGGCGCACGGCCTGAGCCGTCGTGCGCGCCCCACCACCCAGCGCCCCGCGCACAGGGTCTGAGCAGGGCGTATCCGCGTCGAGCGGGTACGCCCCGGTGCGGGGCGGGCCCCTTCCCGTACGTCCGGGGTCCGCTGTTCACCCGGGGTTCGCGTGGCCGACGTCCGGGGGTGGCAGCCTCCCCCCTGCGCGCCCTGAGGGCGAGCCGGTCCCGCTTCGGGTCCGGCCGACCGGGGCGGCCGGGTCCGTCGGCGGGCCAGGACAGGGGTGCGGAGAGATGGAGAGCGGGCCGGCGGTCTTCGCGGGATCGGTCTTCGTGCTGTTCGGCGCCGCGCTCCTCGTCTGGACGGGGGCGCGCACCGCCCGTCGCGCGCCGGTGGCCCATGGAGTGAGCCCCGTCTCCGCCGCCGTGCTCACCACCGTCTTCGGCGTACTTTTCCTCGTCCTCGGCGTATGGGTCCTCGCCCGCGCTTGATCGGATCCGGTGCGCCAGGACTTTCAGGATCCAGTCTGCCCCGCCCCTCGCGTTCCGCCCCCGGAGCGCCTGTTCACGTTCTCTTCGCTCTCCCTCCGCACCCTCTCCGCACTCCTTCGCGCCCCTTCCCCGGTGTCCTGAAACCCGCAGGCAGCTGCCGTACGCAGCGCGGAACGGACAGTCCGGGCGGCAGGAATGCCGGAAGTCGGGTTACCGTTCGAGTGGCCGTTGCGGGCTTTTGCCGTTTGACACGGGGGCGGGTTGTACCGTCACACTCCGCAGCGACAGCACCGCCAGTGGCTCATCGCCACCGCGTGGATGCGCATCGAGTGCCGACCGGAGAGAAGAGCGAAGTTGTCCCCGACCAGCGAGACCGCACAGGGCGGCCGCCGACTCGTCATCGTCGAGTCGCCTGCCAAGGCGAAGACGATCAAGGGCTATCTCGGCCCCGGATACGTCGTCGAGGCGAGCGTCGGGCACATCCGCGACCTCCCGAACGGCGCGGCCGAGGTTCCCGACGAGTACACCGGCGAGGTCCGGCGGCTCGGGGTCGACGTCGAACACGACTTCCAGCCCGTATACGTCGTCAACGCGGACAAGAAGGCCCAGGTCAGGAAGCTCAAGCAGCTGCTGGCCGAGTCCGACGAACTCTTCCTCGCCACCGATGAGGACCGCGAGGGCGAAGCCATCGCGTGGCACCTGCAGGAAGTCCTGAAGCCCAAGGTCCCGGTCCACCGGATGGTCTTCCACGAGATCACCAAGGACGCGATCCGCGCCGCCGTCGCCAACCCGCGCGAGCTCAACCAGCGCATGGTCGACGCCCAGGAGACCCGCCGCATCCTCGACCGCCTCTACGGCTACGAGGTCTCGCCGGTCCTGTGGAAGAAGGTCATGCCCCGCCTGTCGGCGGGCCGTGTCCAGTCCGTCGCCACCCGGCTCGTCGTCGAGCGGGAGCGCGAGCGCATCGCCTTCCGCTCCGCCTCGTACTGGGACCTGACGGGCACCTTCGCCACCGGCCGCACCGGTGACGCCTCGGACCCGTCCACCCTGACCGCCCGCCTCAGCGCGGTCGACGGGCGCCGCGTCGCCCAGGGCCGTGACTTCGGTGCGGACGGGCAGCTGAAGGCCGCGTCCGGTCAGGTCATGCACCTGGACGAGACGAACGCCCGCGCCCTGGCCGCCGCCCTCGCCGACTCCGCCTTCGCGGTCCGCTCGGTCGAGTCGAAGCCGTACCGCCGCTCGCCGTACGCACCGTTCCGTACGACCACCCTCCAGCAGGAGGCGAGCCGCAAGCTGGGCTTCGGGGCCAAGGCCACCATGCAGGTCGCGCAGAAGCTGTACGAGAACGGCTTCATCACCTACATGCGTACGGACTCCACGACCCTCTCGGACACGGCGATCTCCGCCGCCCGGGCGCAGGTCACCCAGCTCTACGGCGCGAACTACCTGCCGGAGAAGCCGCGCACCTACGCCGGCAAGGTCAAGAACGCCCAGGAGGCGCACGAGGCGATCCGCCCCTCCGGCGACCGCTTCCGCACCCCGGCCGAGACCGGCCTGACCGGCGACCAGTTCCGTCTGTACGAGCTGATCTGGAAGCGGACCGTCGCCTCCCAGATGAAGGACGCGGTCGGCAATTCCGTCACCGTCAAGATCGGCGGCCGGGCGAGCGACGGCCGGGACGCCGAGTTCTCCGCCTCCGGCAAGACGATCACCTTCCACGGCTTCATGAAGGCGTACGTCGAGGGCGCCGACGACCCGAACGCCGAGCTGGACGACCGCGAGCGCCGGCTGCCGCAGGTCGCCGAGGGCGACGCGCTCTCCGCCGAGGAGATCACCGCCGACGGCCACTCCACCAAGCCGCCGGCCCGCTACACCGAGGCCTCGCTGGTCAAGGAGCTCGAAGAGCGCGAGATCGGCCGCCCGTCGACGTACGCCTCGATCATCGGGACCATCCTCGACCGCGGCTACGTCTTCAAGAAGGGCACGGCGCTCGTCCCGTCGTTCCTCTCCTTCGCCGTCGTCAACCTGCTGGAGAAGCACTTCGGCCGGCTCGTCGACTACGACTTCACCGCCCGCATGGAGGACGACCTCGACCGCATCGCGCGGGGCGAGGCCCAGTCCGTGCCGTGGCTGAAGCGTTTCTACTTCGGCGCGGGCGAGGACAACGCCGGTGCCGGCAAGGCTTCCGACGCGGGCAACGGCGACGGCGACCACCTCGGCGGCCTCAAGGAACTCGTCACCGACCTCGGCGCCATCGACGCCCGGGAGATCTCCTCGTTCCCCGTCGGCAACGACATCAAGCTGCGCGTCGGCCGGTACGGCCCGTACATCGAGCGCGGCGAGAAGGACTCCGAGGGCCACCAGCGCGCGGACGTCCCCGACGACCTGGCGCCGGACGAGCTCTCCGTCGAGTACGCGGAGGAGCTGCTCGCCAAGCCGAGCGGCGACTTCGAGCTGGGCGCCGATCCCGTCTCCGGCAACCAGATCATCGCCAAGGACGGCCGGTACGGCCCGTACGTCACCGAGGTGCTGCCCGAGGGCACGCCGAAGACCGGCAAGAACGCGGTGAAGCCGCGGACCGCCTCCCTCTTCAAGTCGATGGCGCTCGACACGGTGACGCTGGCCGACGCGCTCAAGCTGATGTCGCTGCCGCGCGTCGTCGGCGAGGACGCGGAGGGCGTCGAGATCACCGCGCAGAACGGCCGCTACGGCCCGTACCTGAAGAAGGGGACGGACTCGCGGTCGCTCACCTCCGAGGACCAGCTCTTCGACATCACCCTCGACGAGGCCCTCGCCATCTACGCGCAGCCCAAGCAGCGCGGCCGGGCCGCCGCCAAGCCGCCGCTGAAGGAACTGGGCACCGACCCGGTCAGCGGTGCGCCGGTGGTCGTCAAGGACGGGCGCTTCGGCGCGTACGTCACCGACGGCGAGACCAACGCGACGCTGCGCACCGACGACAGCGTCGAGACGATCACGCCGGAGCGCGGGTACGAGCTGCTCGCCGAGAAGCGCGCCAAGGGCCCCGCCAAGAAGAAGACGGCGAAGAAGGCACCCGCCAAGAAGGCCACCACCGCGAAGAAGGCCCCGGCGAAGAAGACGACGACCGCGGCGAAGAAGACCACGGCGGCCAAGACGACCGCCGCGAAGAAGACGACCGCCGCCGCGAAGAAGACCACGGCCGCGGCGAAGAAGGCGACGAGCTCCGCCACCTCCTCGGCGACGTCCACGGACGACTGAACCGGGCGTGCGGGCCGCACCGCACCCCGCGACACGCGCGACCGCCGCCCCCGGTTCCTGACCGGGGGCGGCGGACGTGTGTCCGGGTCCTCTCCCCCCAGGAGTGGATTCCGGACGCTCCCCGGAGGCGGCGGAGACGGTTCCCGTCCGGGTGCCCGGCAGGGTTCCCGGACCGGGGTGACGGTCCACCGCGCGGTCATATGTTCGGCCGGGGCAACGACGACCGTACGGCTGCCGATAGGCTGGACGGATGACGCGAGCCGAGCAGCCAACGGTCGTGAGCCCCACCTCCGACACACTTGCCGCAGACTCACGCGAGCGCGCCCTACGGGCCCTGTTGCGCATCCAGCCGCTGAAGCGGCTGTGGAGCGCCCAGCTCGTCGGCGGGATCGGCGATGCACTCGCCCTCCTCGTGCTGGTGCTGCTGTCGCTGCAAGCGGCGGTCGTCGAGGGCTCATTCGGCACCGGATACCGCGGGGCGGCCTTCGCCGTCGCCGCCGTCTTCGGTGTCCGGATCCTTTCCACCTTGCTCTTCGGAGCCGTACTCCTGGGTCCGCTGACGGCGCTCACGACCCCCGGCGGAGTGCTGGACCGGCGATGGCTGATGATCGGCGCCGACGGGCTGCGGCTCGCGCTGCTGGTCGTCGCGCCGCTCTGGATCGACTGGACGCCCGACAACGCGCTCCTGATGATCCTGATCACCGTCTTCCTGGCCGGAGCAGGGGAACGCCTGTGGTCGGTGGCGAAGGAGAGCGCGGCTCCCGCGCTGCTGCCGGCCCCGCCGATCGAGGGCGCGGCCGTACGCCCGCTCCCCGACCACCTGGACGCACTGCGCCGGCTCTCCCTGCGCACCGACTTCCTCGCGGTGCCCGCCGCAGCGGTGGTGCTGCTGGCCGCCACCCTGGTCGGCAACCTCCTGGGCGCGGGCCTGGACTGGTTCTCGCTGCACCAGGCGGCTCTCGGCTCGTACGTCGCGGCCGGGCTGTTCTCCGCCTCCATCTCGACCCTGTACTTCCTCGAACTGCCGGGCCTTCCCACGCCCCGGCCGCGTTCGCCGCTGGAGGGACTGCGCCGCCCGGCCGCCGGCACGGACGGGGCCGGTGCCGAGAAGGGCCGCACCGGTGCGCTCCGGCTGATGGTCGCCGCCTGCGCGGCCGTCGCCGGGGCGATCGCCGCGGCCGCCGGTGCCGCTGTGCTCCAGGCCGCCGACCTGGGCGGCGGGCCCGCGACGTACGCCCTGCTGATCCTCGGACTGACCGGCGGCACCGCCCTCGGCATCCGTACCGCCGGGAAGGTGCTGCCCGCGCTGTCGCGGCGCCGGCTGCTCGCCCTCGCGCTCGCCCTCACCGGCGTGGCGCTGCTGGTGCTCGGCCTGGTGCCGGACACCGCCACCGGGCTGATGATCGCCCTGTTCGCCGGGTACACCGCCGGGATCGCCGCGCACACCGGCCACAGCCTGATCGACCAGGAGACCGAGGAGCCGCGGCGGGCCAGGACCACCGCGCACCTTCAGGCGGTCGTCCGGGTGGCCGTCGCGGTCGGCGCGATCGGCGGCCCGCTGCTGGCCGCCGCGTTCGGCCGGCACCGTCTCGTCGCCGGCGACTTCGTCTTCGCCCACGGCGGCGCCGCCTTCGCGCTGATGCTCGTCGGCGCCCTGCTGCTGCCCGTCGCCGCGCTCGTCCTCGCCAAGACGGACGACCGCGCGGGGGTCCCCCTCCGGCGCGACCTGCGGGAGGCACTGCGCGGCGGCGACCCGGCCGTCGCACCCGCCGCGACCGGCTTCTTCATCGCCCTGGAGGGCGGCGACGGCGCCGGGAAGTCCACCCAGGTCGAGGCGCTCGCCTCGTGGATCCGGTCCAAGGGCCACGAGGTCGTCGTGACCCGCGAACCGGGTGCCACCCCGGTCGGCAAGCGGCTCCGCTCGATCCTCCTCGACGTGTCCTCGGCCGGACTCTCGAACCGCGCCGAAGCCCTGCTGTACGCCGCCGACCGCGCCGAGCACGTCGACTCCGTCGTCCGCCCGGCCCTGGAACGCGGCGCGGTCGTCATCTCCGACCGTTACATCGACTCCTCCGTCGCCTACCAGGGCGCCGGCCGTGACCTCTCGCCCGTCGAGATCGCCCGCATCTCGCGCTGGGCGACCACCGGCCTCGTCCCGCACCTGACGGTGCTGCTGGACGTCGACCCGGCCACCGCGCGGGAGCGGTTCACCGAGGCGCCGGACCGGCTGGAGTCCGAGCCGCCGGAGTTCCACGCCCGGGTGCGTTCCGGCTTCCTGACCCTCGCGGCGGCCGACCCGGTCCGGTACCTCGTCGTGGACGCGGGCCAGGAACCCGCGGCCATCACCACCGTCGTGCGCCACCGGCTCGACCGGGTCCTGCCGCTCTCCGAGGCCGAGATCAAGGCCCAGGAAGAGGCGCGCAGGGCGGCCGAGGAGGAAGCCAGGCGCAAGGCCGAGGAGGAGGCCGCCCGCAAGGCGGAGGAGGAGCGGCTGGAGCGCGAGCGCCAGGCGCAGCTCGCCAAGCTCCGCGCCGAGGAGGAGGAGCGCAAGCAGCGCGAGCTGGAGGAGGCCCGCCAGGCCGAGGCCGAGCGCCAGGCCGAGGAGGCCCGGCAGCGCGCCGAGGAGATCCGCCTCCGCGAGGAGGAGGACCGGCGCCGCCGCGAGGCCGAGGAGAAGGCGCGCGAGGCCGAGCAGGAGCGGCTGCGCCTCCAGGCCGCCGAGGAGGCCCGGCTCCGCAAGGAGGCCGAGGCGCTCCGGCTGGAGAAGCAGCGCAAGGCCGAGGAGGCCTTGGTCCGCGCGGAGGAGGCCCGCCGCCGGGCCCAGGAGGAAGCCGCCGAACGCGCGGCCGCCGAGGCCGCCGCACGGGCGAAGGCGGAGGCCGCGGCCCGTGCCGAGGCCGAGCGGGTGGCCGCCGAGCGTGCGGAGGCCGAGCGGGTCGCGGCCGAGCGTGCAGAGGCCGCCCGGAAGGCGGAGGAGGCGCGTGCGGAGGCCTCGCGGCCGGTGCGGGACCCGTGGACGAAGGCGTCGGAGTCGGCGTCGGCGTCGGGCGGGGCCGGTGCGTCCGGCGGTTCCGGCGGTTCGGGCGGCTCCGGTGCTTCCGGGGACGAGCTGACGGTGGAGACGCCGGTGGTGAACCCGAACGAGGTCACCCAGCAGGTCCCGAAGGTGCGTCCCGCGGAGGGCGGGCCCGACCGCTCGCGCGACGCGGACGGTTCGGAAGGTTCGCGCGGTTCGGGAGATTCGCGCGGGGCGAAGGGCCGGGCGGGGTCGTCGGAAGGCGACGAGACCACCGTGCTTCCCGCGTACCGCGAGGAGGCGGACGAGACCACCGTCCTGCCGGCGTACCGCCCCGAGGCGCCTGCCGACCGTGTTCCCCGGGGCATCTTCCGGGACGAGGACTCGGCGCCCTCCGCCTCGGAGAGCGAGACCGAGCGGACCCGCGAGCTGCCGCAGATCAGCGGCGACCCGGCGGCCGACCGGGCCGCGTACGAGCAGCAGAGCCGTCCGCGCCGGCCGCGTCCGGACTGGGCCGAGGAGACCCCGCTGGACGATCTGCCGACGCTCGCCGACGAACTGCTCGGCGGGCATGACGACGAGGACGGGTTCGGCAACGGCCGCCGGCGCCCGCGCCGCTGAGGGGGACAGCCCCCGACCGCCCCGTCGTACGCGTACGACGGCACCGACCGCCCCCGGACCGGATCACCGGACCGGGGGCGGTCGCGTGCGGCGGGGCCGCCGTACGCGACGCGCGTACGTGATGGCCGCCCCGGAATCCGTACGGCGTCGGGATTGTCGGTGGGGTCCCCCACAATGGAAGCGCGCGGTACCCCGCGCGCTGTACGCCTCCGGTCATCATCACCGCAGGACCGCAGGACCGCAGGACCGCAGGACCGCAGGACCGCAGGACCGCAGGACCGCAGGACCGCAGGACCGCAGGACCGCAGGACCGCAGGACCGCAATCACCGCAGGACCGCACGACACCACCGGAAGGGCGGTGACCATGTCCGTATGGGACGACCTGGTCGGTCAGGACCGGGTGCAGGAGCAGCTCTCGGCTGCCGCCCGTGACGCCGACATCCTGGTCACCGCGACGGCCCAGGGCGAGCCCGTGCCTCCGGGCTCGAAGATGACGCACGCCTGGCTGTTCACCGGACCGCCCGGTTCCGGCCGGTCCACGGCCGCCCGCGCCTTCGCCGCCGCCCTCCAGTGCACCAGCCCCGACCGGGCCATGGGCGGTGCCCCCGGCTGCGGGTTCTGCGACGGCTGCCACACCAGCCTCATCGGTACGCACGCCGACGTCGAGGTGATCCGCACGGACCTGCTCTCCATCGGCGTGAAGGAGACCCGTGAGCTGGTGCGCCGGGCCCAGCTCTCGCCGGCCGTGGGCCGGTGGCAGGTCATCGTCCTGGAGGACGCCGACCGGCTGACCGAGGGCGCCGGCAACGTCCTGCTGAAGGCCGTGGAGGAGCCCGCACCGCGCACGGTGTGGCTGCTCTGCGCGCCCTCGCTGGAGGACGTGCTGCCCACGATCCGCTCCCGATGCCGCCACCTCACGCTCGGCACGCCCCCGGTGGCGGCCGTGGCGGACGTCCTCATCCGCCGCGACGGCATCGATCCCGAGCGCGCGCACTCCGCGGCCCGCGCCACCCAGGGCCACATCGGCCGCGCCCGCAGGCTCGCGACGGACGAGCGGGCGCGGGCCCGACGGGCGGCCGTGCTCAAGGTCCCGCTGCGCGTCGCGGACGTGGGCGGCTGTCTCAAGGCGGCGCAGGAGCTGATCGACACGGCCGCCGAGGACGCCAAGCAGGTCGCCGAGGAGGTCGACGTCAAGGAGACCGAGGAGATGAAGGCGGCGCTCGGCGCGGTCGCGGGCGGCCGGATGCCACGCGGCACGGCGGGGGTGATGAAGGAGCTGGAGGACAAACAGAAGCGACGCAAGACGCGTACTCAGCGCGACAGCCTCGACCTCGCCCTCTCCGACCTCACCGGTTTCTACCGCGATGTGCTGGCCCTCCAGATGGGCTCGCGGATCGCCCTCGCCAACACCGACGCGCAGGACGCGCTCGACCGGATCGCCGAGTCCTCGGCGCCCGCGCAGACCCTTCGCCGGATCGAGGCGGTGATCGCATGCCGCCGCGCGCTCGACCGGAACGTGGCGCCGCTGCTGGCGGTGGAGGCGATGACGATGGCCCTGCGCGCGGGCTGAGGGCGTGGGCCGAGGGCGCGCCGGGCTGAGGACGCGGCGGGCTGAGGCGTGGGCCGAGGGCGCGGCGGGCTGAGGCGTGGGCCGAGGGCGCGGCGGGCTGAGGGCGTGGGCTGAGGACGCGGATCGACGCGACCGTTTCCCGGCGGCTCGCCGCTGCCCCGTGCGCTCCCTCCGCGCCCGGCTGGCTGCCCCACCACCCCTTCACCCGAATGAGGAGGAAATCGGACGACTCGTCACCGGGCGACTACGCTCCGGGCATGGACTCCAGGCGCCTGCTCCAGACCCTCGCCACCGCGCTCGGCACTGCCGGCCTGCTCGTCTCCGGTTGCACGAGCGGCGGTTCGACGCCCAGCGCGTCCGCCGTCGGCTCCTCGGCGACCGTGGCGGCCAAGGACCTCGCCCCGTACTACTCGCAGAAGCTGAAGTGGGGGGAGTGCGGCGTCGAAGGCTTCCAGTGCGCGACGATGAAGGCGCCGAAGAACTACGGGAAGCCGGGTGACGGGGACATCGATCTGGCCGTCTCCCGGAAGAAGGCGACCGGACCGGGCGAGCGGATCGGCTCCCTCCTGGTGAACCCGGGCGGACCCGGCGGCTCGGCCATCGAGTACCTCCAGGGGTACGCGGCCCTCGGCTACCCCGCGCAGGTCCGCGCCCGGTACGACATGGTCGCCGTCGACCCCCGCGGAGTGGCCCGCAGCGAGCCCGTCGAGTGCCTGACCGGCAAGGAGATGGACGCGTTCACCCAGGTCGACCTGACACCGGACGACGAGGCGGAGATCGACAAGCTGAGCGCGGCCTTCAAGGAGTTCGCCGACGGCTGCGAGAAGCGCTCCGGCAAGATCCTCCCGTACGTCTCCACCGTCGACTCAGCCCGCGACATGGACATCCTGCGCGAGATCCTCGGCGACGAGAAGCTGCACTACGTGGGCGCCTCCTACGGTACGTACCTGGGCGCGACCTACGCCGACCTGTTCCCGGACCGGGTGGGGCGCCTGGTCCTGGACGGGGCGCTGGACCCGTCGCTGCCCGCCGTCGACGTCAACCGCGACCAGACCGCCGGCTTCGAGGGCGCCTTCGAGTCCTTCGCGGCGGACTGCGTGAAGCAGAAGGACTGCCCGCTGGGCACGGGGAGCACGGCCGACGCGGCGGCGGAGCTGAAGCGGCTCTTCGAGGACCTGGACGCCAAGCCGGTCCCGACCGGCGAGGACCGGAAACTGGGCGAGTCCCTCGCGACCACCGGCGTGATCGCCGCCATGTACGACGAGTCCGCCTGGCCCCAGCTCCGCGAGGCCATCGCGGGCGCCCAGCACGGTGACGGCTCCGGGCTGCTCGCCCTCTCCGACAGCTACTACGAGCGCTCACCCGACGGCTCGTACGCCAATCTGATGTACGCCAACTACGCGGTGAACTGCCTCGACCTGCCCGCCGCCTTCTCCGGCACCTCCGCCGTGGAGAAGGCCGTCCCGAGCTTCGAGAAGGCCTCCCCGGTCTTCGGGAAGAACTTCGCATGGGCGGCCCTGAACTGCGCGTACTGGCCGGTCGACCCCACCGGCACCCCGCACGCGACCCATGCGAAGGGTGCCGGCCCGATCCTCGTCGTCGGCACCACCCGCGACCCGGCCACCCCGTACAAGTGGGCCGTCTCCCTCGCCGACCAGCTCACCTCCGGCACCCTGCTCACCTACGACGGCGACGGCCACACCGCGTACGGCCGGGGCAGCGACTGCATCGACACCGCGATCAACCGGTACCTGCTGGAGGGCACCGTTCCGAAGAAGGGCACCAAGTGCAGCTGAACGGGTTCCGACCCGTCCCCGACTCCTCGGCGACCCGCCCCGGCCCTCCGTGCGGGACCGCCCTGACCTGCGGGGAGAGGGCCCGGGGAGGGTGGTACGGAGCACCCCCGGAAACTGTGTAGACTTGGCCCCGCTGCTGATCGCACCATGGTGCGGCAGGGCATGCCGCCTTAGCTCAGTTGGCCAGAGCAACGCACTCGTAATGCGTAGGTCTCGGGTTCGAATCCCGAAGGCGGCTCGGAATTGCCCCAGGACTCACTCGCCGTGACCTGGGGCTTTTTCATTTTCTTGGTGCGGCTGCGCCGGGCGCGGGCCGAATGCGGGTGTCCGTGGTCTCAGTTCCGGTCCCAGTCCCCGCAGTGGGCTCAGGGGCGGCTGCTCGCGGCCGTACGAAGAACTCGCCCATGCGGCGCATTGCGGCGTCCTTCGACAGGTGCGACCGCCTCTTCACGTAGCGCTTGGTCCGGCTGTTCCGGGTGGGACGGAGGATCTCCCTGATGGTCGTCATGTCCACGCCGAGTTCGTCCAGGATGGTCCCGGCGGTGTGACGGCTCCCGTCGGTACAGGCGGTGGTCGTCGATCCCGGCAGCTCTGCGAGGCCATGGAGGTGCTCGGCGGCGGCGTCGACCCCGGACCGGGCACCTGTCGCGCCGTCCGCGGCGACTGGCTGCGCAGGGGACGCCGGCGCCGGATGGTGTGCGCGGCCCCGGTCATCGTCCTGTTCACGTCGTCACCCTGACCGGGCTGTGGGTGGTCGACCAGGCTCCCGCGAAGGCCGGCGTCATCGTCGGCGACTCGGTCCCTACCGTCAGCGGCAGTGCTCGCCGGGCCCGCTTCCGTCCGGGCCCGCTCCCTTCCTCCGCGCTCCACCGTGCAGCAAGTTGCAGCACAGTTTGCTGCATGCCGAGGGCATGGCGGCGAACGACGCGGATGGGGAAGGCTGAGCGCGTAGTCGACAGCACGACCAACACGCGGGGGATCTCCATGCTCGGCGAACGAGGGCCAACCAGCGCGACGCCTTCGGCTGTCGCGACCGGAACGCCACCGGTTGACGGCCCGCCGGCACCACTCGTGCTCGACCAGGTTGTGCAGCACTACGGAGCCACGCAAGCGCTCAAGGGTGTGTCCATCGCCCCGGCCCCCGGGCGGATCACCGGCCTGCTGGGCCCGAACGGGGCCGGTAAGTCGACGCTCATGGCCATCGCGGCGGGCATCCTGCGTCCCGACGGCGGCCGGCGGCAGCTCGTCTCCGGGCACCGCGTCGGCTACATGCCGCAGGAGCACGCGCTCTACCCGCAGTTGACGGCTGCGGAGAACCTCGGGTTCGCGGCCGCGGCCGTCGGACTGCGGCGCCCCGCCCGGGCCGCGGCCGTACGCGAGGCGCTGGAACGGGTCGGTCTCGCCGACCGGGCCGACGACCGGGCCGGAGGCTTCAGCGGTGGGATGAAACGGCGGCTCGGATTCGCGGCGGCCACCCTCGGCGGCCCGGACGTGCTGCTGCTCGACGAGCCCACCGTGGGGGTCGACCCGCAGTCCCGTGCCGCTCTGCTCGACCTCACGGTCAAGGAGTGCGAACAGGGCACCGCCGTCCTCTACTCCACCCATCTGATGACCGAAGTCCAGGAGCACGCCCACCATGTGGTGGTCCTCGACCACGGCATGGTCATCGAATCCGGCACGGTCGAGCGGTTGTTGGGGAAATACGCCCTCGCCTTTCTCGAACTGCGCCTGGAGAGCCCGGGCTCGGCGGCGCTCGCCGAGCGGCTCACTTCCCACTCGTGCTTCGGCCCCCTCGTCCCCGCCGACGGCGACGAACGGTTCCTGCGGATCCAGGTGAACCAACCCTCCCGCGCGCTGACGGCGGCGGTGGCCGCCGCGAGTGACGTGGGCGTGACCCTCACCGACGTACGCCTGGTGGAACCAAGTCTCGAAGCCGTCTTCCTGCACCTCACCGGACGGAAACTCAACGACTCATGAGCTCACCCGCCATGACGCCACCCCTCCGGGCCGCCGCACCGTCGGCCGCATCCCGGGCCGGTGCGTTCCGTGCCGTCGTGCACAAGGAGCTGCTGCTCAACCGCAGGGATCCCTTGCTCCTGGTCATGATGTTCGCCTTCCCGATCGTGCTGGTGGCGCTGCTGTCCAGCGCCCTCGGCGGCGCCTTCGCGATGGGCGACCCGCCCGACTACGTCCTGGTGGGCCGGGCGAGCACCGCGCTGACCCAGCGGCTCGGCAAGCCGGAATCCGTCGTCTCCCTGGACGAGGCGCGCCGCAGGATCGGCGCGGGCGAGGTCTCGTTCGCCGTCGTGACGGGGGCCGGCGGGCAGGTGCGCCAGCTGGTCGCGGACCCGGCGACCCGGATCCTCCTGCCCACCATGCTCGCCGCCATCGAGGGCAAGGCCCCGGACGTGGTCGGGCCCGACGGCAAGCCGTACAGCTCGGGTGCCAGCCCGTACGCCGCCACCCTGCTCGGGTTCGTGATCTACCACGCCTTCTTCGCGGCCTCGCACGCCGCGCAGTCCGTGCACCGGGAACGCACCTGGGGCACCTGGAACCGCATGCTCACTCTGGGGCTCGGCAAGGGCTGGCTGCTGACCGCGAAGATGATCCCGACCGTCCTCGTGGTCACCCTGCAGGGGCTGCTCCTGGTCGGCGGCGGCTGTCTGGTGCTGGGCATTCCCGTGCACAGCCCGCTCGGGCTGGTCGCCGGGTGCCTGCTCGCCGGGTTGTGCGTGGCCGCGGTCGGCGCGATGCTCGCCGCAGTCAGCCGCAACGACGCCCAAGTGCCGCAGCTCAACAACCTGTTGGTCCTGGTCGGCGGCACCCTCGGCGGCAGTCTCGTACCCCTTGCCATCATGCCGTCCTGGGTCCGCGCCGCCGCCCCGTTCACTCCGCAGTACTGGCTGGTCGAACTGTTCAAGGGCGCCACCTCGCGTGGCGCCACGACGCCGGACCTGGCCTTCGACGGTCTCATGGTCCTTCTCTTCTGCGCGGTGCTCCTCGGAGCCGGAGTGACCGCGATGCGCTGGGACCGCTTCCGGCACGCCTGATCCCCGGCCGGCCGTATCCGCTTCGCGCTTTTCGTACTGACCTCTCCCCCCGACCCATTTCACGGCTGTCGCGAGCTGCGCCATGCCGCTGCCCCGGCGCGTCCGCCCGGTCGGACGACCGTGCCCGTCGTACCCGAAAGGTGCTGTCATGTCCCATGCCCGCCCGGCGGGTGGCGCAGAGCAGGAGCTTCTGCAGCCGCTGGAACGCAACCTGTTCACGCCCGCGTTCCTGGACGATCCCCGCCCGCTGCTGCACCGCATGCGCGAGGAGGAACCCGTCCGCTGGAGCGACGCCTTTCCCCCCGGCGGCTACTGGCTGGTGACGCGCTACGAGGACGCCGACCGCGTCCTGCGCGACCCCCGGTTCGGCAAGTCCGACTACTGGGACCAGGTCGGTGACGCCCGCGGCGGGGTGGAGAGCGAGACGGTCCAGGTGCTGCGCAGCTGGATGTCGCAACTGGACCCACCGGACCACACCCGGGTGCGCAAAGCGTTCGGCCGTACCTTTCTGCCCCGGATGGTCGAGCGGCTGCGCCCGCGCGTCGAGGAGCTCGTCGACGAACTCCTGGACGGACTCGCCGCCGAACCGGAGTTCGACGTCATTGCCGACCTGGCCTTCACCCTGCCCGTCATCGTCATCTGCGAGATGCTGGGCGTCCCGGCCGCCGACCGGGGACGTTTCAAGGACTGGTCCACCGACCTCGCGCGGGTCTTCGACGTCGACCTGGGCGACGAGTCCCTGGAGCGCAGCCGTTCGGCGGTCCTCGCGTTCCGCGACTATCTCCGGGTGCTCGTCGAACAGCGCCGCGCGGAGCCTCGGGACGACATCCTGACCCACCTCGTCAAGCTCCACGACGACCAGGAGGGCATCACCGAACACGAACTCCTGTCCAACGTCACCCTGTTGGTCTGGGCCGGTCACGAGACCACGATGAACCTCATCGGCAACGGCGTGCTCACCCTCCTGCGCCACCCCGACGCACTGGCCCGGCTGCGTGCCGACCTCGCCCTGGCCCCGCAGGTCGTCGAGGAGATCCTGCGCTTCGAGGGCCCGCTGCGCACTACCGCCCGCATCGCGCTGGAGGACGTGACCCTGGCCGACCGGACGATCCGCGCGGGACAGATGACGGTGATCATCGCGCAGGCCGCCAATGGGGACCCGGCCCGGTTCGAGAACCCCGACGTCTTCGAGATCGGGCGGCCGAACTCCCGCAGCCACCTGGCCTTCGGCGGTGGCATCCACTTCTGCCTCGGAGCACCGCTGGCCCGCCTGGAGGCGGAGGCGCTCTTCAGCCGCCTCTTCGTCCGCTTCCCGCGGCTCGCCCTGGCCGAGGACACCCCGCGCTGGAACGTCAACCTCTTCCTGCGCGGCCTGGAAGCCCTGCACGTCCGCACCAACGCGGTCTGACCCCCGCATCCACTTCTCGCTCACGCCCGTGACCACGGGCCGGACCTGGGAGATACCTGTGGCTGAATCCGCACTGCCCGGCGCTCCGCCGGACTCGGCGTCCCTCTTCGACCTCTTCGCCCCGGGATTCGTGGACGACCCCTATGCCTGGTACGAGCGGCTGCGGGCCGCCGAACCCGTCCACTTCCACACGGGCCTGAACATGTGGCTCGTCAGCCGCTTCGCGGACATCGACGAGATGCTGCGCGACAACGACCTCGGCCGCGGTGAACAGATGCGGTTCTTCGGCCACTTCGAGGAGGGCTCGGCGGTCGACCTGGCCTCCCGGTCCTGGCTGTTCGGCATGGACCCGCCGGAGCACACGCGGGTGCGCAAACAGTTCGCCAAGGCGTTCACGCCTCGCCGGATCGCCACGCTGCGGCCGTACATCGAGAACAAGGTCGACGAACTCCTCGACGACCTGGCCGCCGAGGGCGGCGGCGACTTCCTCGGCACCGTGGCCGCGCTGCTCCCGGTTGCCGTCATCTGCATGATGCTCGGCCTCCCCGAGGAGGAGCACGGCAAGTGCAAGGAGTACTCCTCCGCGGTCGTCCCGCTGCTCGATCCGATCATCAGCGAGGAACAGCTGCGCAAGGCGGACGAGGCGTGCCGCTGGTTCCTCGACTACTTCGAGGACCTGTCCGCCGAGCGCCGCGCCGACCCGCAGGACGACCTGCTGTCCGCGCTGCTCGCACTGGAGGACGACGGCACCCGGCTCGCCCACCACGAGCTGATCAACAACGTCATCTTCCTGTTCGGGGCCGGTCACGAGACCACCGCGAGCATGCTGGGCAACGGACTGTACGGTCTGCTCACCCACCCCGAGCAGTACGAGGCCCTGCACCGCGATCCCTCGCTGGTGCCGAACGCCGTGCTGGAGATGCTGCGCTGGGACTCGCCGGTGCAGTACATCGGCCGCCGCGCCCGCACCGACCTGCAGCTGGGCGGCACCCGGATCAAGCAGGGTGACGTGGTGATGGGCATCCTCGGCGCCGGCAACCGCGACCCCGAGCGTTACGCCGACCCGCACGCCTTCGACATCCGCAGGCCCGACGTGCAGCCGTTGTCCTTCGGCGCGGGCATCCACTACTGCCTCGGTTCCGCGCTCTCCCGGATGGAGTCGGAGATCGTCTTCGAGCGGCTCACCCGCCGCTTTCCCCGGATGCGACTGGTGTCCCAGCCGGACCGGCACGGCCTGTTCGCCGTGCGCTCCTACACCGACCTTCAGGTCGAACTCTGATCACCGGACCGGATGCCGCTTCCGCCCACCCGGTTGGCGCGGCGCCGCCTGAAGAAAGAAGACTGCCGATGTCCGAGCAGATACTCGACCGCCTCGACGCCGTCATCGACGAGCGTGCGTACGTGAAGCACTCCTTCACCCAGACCCTGATCGCCGGCGAGGTCTCCCGCGAGCACCTGCGGGACTGGGCCGTGCAGAAGTACCACCAGACGTTCCACCAGAACCGCGGCTTCTCCGCCATCCACGCGGTCGCCCCGTACGAGGACGTACGGCTGTGGGAGATGGAGCAGCTCATCGCGGAGGAGACCGACATCCGCGACGGCAGCGACTCGCACTACAACCTCATGAAGCGCTTCGCCCTGGCCATGGGCGCCCCCGAGAACATCGCCGAACTGCCGGTCGCCCCCGAGGTGCGGCGCTTCGTCGACTACCTCCTCGGCGTCTGTCTGGGCGAGCACTTCGTGTACGGGCTGCTCGCCTTCTACGTCAACGAGCGGCAGACCCCGGCGGCCGTGCAGAAGATGTACGACTACCTCACGTCCGAGATGGACGTCAGCCGCCGGGACGCCGAGTGGTTCCTGGTGCACGGCGAGGTCGACGTCTACCACGCCGAGGGAGCCCGGGCGCTGATCGCCAAGTACGCCCACGAGGCACCCGACTTCGACACCAGGGCCGAGCAGGTGGTCCGGGACGGCCTGGAGCAGTGGCGCCTGCTCCAGGACTTCTACTACCGCGTCGCGACGGGCGGCTGAGCCGATGACCGGCCTGGACGTGACCAGGAGCAGCGAGAGACTGCTCGGCTGGATCGACGAACCGCACCCCACGCGGGGTGTCCGGTTCCTGCGGGACGACCTGACCTGGCAGGAGTTCGGTTACGAGGAGCTCGCCCAGCAGGTGCTGCGGGCCGCCATGGCCCTGCAGCAGTCGGGGGTGCGGCGCGACGACGTCGTTCCGATGGTGGTACCCGCCGGCCCGGACTTCCTGACGACCTTCTTCGGTCTGCTGGTGATCGGCGCCACGCCCTCGGTGCTGCCCCTGCCCTGGGCACTTCAGGGCGGCGTCGGATACGAGGCCCAGCTGAAGTCCATCGCGACCCGTATCAGGCCCCGGTTCGCGGTGGCCTCGTCCGGCTACCAGGACGTGCTGCGGCGCACGGTGGGCGAACTCGGCCAGGACGTAGTGATCCTGGAGCCCGCGTACGCCGACGGGTTCCAGGAGCTGCGCCGGGAGAGCGGTGAACTGGCGGTGCTGCAGTTCACCTCCGGCTCCCGCGGTGCGCCCCGCGGGCTGCGCGTCACCGTCGAGAACATGGCGGCCAACCTCGGCATGATCGAGAAGTGGCTCCAGCTCGACGAGTACGGCGGTGTCTCCTGGCTGCCGCTCTACCACGACATGGGCCTGGTCGGCGGACTGCTCGCCGCGGTCACCGTCCAGGTGCAGCACTCCGTGATGCGGCCCGAACACTTCATCCGCGACACCTCGGGCTGGCTCGCCGAGTACGGGCGGGCCCCCTACGCGCACATGTTCATGCCCAACTTCGGCTTCGAACGGACGGTCGCCAAGGTACGGCCCGAGGACCTCGAAGGCCTGGACTTCTCCACCCTCACCTCGGTCATCAGCGGAGCCGAGCGGGTCAACCCGGAGGTGCTCGCCTCCTTCGTGCGGCTGCTCGAACCCCACGGCTTCCAGGCCGGCAGCCTGATGCCCGCGTACGGCCTCGCCGAGGGCACCCTCGCGGTGACCGGTGTGCCCAAGGGCCGGCGCCCGCGGCTGCTGCGCACCGGTTCCCTCGACAAGCGCCTCGGCGAGAAGGTCGACATCCTGGAGACCGCCGAGGTGGGCATCGAGGAGGTGCCCGACTCCTGGACCTGGCAGGTCAGCTGCGGCCGTCCGCTGGACGGGCTCGCGGTCGAGGTCGCCGACGACGAGGGCCGCCCGCAGCCCGAGGGCGTACTCGGCGAGATCCTCGTCAAGGGACCCTCGGTGGCGTTGGGGTACGCCGACGAGACCGCTGGGGACGGGTGGGGCGCCGGTGAATGGCTGCACACCGGTGACGCCGGATTCCAGCTCGACGGCGACCTGTACGTGGTCGGACGGCTGGGAGACAGTGTCAAGGTCAACGGCCGTAGCGTCTTCGTCGAGGACGTCGAGCTGGAACTGAGTGCCCGCACCGGGATCCCGCAGCGCAGGCTCACCGTCTGCGCCGGCGTCTCCGAGGGGCGGCCCACGCTCCTGGTCGTCTCCGAGCAGGACCTCGGCGGGCTCCTCGACGCCGTCGAGGAGACGGTCGCCGCCTTCGGCGGAGCCGCCGTCCGCCTCCTCGTCCTGAAGGCCGGACGCGGCACCATTCCCCTCACCTCCAGCGGCAAGCCCCGCCGGCGCACCCTGTGGACCCGCCATCTGACCGGGGAACTCGAGGGCGAGTGGCTCACCGGGGCGGCGCGATGAGGGCCGGCCTGCTGCGGACGGAATCCGCCTGGTGGATGACCCGCATCTACCTGTCCAACATCAACGTGTGGCCGGTCGTCATGGGCTGGTACGCCGCCGACCCGTCCGGCCGGCCCGCGCTGTGGCACCTGATCGCACTGTGCGGCTACGTCGCGTTCGCGGGCGGCGCCCTGTTCATCGTCAACGACATCCTGGACGCCGACGGGGACGCCACGACGGCTCCCTATCTGCCGCTCCCCGCGAAGCTGCTGACGACACGTCAGTCATGGTCGTGGGCCGGTGTGTACCTGGTCGCCGGCCTGCTGTGCCTGGCTCTGGCCAGCGGCAGCGCGCTCCGGCTCGCGACCGGGCTCGGGATCACCGTGGCCGGCGTCGTGGCCTCCATGGCGTACTCCAAGGTGAAGGAGGACGGCATCATCGCCTCGCTGATGATGACCGTCCCGCAGACCCTGCCCGGCGTCATCGCCTGGCTCCTGGCCGGCCGCGGCCCGGTGTGGCAGCTGCTCCTGGTGATCGCCTACTGCATGTGTGCCTGCGTCTCCAACAACATCCTGGCGGCGCTGCGCGACGTCGACCTCGACGGAGAGGTCGGCAATCTGACCCTCGCCGTGCGGATGGGCGGCCCCGCCGCGTTCCGGCTGGCCTCCGGGATCGCCTTCGCAGGTCTGGTTCCCGTGGTGGCCCTCGCCGTACTGGTCGAGGACGGCTGGTGGGCGCTGCCCTTCGCCGCGGTGGCGGCGGCCCTGATGGCGTCGTGCCGGCGGCGCACGCTGCGGCACTTCGAGACGCCGGGGCGCGGGCGCGTCCAGCGCATGAAGGACATGAAGCAGTTCAAGTTCGGTGAGTACGTGCGGCACGCGGCGGTGGCCGCCGCCTTCGCACCGGTCGCCGCGACCGTCGCCGGAGTCGTGATGTACGCGTCCCTGTACTTCGGCCACCGGCTGTACACGCGGCGGCTGATCCAGGGCGGCATCCGTTCCGCACTCGACCGGCTCGCCGCAAGCGGCGCGGGCGGAGTGCTCGCGGCGGGCCACCCCACCGACCTCGGCCGAGGGAGTACCCCATGACAGTGCCATCCAGCGACACCCCGGGGCAGGCACCCGACACCCTTCTCTTCGCCGAAGGGCCGTTCGGCCCGCGTGTCGACGAGTGGCGGCAGACGACGGCCAAACTGCTGGCCGACGTGTTCGCCGAACATGCCGCCGCCGCGGAGCGGGCCGGACTCTTCCCCCGCCGGATCATCGCCGACATCGGCAGTACCGGGCTGTTCCACGAGAGGTGGCGCACCGGACTGCACGGCGACCCCGGGCGCGGTGTCGTCATCGCCGAGGAGAGCGGCCGGCTCGGACACGCCTCGCTGTCCGTCGGACTGAGCCTGCATCTGGAGACCGTCTCCTCCGTCCTGATCAGGTACGGGGACTCGTCCCTGTTGCGGGAGTACCTGGCCGGCGTGCTCGACGGCCGCCTGGTCGGCTGCCTCGGCGCCTCCGAGCCGACCGGTGGCTCCGACCTCACCGGCATCCGCACCACGGCACGCAAGGTGCCCGGCGGCTGGCGGGTCACCGGCGAGAAGAAGTACCTCTCGCTGGGCCGGGTCTGCGACTTCGCACTGCTGCTGTGCCGGATCGACGACGGAAGCGCCGCCGACGGCCGGCTCGGGGTGTTCGCGGTGCCCGCTTCCGGGCTCACCCCCAAGCGGCGCCTGGCCAAGGCGGGCACCGCCGCTCTCGACACCACGTGGATGACCGTCGACGTCGAGGTGCCCGACGAGGCACGGGTCGGCCGGGTCGGCGCCGGTCTGCTGGTGGCCACCTGGGGGCTGAGCCATGAGCGGCTGTCCATCGCCGGGCAGGCGGTGGGCGGGATCGGGCGCGCCATCGCCCTGGCCACCGCCCACCTTCACCGCCGGCACCAGTTCGGCCGTCCGCTGATGGAGCATCAGGCGCTCCGGCTGCGCCTCGCCGAACTGGCCTCGCGGCTGCTCACCCTGCGCTACGCGGTGTACGCCGCCGGGCAGGGGCTGCCGGTCACCGGTGCCGTCGGCCCCCGCGACACCGCCGCGCTCAAGGTCACCGCGGCCCGCTTCGCGGAGGAGGCGATCAGCGAATGCATGCACCTGTTCGGCGGGCCCGGCTACCTGGAGGACGAGACCCCGCTCGCCCGCATGTGGCGCGACGCGCGGCTCGCGCGGCTGGGTGGCGGCACCGACGAGATGATGTGGGAACTGGTGGCGAGCGGGCTCGTACCCGACTTCGAGGCCTACGACGAGAGCGTCGATGTCGGATGAGAATTCTCCTCACCGGTATGACCGGACAACTGGGCACCGCCGTCGCCGAGACCGCGGAGACGCGGGGCATCGGCCTGGTTCCCCTGGTGCGCCGAAACCGCAGGGGCCGCGTGCCGTTCGAACGTGCCTTCCCCGCCTGGGCCGGGAGTGAGGTGAAGGGAGACGTCACCGCGCCCCTGTGGGGCCTGACCGACGCGGCCGTCGAGCGCCTCGCCGGCGAGGTGGACGCCGTACTCAACCTGGCGGGCGAGACCAACTGGGCGGGCACCGGCCGCGACCTGTACACCAGCAACGTCCTGGGCGCCCGCACCGGCCTCGACGTGGCCAGGGAACTCCAGCGGCGCGGCGGCCGGCCGGTCCTGTACTGCCACGCCTCGTCGATCTACGTCGCGGGCGGAGCCGTGGGCACCGTTCCGGAGGCGCCCATGCCTCCGGACCGCCACCGCACCGCCTACGAGCACAGCAAGTGGCTCGCCGAGCGGGAGCTGTGGTCGCTGCACCGGCCGGGTGACCCGGACCTGGTCGTCGCGCGCGTCGCGGCGCTGCTCGGCGACTCCCGTACCGGCGCGACCCTGCGCCGCAACTCCCTGTACCTGCTCGCCGAGCGGTGGGACGAACTCCCGGGCAGGCTGCTGCCGGCCATGCCGCGGGCCCGGGTCGACGTCCTGCCCAGGGACGTGGCCGCGGACGTCCTGCTCTCCGTCCTGGAGAGCCGGCACGCGGCCGGGCCGGCGAGCGAACCCACGATCGTGCACGTCGCGGCCGGGGAGAGCGCCCCCACCCTGCGCAGCCTGCTGGAGACCGCGCGGGCCGCGTCGCCCCTGGCGTTCCGTGACTGGGCGCGTCTCGTGCCCGCGCGGGCCGAGCACCTGCTGTGGCTGTCGGCCAACGCGGAGCGGTTCGCGAAACTTCCCGACGCCTGGCGCAACAGCGTGATCGGGCTGCGCTACATCGGCCTCGACCGGGTGATGGAGCGCGGCGCGCTGTCGGCCCTGCTGCCGGAGCCGCCCCCCGCGGTGCGGACGGAGCTGCTCGCCCGGCTGCTGTTCGACCTGCCCTCCCCGGCGCGGCCACGCCCCGTCG
This sequence comes from Streptomyces sp. NPDC001770, assembly GCF_053596135.1. Classification (NCBI taxonomy): domain Bacteria; kingdom Bacillati; phylum Actinomycetota; class Actinomycetes; order Kitasatosporales; family Streptomycetaceae; genus Streptomyces; species Streptomyces sp. NPDC001770. Next base: position 153,539 of record NZ_JBSFFN010000013.1, on the reverse strand, counting down.
GGGACCGAGGACTGGCGAGGTTCCAGCCATGAACGTACTGATAGTGGGCGGTTCCGGATTCCTCGGCAGCCAGATCGCGCTGACCTGTGCCGAGGCCGGAGCCCACCCGGTGTCGCTGTCCCGCGGGGGCCGCGCGGTCACCGGTCGCGCCGTACGCGGCGATGTGCGGCGGCCCCGACTCGGACTCACCGGAGCGGACCTCGGCCACGTCCGTGACACCGTCACGCACGTGGTGCTCGCCTTCGGCTCGGTCGACTGGGCCTGCGGTCCGGGGGAAGCCATGGACACGCACAGCGTCGCCATGCAGTCGGTGCTGCGGTTCCTGCGCGAACTGCCGGCCCTGGAGCATGTCGTGCACGTGTCGTCCCTGCTGGCCCTGGGCCGGGCCGAGGGCCGCGTCACCAACCGGGAGCTGTACACCGGCCAGCGCTTCCGCAACTGGTACGAGTACGGGAAGTACTGCGCGGAACAACTGGTGCGCAACGCCACCGGCGATCTCCCGGTCACCGTCGTGCGGTTCGGTCCCGTGCTGGGCCCCGACCCGCGGGGCGGGCGGCCCGACACCCGCTCCGGACTGCCCGCGGTCTTCCCGCACCTGCTGGCCGGCTACCCCGTCCACCTGGAGCGCAGGGGCGACTTCCCGAGCTGGGTCACCGACGCCCGGTCCGCCTCCGAGGTGGTCCTCAGGGCGCTGGAAACCCCGCCCGCGGGGGCCACCTGGAGCTGGTTCGACCCGTCGATGCCCACCCTCGCCGAGGTCTTCGAGGAGGTCTGCCGCCCGTGGGGCGTCGTGCCCCGGATCGTCGAGGCCAAGGGTCTGGGCAGGCTGACCCGGCTGGTCGGCAAGCGGGTCGGCGCGACCCCTGAGCTGACCGACTACGCGGAGCCGTGGTTCGACCTGGACCCCGCCGTCCTGGACGCGATTCCGGGACCGCGTCCCGTCCCCCAGCCGCACTACCTGACCGAGACCGGGCGGGCCCTGCGCGGGGACCTGCCGCAGGCCGACGCACGAGAGGTGGTCCGATGACCATCACGGAGCCGACAGGCACCGTCCCCGGCACGACCGGGGCGGCGCCGACGGTGGACACCGATCCGCACCCGTTCTTCCGCGTCTACTCGGCGGGCAACTTCGGCGAGGTGGCTCCGCAGCGCCTGTCCCCGATGTCGTGGTCGCTGGTGGGCGACCCCATGGAGCGCGCGACCCGCTCCCTGGCCCGGCGCCTGTGGGGCCGCTGCGCCTGGGCGGAGGGCTCGCACTACGTCTTCGTGGGCTACTTCGGCTGCCGGCCGTACCACAACCTGTCGTCGTACTGCCATCTCTCCCGTACGATCCCGGGCCTGACCGCGCGGGACGTCACCGCTGCCTACTTCGAGGACGTCGAACCCCCCGAGGAGATCGGCGCCCTGCGCGAGCCCCGCCTGCGCCGGGCGACCGGGGCCGTGCGGCTGCTGCGGGAACTGCGTGAGATGGGGCCGCGGCTGCGCGCGCTGGAGGAGAACGTCTCCCAGCTGGAGTGGGACCTGCGGGCGGCGCTGACCACGGGCAGTCCGCTGGCGATGTACGGAGTGCTCAAGGACACGCTGCCGGTCCTCGAGGAAGCGTGGGGCGTGCACATCCTCAGCACCTCGGGACTGGTGCCGCTGCGCTCGGTGCAGCACCGGATCTACCGCCGTATGGTCCGCCACCCCGAGGAGACCGCGCAGTGGCTCAACCGGCCCAGGGAACTGGTCTGGGACCGGCTGCACCGGGCGGCCGCGACCGAGGACCCGTACGGCCCCGGAAACTTCCTGGACTCCTCCTTCTACGAGGTCGCCGACAGCCACGCCCCATGGCGTGACTACGCGGTACGCCACCGGGCCGGCTCGCTCGACGAGGGGGCGGCGGACGCCCTGGTCGGCCCCGCCGAGGCGCTCGCGAGCATGCTGCCGAAGTGGCGGGCCCACACGGTCCAGGCGGTCTCCACCACCGTCGGCGAGGTCATGGCGGGCCGGGAGCACTCCAAGTCCCTCGCCATGCGCACACTGCACCTGTTCCGGCGGCTGCTGCCGCGACTGGCCGGACACCAGGGCGTCGCGGACGACATGTGGCCCTACCTGACGGTGCGTGAATTCACCGACCTGGTCACGCGTCCCGAGCTCGCCGCCCGTGCCGAGGGGCGGGTGGAGACGTGCCGGGCCGCCCTCGCCGTGCCCATGCCCGAGCATCTCGACCTCACCGCGGACGACGGCAGCCGGCGCATGTGGGCGCCCGACGCGCCCCGTACCTCCCGCGGAGTGGCGCCCGGCAGCGGGTTCGGCCAGGTGATGTCGCCCGACGAGGATCCGCCGGACGGCCCCGCGATCATCGTGTGCTCGTCGGCGGACGCGGACATCGCCCCGCTGCTGCCCTTCGCCGAAGGCGTGCTCAGCGAGCGGGGCAGCGAGCTGTCGCACATCGCCATCCTCGCCCGCGAGTACCGGATCCCCTGCGTCGTCGGCTATCCCGGCGCCGCCTCACTCCCATCGGGCACCACCGTGTCCATCAACGGAACCACCGGAGAGGTGACCATCCATGACCATGAGTGACAGCTCTACGCCCCGGACCGACGACGTCATAACGGCGATGGAGGAGATCTACCACCAGATCAAACGGATCCGCCGCGACCTGCGCCGAGAGGACCGCATCGTGCAGGACCTCGAGGTCGACTCGTTGGCCGCCCTCGAACTGCTGCTCGCGCTGGAGGAACGCTTCGGGGTCCACCTCGTGGACAATCTGCGGGCGGCCCAGGTGCCGACCGTGGGCGCCCTCGCGGATCTGATCGGCGAACTCCGCGCCGAGCAGGGCACCCCGGCGCCGCGCTCATGACGACGCCGACCCTCGCCCAGCGCATCCTCGCCCGCAAGTGCGGCCGCCCGGTGCGCCCCGGTGACGTCGTCGAGACCGACGTCGACATCGCGCTCACCCACGAAGTGCTGGGACCGCCCACCTTCCAGGCGTTCGAGCAACTCGGGATACCGCTGTGGGACCCCAGCAAGGTGTACGTCACCATCGACCACTTCGTGCCCGCCGCCACCGCGGCGCAGGCCGAGAACAACAAGGTCACGATCGAGGCGATCCGGCGCCACGGCATCACGAACACGGGCCTGTACGACGGCCCCAGCCACCAGACGCTCGCCGAGTCCGGCCTGGCCGGGCCCGGTCAGGTGGTCGTGGGCACCGACTCCCACACCTGCACCGCCGGTGCTCTCGGCGCCTTCGCCACCGGGATCGGGTCCACCGAGATGGCCGGTGTGTTCGCCGAAGGGCGCATCTGGTTCCGGGTACCCGAGGCCATCGGTGTGGAACTCACCGGGCGGCTGCCCGACGGCGTCTACGCCAAGGACGTCGTCCTGCACCTGCTGTCCCTGCTCGGGGTGGACGGAGCGACCTACCAGTCCCTGGAGTTCGGCGGCGAGGGGCTGCGCGCGCTGCCGATGGACGAACGGCTCGTGCTGGCCAACATGGCGGTCGAACTCGGCGCCAAGGTAGGCCTGGTGGAGGTCGACGAGGAGACCACGCGCTATCTCGGCATCCCGCCCGAGGAAGGCGAAGGGCTGGCCTTCGACCCGGACGCGGACTACCGCCGGCTCATCCGGATCGACCTCGGCACACTGAGCCCCATGTGCGCGCGCCCGCACAGCCCCGCCAACGTGGGGCCGGTCGCCGACCTCGTCGAACCGGTCACCGTCCACCAGGCCTTCATCGGCTCCTGCACGGGTGGCCGGCTGCACGACTACCGTGAGGCCGCGCGTGTGCTGAAGGGGCGGAAGGTCCACCCCGACGTACGCCTGTTGGTGACCCCGGCCTCGCGGCGGATCTACCAGCAGATGCTCGTCGAGGGTCTGGTCCAGACGCTCACGGAGTCGGGCGCCATCGTCGCCGCCCCCAGTTGCGGCCCCTGCGCAGGGCTCCAGGGCGGTGTCCTCGCCGACGGCGAGAACGCGATCAGCGCCAGCAACCGCAACTTCATCGGACGCATGGGCAACCCGCGGGCCAGCGTCTACCTCGCGTCCCCCGCGACGGTGGCCGCGAGCGCACTCGCGGGAGTGGTCACCGACGCGCACATCTACCTCGCCGAAGCCGACAGCGATCCATCGGAGGCCCGCGCATGAGAATCACACTGCCCAGCCGTACCTGGCGGCTCGGCGACAACATCGACACCGACACGCTGTTCCCCGGCCGCTTCATGACGCTGAGGGGTGCCAGCGCCGACGGCGCACTGCGCGGACTGGCCTCCGTGCACCCGGAGATGGCGGAGCGGTTCCAGAGCGGTGACGCCATCGTCGCGGGCGGCAACTTCGGCTGCGGCTCCAGCCGTGAGTATGCGGCCACCGCCCTGCGCGACCTCGGAGTGCCGCTGGTCGTCGCCCGCTCCTTCGCCCGGATCTTCTACCGCAACGCCTTCAACATCGGCCTGCCGCTGCTGGAGTACCGCGGCGATGAGCCCTTCCCCACCGACGGTCCCACCGAGGTCGACCTCTCCACGGGGGAGATCCACTGCGCGGACGGCCGGGTCCTGAAGGGCGACCCGGTGCCCGGCTTCCTGCTCGGGCTGATCGCCGACGGCGGACTCATGGCCCGGCTGCGGACGAGGACGGCCGGGCGTGGGGAGGCGACGACATGACCGGAGCGGCACCGGAGGACGAGCACTTCCTCACCCTGCACATCCTGGTCCTCAAGGGCATGGGGACCGCGGCCGCGCTCGCGGGCACCCTCGACCGCGGCGGACCGGCCACGGCCGGCGCACTGCGGGCGCTGGCCGCCGAGGGATTCGCCCAGCACCTGGAGAAGCGTGACATCTGGCGTCCGACCGCCGAGGGCAAGGAGCACCATGCCGGTCTGCTGCGCCAGGACACCCCGGCCGCTGTCGTGGAGTTGATCCAGCCGTGGTACGAGCGGTTCCTGCCGCTCAACGACCGCCTCAAGTCGCTGTGCACCCAGTGGCAGGTGCGCGACGGCAGCCCGAACGACCACACCGACGACGCCCACGACCGACGGGTCGTCGGTGAACTCGAAGCCCTGCACGAGCGGACCACCGGGGTTCTCGGTGGCCTCGGCGCTCTGCGGCCCCGCTACCTGCGGCTGCGGGACCGGCTCGACTCGGCTCTGGCCCGGCTGACCGGGGGTGACATCACGGCGTTCACCGGGGTCATGCGCGACTCCTACCACGACGTGTGGATGGAACTGCACCGTGATCTGCTGCTGACCACCGGCACCGGCCGGGACGTCGAGGAGGCCCGGCTGAAGGGCACACGCCTCGTCCCGGCGGAGGGCGGCTGATGGGCCGGGACCACGGCCGGCCGGCCGACGCGCTGATCGAGGTGACGGCCGCCGCCGGCGCCGGGCCGCTCACCGCCCGTGACGTCGGCGGCAAGACACTCGGGCTGGCCACCCTGCACCGGGCGGGCCTGCGGGTCCCCCGAACCTGGGTACTGCCGGCCGGGCGCACGGCCCGGCCCGGGGACTGGGACCGGCTCGCCGCGGTCGCCGACCGCTGGGCGGTACGCAGCTCCGCCGATGTCGAGGACGGCGCCGACCTCTCCCACGCAGGTCTTTTCCACAGCGAACTGGACGTGGCTGGAGCTGAGTTGGCGTCCGCTGCGGCCCGGGTGCGGGCGTCCGCCGATGAGCCCGGCGTCGCGGCGTACCGCGACCGCGTGGGGGCCCCGGCCGGCCCGATCGGCATGGGAGTGGTGCTTCAGCCCTACGAGCCCCCCGCCGCCTCCGGTGTGTGGCTGGGCCGCGGCCCCGGCAGCGGCCGCCTGGAGTGGACCGAGGGCAGCGGCGAGCGCCTCGTCTCGGGGCGGGTCACCCCGCACGCCGAGGAGTGGCCGGCCGCAGCCGGGGAGCCGGGGCTGCTGGTGGTGGACGGGCACGCGGCCGGCGGCGCCTGTCTGGCCGTTCAGCGGCTGCTGGGGCAGGCGACGGACCTGGAGTTCGCGGTGCTGGGCTCCGGTCTCGTCTGGCTGCAGTGCCGCCCCGTCACCCGCGATCTCACCCGGGCGGACGACCGGGCCGACCTCGGAGACCCGGCCGGGCCGGGCCACGGTGGCCGGGGCCGGCTCCTGACGGGGGTGGCCGCGTCGCCCGGGGTGGTGAGCGGGCCGGCCGTGCGGTTGAGGGATGCGGACGAGCACGGATGGCGGCCGGGCTCGGTGCTGGTCACCGAGGAGACCGGACCCGAGTGGGTGCCGCTGATGGCAGAGGCGACGGCCCTGGTGACCGCCGTGGGCGGCATGCTTTGCCACGCTGCCATTGTCGCCCGGGAGTTGGGCCTCCCCTGCGTCACCGGAGTGGGCTCCCAGGCCCTCGCCGGCCTTGGGCCGAACACCGTCATGGAGGTGGACGGTACGCGTGGAAGGGTGGTGGTGACGTGATCGGCGAGAACCCGGAGGAACGGATGAACGGCACAGAACGATCGGTAGTGATCAGCGGTGGCGGCACGGGAATCGGCCGGGCCGTGGCCGCCCGGTTCGCCCGGCAGGGCGACCGGGTGACCATCCTCGGTCGGCGCGCCGAGGTGCTGCGGGCGGCGGCGGACGCGATCCACGGTGCGCACCCGGTGCGCACCGTCGCCGTCGACCTGTCCGACCCAGCGGAAATCGATGCCAGGCTGTCCGAACTGCCGGATCGGATCGACGTGTTGGTGAACAACGCGGGCGTGCGCGGCACACCGGCGACGGCCGGGGGAGGCCTGAAGGAGGTCGCCGAGCGGTGGCGGCGGGACTTCGACAACAACGTCCTGCCGGTGGTTCTGCTCACCGAGGCGCTGTTGCCCCGGCTCGCCTCGCCGGGCGGCCGGGTGGTCACGGTCGGGTCCATCGCCGCCCTGCGCGGCAACGGCTCCTACGGGGCGATGAAGGCGGCCCTGCAGGCCTGGAACCACGCGCTGGCGGGGCAGTTGGGGCCCAAGGGGGCCACCGCCAACGTGGTCGTGCCCGGTTACGTGACCGGGACCGACTTCTTCGGCGGCCCCGCGACCGAGGAGGAGCTCTCCCGCAGGCGGGCGCAGACCCTGGTCGGCAGGGTCGGCGAGCCCGAGGACGTGGCCGCCGCGGTCGCCTTCCTGGCCGCACCGGAGGCGGGCTACGTCACCGGAGAGTTCCTCAACATCAACGGCGGAACGCTGCTCGGGCGTTGAGACCGTGCCCCCGAAGTGGAGTGGTCAGTCAATGGAACGGACACGGGCCGTCGAGCCTGTCGCGGGGAATACGGCCTGGGCGGGCGAGGTGCTCGACCTGCGTGCGGAGCACCAGGCGTTCGCGGCCCTGCTGTCCTGTGTGCGGGACGCCGACTGGGAGCGGCCCTCGGCCGCGGCGGGCTGGACGATCCGCGATCAGCTGGCCCATCTCGCGGACACCGAGGAGGTGGCGGCGGACACCTTGTGCGACGGGCCGAGGGCATTCACGACGGCGCTCGCCGGCTTCGCCACGGCGGAGGAGTTCACGGCGGACGGGTGCAGGCGCAACCGCGAGCAGACGCCGATCCGGCTCATCTCCCTGTGGGCGCAGAACGCCCACCGCACCGCCGAACTGCTGGCCGCCCGGAACCCGTCGGAGCGGGTCGCGTGGGGTTTCGGCATGGGAGGCCGGCACTTCGCCGCGGCCCGTCTCATGGAGCACTGGGCGCACGGCCTCGACGTGGCGGACGCCCTCGGCCTCACCTTGACCGAGACACCCCGGCTGCGGCATGTCGCCGGGCTCGGCCTCGCCACGCTCCGCTTCGGGCTGGGCCGGGCCCGGCAGCGCTGGCCGCAGGGGCTGACCCTGAGTCTGGAACTGACCGCGGCGGACGGCACCCGGTACGCCTTCGGCCCGGAGGAGAGCACCGACGTGATCCGGGGCCCGTTGATCCAGTGGTGCTGTGCCGTGACCCGTCGCCGCCCGCGGCCCGAGTCGGCCGCCCTGGTGGCCGACGGCGAACTCGCGCGGCTCGCGCTGACCCATGCCCGCGCCTATCTGTGATACCGCCCGGCCACGGACCGGGCCGGCCACGACGGAAGGATTCGGACTCAGGTGACAACCAGGTTCAGCCAGACGCATCCCACGGCGGGACCGCTGCGGCCGGAGTTCGGGCTGACGGCCGCCGACTACGCCCGGCACCGGGCGGGTTTTCCCGCCGAGCTGCTACGGCGGCTGCGGGGCCACGGCATCGGCCTGCCCGGCCAGCGGGTCCTCGACCTCGGCACCGGAACCGGTTCCCTGGCGCGGCTGTTCGCGCGGGCCGGCGCCGACGTCACCGGAGTCGACCGGGCCGAGACGCTGCTCGACCGGGCCGCGGAGCTGGACGCGGAGGAAGGAGTGAGCATCACCTATCGGGCGGCGGCGGCCGAGGACACCGGGCTGCCCGGCGCCCGCTACGACGTGGTGACGGCCGGACAGTGCTGGCACTGGTTCGACGCGCCCCGCGCGATCCGCGAAGTGGCCAGGCTGCTGCGACCGGGCGGACACGCCGTCATCGCCCACTTCGACATGCTGCCGCTGCCCGGCAACGTGGTGGAGGCGACGGAGCGGCTCATCCGGTCCCGCAACCCGGACTGGACGCTGTACGGCAGCACCGGTCTGTATCCGCGCTGGCCGACCGACCTGGCCACGGGCGGATTCACCGGGATCGAAACCTTCTCCTTCGACGTGGAGGTGACCTACACGCACGAGGCGTGGCGGGGCCGCATGCGGGCCAGCGCCGGGGTGGGAGCCAGTCTGCCTCCGGACGGGGTGGCCGCGTTCGACGCCGAGTTGGGGCGTGTCCTGTGTGAGCGCTTCCCGGACGACCCGCTGCGGGTACCCCACCGCACCTGGGCCGTCCTGGCCACCGCACCTGGCACAGCCGGGAGTTGAACCGTGCCGAAGATGCCCTTCCACCGCTACCGCCCCTACGAACAGGTCGATCTGCCGGACCGCCGCTGGCCGGACCGTCGGATCACGGCGGCGCCGCGGTGGCTGTCGACAGACCTGCGCGACGGCAACCAGGCGCTGATCGACCCGATGACCCCCGATCGCAAGCGGGAGATGTTCGACCTGCTGGTCAAGATGGGTTACAAGGAGATCGAGGTCGGCTTCCCGGCGTCCGGGGAGACGGACTTCACGTTCGTGCGTTCCCTCATCGAGGGCGGGGCGATCCCCGAGGACGTGACGATATCCGTCCTCACCCCGGCCCGCGGGGAACTGATCGAACGCACCGTGGAGTCGCTGCGGGGCGCGCCCCGTGCCACCGTCCATCTCTACAACGCGACGGCCGCGCTCTTCCGCGAAGTGGTCTTCCGCGGCACCCGCGAGGACGTGCGCGGGATCGCGGTGGACGGTGCGCGAGCGGTCCTGGAGCACGCCGGGAAACTACTGGACGACGAGACCGAGTTCGGCTTCCAGTACAGCCCGGAAATGTTCACGGACACGGAGCTGGACTTCGCCCTGGAGGTCTGCGAGGCCGTCATGGACGTCTGGCAGCCGGACGCCGGGCGCGAGATCATCCTCAACCTGCCGGCCACGGTGGAGCGTTCGACCCCGTCGACACAGGCGGACCGCTTCGAATGGATGTCCCGCAACCTGTCCCGCCGCGAGTTCGTCTGTCTGTCCGCGCATCCGCACAACGACCGCGGTACGGCGGTGGCGGCGGCCGAACTGGCCGTGCAGGCGGGCGCCGACCGGGTCGAGGGCTGTCTGTTCGGACAGGGTGAGCGCACCGGCAACGTCGATCTGATCACCCTGGCCATGAATCTGCTCGCACAGGGCGTGGATCCGCAGATCGACTTTTCGGACATCGAAGTAATTCGCACCGTATCCGAGCGATGTAATCTCATGGAGACGGACCCGTGTCATCCGGTTTTCCGATTTCTTAAGGCCGACACCAATCACCCTTCAATCCCTTGACTCAAATTTTACTACACCTTGTACTGGGTGTGTGGTGCATCCAATGGCGCCCGGGGCGGGATTCGTTGATGCTTCTGCGTGTCCAGCAGGCAGGTCCGGTATCAGTGAAGATCCGATGGGCGGGGGAAAATGGAGATCCCATATGCGGTCCCGGTGATCGGGGATGACGAGGGCGCGGCGTACGGCCTGGCGGTCAAGATGGGCGGTCTGACGGCGGAGCGCATCGTCAACGTTCTGGGCTGGGGGCAGGAGAGAGCCGAGCGGGTGATGCGCACCCTGCGTGAAGTGCGGCTCGTCAAGGCCTGTCCGGTGCGTGCGGGTGTCTGGGTCGCGGTGAACCCGGATACGGCAAAGGCGCAGTACACAAAGCCCATCGAAGGCTTGATCGACGCCTGGCGATCCCAGGTGGACGGAATTCGTGAACAGCTCGCCGGACTGGCCGACATCTACACCGTCGGGTGCGGGACCAACCACAACGGCGTCATTGTTCCGATTGGTGACACGTCTCACCTTTATGACGTTCTGGACGAGACCGCTTCGTACGTGACCGACGAAATGCTCAGCATCCAGCCGCTTGGCCGAAATAGCTCTCTGTCACTTGAGTGGGCAATTCGGCGGGATCTGGCGCTGCTCCGTCGGAATGTCAAGGTGCGGGCGTTGTTCGGCCACTACGCCCGCTACGATTCGGTCGTCGCCGAGTACACCGAGCGGATCACCGAGGCGGGTGGCGAAGTGCGCACGGTGGTCTCGCTGCTTCCGGGACTGGTGCTCTTCGACCGGTCGGCCGTCGTCGTCACGGACGGCGAGGACGGTTATCACATGGTGCAGCACAAGGCGTTGGTCGACTTCGTCGCGCACGCCGCCGAGGGTGCCTGGGCGTCCGGCACGGAGTTCCGGGCCGCCAAGGGAGGTCTCCGTTTTCCGGACAGCCTGACCGAGGAGACGAAGGCAGCCATAATCCAGCTGCTGTCCGCGGGGTACAAGGACGAGGTGGTGGCCAAGCGGCTCGGCATCGCCCTGCGGACCTGCCGCAAGCACATCGCCGAGATTCTCGGTGAGGTGGGCGCTCAGAGCAGGTTCCAGGCGGGCTGGCTCGTCCGCGAACGAGCGGTGAGCACGGCCGGCCTCTGACCGGTCCCGTCAGGGCCGTGCCGACCACCGTGGCCCGGGGCTGGAAACAGCTCCGGGCCGTACGCGCACGTCAGCGGGGGGCCTGGCGTGTCCGTCATCCCGGGAGCGCGCAGCTCAGCCCGCTCGGACGAACCTCATCTCGATCGCGTACATGAACTGGCCGACGTCCACGCACTCCCAGCCGACGGCTTCGACGGACCGCACGACCAGATCGATCTCCTTGCGGATCTTCTTCATGGGGTTCCTGACCCGGGCCATGGCCCGGGGGTCGATGTCGATGGAGGCTTCGAAGATGTCGTTCCCCTGGACGTGTGCGCGCCTGGCGTCCGCGACGAGCTTCTGCATCCGGATCGCGTGCAGTAGTCCCATGTGCGTCTCCCGCTCCTGGGTGTTGTTGGCCCGCTCGGCTCTCCAACCGCCTTACGGACTCTGCTGATCGGTGTCGGAGGGTGCCGGCCGGGCACCGGTGCCGCTCGCTCGGTGTGCCGATGTCCCGCAAGGCCACAGGCCGGGTTCGGGCTCCCCGGCGCAGTAGGGGCCGTCGGTGGCGGTGGGCGCCGGTGCGGCGGAGGCCGTGGGGGTGGGCGTGGCGGTGGTGGCCGTAGCGCCGGGGTCGTACGGGGCGGCCGACGCGGACGTGGACGGGGCCGCGGATGGGGACGTCGGCGCGGGTGCGGGTGGTGACGGGGGCCGGGTGGGGTGGGTGGGGGTGGGCTCGACGGTTGACGGCGGGTGCGGGGCGCCTCCGGGTTTGGTCGTGGGGGAGCCGAGGAGGTTGCCGGTCAGCTGGACCGAGGCGCCGCAGAGGAGCAGCACCACGGCCAGCGTGGTCAGTCCGGCGGCGGCGCGTGAGGGCCGGGGGGCCGGGGAGCGAGGGGCGGGGGTGCTCATCAGTCCACGTACTCCTGTGCGACCTCGACGTAGGTGAAGCCCCTGACGTCGGTGGCGATCTGCATCCGGCCGGTCGCCGACGAGGCGATCAGGGTGTTGAGCAGGCCGGTGATCGCCTCGCTCAGCGCCGACTCCGTGTCCGAACCGTCAGCGATGAACAGCGCCTTGGTCGCCACCTTTTCCAGCACGGCGCGCTGCGCGGTGCCGAAGCCGTAGGCGATCACATGGGGGTGGCGCGGCCAGTCCCGGTCCGTGAGTTCGCGGAAGGCGTCCTGCCAGCCCGTGTCGGTCGGGCTGCCGTCGGTCAGGAAGAAGACCGTCGGCCGCAGTACGTCCAGGTGCTGCGCCCGCAGGTCGCTGACATCCCGTTCGACGCACTCCCGGATCCGGGCGAAGGTCTTGCCGTACTCCGTGCGACCGCCGCAGATCACCTCGGGCATGGCCGGCACCTGCTCCATGTCCGACATCGGGATCACCACGTGCACATCGGTGGAGAAGGCGACCACGCTGACCCGGGCGAACTCCGAGACGCGGGGATTCATCGCCAGGTTGAGGTGCAGGCGGGAGAGGGTCGCGTTGAGTACGGCCTCGTGCGGCTTCATCGACGAGGACGCGTCGATGACCACGTAGGTGGGCAGGCAGAGCGACATGGGTGTACCTCTGGGCTAGTGGTGGGCAATGACGATGAGGAGCAGGACCACGGCGACGGCGAGTACGACGATCCAGCCGACGGCCTGCAGGTCGGTCGGTGGCCGTTCGGGGGCCGTGACCTCGGACTTCTTCGCGGGATCGGTGGGAACGGCGGGGGGCCGCGGGGGCAGCGGCGGCAGCTCGCCGCGGGCCGGACGTGGCGATGGCCTGAGGTAGGGGCCGCCGTTCAGCGCCCGGTTCAGCTGGGCTGCGGAGGGACGTCGCTCCCGGTCGGTCGCGAGCAGCATGTCGAGCAGTACTTCGGAGACGGCGGGCTGGTTCTGCCAGGGGGACGCCGCGACGGTGTGGAAGGCGTGGGCGTCCCGCCTCCCCGTCATGCACTTGGCGACGAGCAGGCCGATCCGGTAGCGGTCGGTGTACTCGTCCGCGTCGGTGCCCGGAGGCGTGAGCGGGTCGGCCCAGTTCGGCTGGTGGATGTCGGGCATCTTCCGCGGCCGGCAGCCGTCGACGTCGATGAGGTAGACGGAGCGCCGGTCCGGACTCCAGAAGGCGTTGGAGAACGACCAGTCCGAGTAGACCAGGCCCAGGTTCTCCAGGATCGCGGCGAGCTCCGTCAGCCGGAGACAGGCGGCCAGCCTGCCCTCGGAGCCGGGGGGCGGCAGTCCGATGCCCCCGATGGACTCGTCGGACTTCGCCAGCCAGTCGATCTCCACGAAGCGCCGTTCGCCGAACCCGCCGCGCCGCAGCTCGGAGCGGTAGTGCTCGGGCGCCATCGGGATCACGCAGCCGACGGCCGGGTTGCCGGGCTCCTGGATCCGCGCCGCGGGCCAGCACGTGCCGGTGTACAGGAGCGCGCGGTCCGCGTCCGGCAGCGTGCCCGGAGCCGCGATCAGCAGGTCGAGGCGATCGGCTTCCTCCTGGTGCCCGCCCGGCCGGTAGAGCTTGGCCAGCCAGCCCGGATGGTCCTTCAACGGCCGTACGGCGACGGCCTGGCCGTTGTGCTCGGAGATCGGGTCGGCCAGCGGCCCGAGATCGCCGGGACTCACGGTCCGCGGCAGCTTCCAGCCCGGCCGGACGTCCGCCCGGCCGGCGGCACCACCGTCGGCGGGAGTGGGCCCGGTCATGCCCGGCCACCGTTCCACAGCACGACCGCGGTGCGGTCGTCGAGGCACTGCGGTGCGTCGAAGCCGACGTCGGCGGTGAACCGGGTCGCCGGGACCGGCGAGCGCCAGGCGTTCGCGAAGTACTCGTTGACGTGACCCGCCGGGTCCGCCCACGCGTCGCCGATGCCGTCCGTGACCAGGGCGAGGGCTGCGCCCGGGGGCAGCGTGAAGTAGTGGTCCCCGGCCAGGTGGGGGGTGTCCGGCAACCGGCCGGCGACCTCGTTCGAGACGACCGCGGCGGACCGGTCCTTGACCTGTCCGGAGGTGAACCGCCACAGCGGGACGTGCGGGTCGAGCATCCAGGCCGAACTGTCGCCGAGCCACGAGACCCAGACCTTCGCGACGCCGTTCACGTCCGGCTCGGTGAGCACCGCGGTGATCAGCACCGTGGCCATGTGCGAGGCGGCGACGCCCCGGCCGGTCGCCTGCGCGGCGATCGACGCCGCGATCCGCCCGTACAGCTCCTTCACGTCGAGCCCGCCGAAGCCCACCGTCCCGATCTGCTCGCGGAGCAGGGTGACGGCCTGGCTGGAGGCCGTGGTGGCCCCGGTGTCGGACCAGGCCGCGCTGGACAGGCCGTCGGCCACGGCCACGATCGCGTGCCGACTGTCCCGGGTGCGCCCGATCCGGTAGGAGTCCTGGCGCGGCTCGGCGGGGTGACCGCAGCGGTGGCCGGGGCCGATGACCGAGGCCCCGCGAATGGTGAAGGCGCCGACCGTCGCCTCGTCGGCGGCGATCCCGTTCTGCACCGTGCGTTCCGGCAGCAGCCAGGGGTAGCCCTGGGCACGGGCGCCGTCGCCGAAGCGGGGAACGTTGAGGTCGGTCGGCCGCTCGCGCAGGAACGACCGGGGCTTCGGGGGCTGTGGTGCCGCCGGCCCGCCCGCGTACCGGCAGACCGGAAGCGGTGTGCCGGGCACCGGTTCCCGTGCCGGCGGGTCCGGCGTCGGGGCGGACCCGGCGGCGGGACCTTCGGCGTGAGCGAATCCCAGTACGGCCGCCGCGCCGACGACGCCCACCGCCGCGAGGGCGAACACGTTCACCAGCGGGCCGTACCGCTGGTGCTCCGTGCTGACCTCGACGAAGGCGCCGGCGACGACGGCCATGAACAGCACCGCCCGCAACCGCCCGTCCATGAGCCCGTCCCGCCGGCTCTCGTCCCGGTTCACCGAAGTTCTCCTGAATCCCGAAGTTCTCCTGAATCCCGGCCATTCGACCGGGAGGTGAAATGCTGAGAGCCGTGCTGCACCGCGAACACCTCGCCGGAATGGGTGGCGGAATTGATCTGTATCGCCATGTCCGGCCTTTCCGGAAGGCGCAGCGAAGCCAGTGCCGTGACCTCCCCGACGGCGTCCGGGTTCTGTTCGAGCACCTGGCGCAGGACCTCGGTCCAGTAGTCGGCCGCACCGGCGTCGACCGCTCCCCTCGTGGCGGTCGACTGCCGGTCCAGCTCCACGGACAGCTCGTCGCGGTGACTGCCGCGCCCGGTCCGGTCGAGGACCCTGTTCATCAGCCCTCGCGCCTCCTGCCAGAGATCGGTGCCCATGGCGGAGACCAGAGCGGTGGCACCGCTCGTGGCCAGCACCGCGAGTTCCTCGTTCATCGGTGCGGATCAACTCCGGTCGCTGTGGGCGACGTGCTGCTTGCCCCGGTTGACGGTGAACGCGGTGCCGTTTCCCGAGACCTGGACGACCTGCTCCGACGAGGGCGCCTGCGGCTCGGGCCGCGCTGCCCCCTCGCCGGACCCGGACTCCTGGCCGGTGACGGCCCGCGGCCCGACGGGGCTGCCCGGGTACCAGAGCCAGGCCCGGGAGGCGTACTCCTTGACCCGGACGTCGACCCCGGTGAAGGCGTCCGCTTCGAGCCCCTCCCAGCCGTGCCCGACCGTCTCCTCGTAGACGTGGCGCGAAAGGATCGCGGCCAGCGGGGTGCCGGTGGTACCGGTCAGGGTCGCGTGCCGCAGCGGAGCCGAGTCGAGCAGCCGGGCCAGCGCCTCGAAGGGGGCGCCGGAGACGGTGCCGTCCGGATCGAACCGGATCTCCCCCGCGTGCACCGCGGCCCGCACCCGCAGCCGGGTCTCCGGGCCGGCGTGCCGGTTGTGCGCGCGGAGCCGCGCGCACAACTCCGGGAGCAACGGGAACAGCAGCCCGGCCTTGGGCAGCCCGGCCGGGGCGACGAGCCGGCAGCCGTCGCCGGTGTCGACGGACGCGAACCCCCGCGCGTCCAGCTCCGCCGTACCGAGGGCGTCGGTCAGCGCGGAACGCAGGACGCCGCGGATCTCCTGCAGATGCTGCTCCCCACGGCCCGCGGAGCCCGCGATGTCGCACGCCAGCAAAGCCCGGTACTCGTACCTCGGATTCACAATTCCTCCGTGATCGCGACGGGTTCAGGCAATTCGAAGATCAATTGCCGTCGTCCGGTTGTCCGGTGTCAGCCAGATGATGGGTGAGACCGTAGAGGAGGGGTCCCCGAAGAGAACGGCTACTAATACGGCTTGTGCGGCTTCGGCCGTACGAAAGGGAGGGTGTGGCCCATGAGCAACACACGTGTGCGCGGCGCCGCGGCGTACTGGCCGTCGGCCGGGCTGCTCGGCCGGCTCGACGAGGCCGACCGCGGAGTCCTCATCGGACTCGGCCACGGCGTGACCTACCCGGCCGGTCAGATCACCATCCGCGAGGCCGACCGCTCGGACTTCGCGCTGCTCCTGCTCGGCGGCATGGTGAAGGTCACCGCGCACGCGCAGGACGGCCGTGAGGCGCTGCTGGCCGTACGGATGGCAGGAGACCTGGTCGGGGAGCTCGCCGGGATCGACAACCAGCCGCGCGTCGGCACCGTGACCGCCTGCGGGACGGTGCTGGCCCGCTACATCCTCCGTACCGAACTGGTGGAGTGCACGAGAAGGCACCCTGCCATCGGACTCGCGCTCAACGCGAGCGTGGTGGCCAAGTTGCGTACGGCGACCGGCCGGATCGTCGATTTCACCGGCTGCGACGTGCTCGGACGCCTGGCCAGGATCCTGCACCACCTGGCCGTCACCTACGGGCGGCCCGGCCGGCACGAGGCCCGGCTCCCGCTGTCTCAGCCGGAGATGGCCACCCTGGTCGGCGCGGCGGAGTCGTCGATCCACAAAGCGCTGCGGGCGCTGCGGAAGTCCGGCGCGGTCGTGACCGGCTACCGCAGCATCACGATCCTCGACCTGGACCACCTCGCCCGGATCGCCGCCGCGGCCGGGCCCGGCGGCGATCTCGCCGAACACGTAAAAACGCCCGGTCGGCGCGGTGCTACGGCGCCAGTGTGACCGGGTGAGGGAACCCGGATTCGGGAAAGGACGGGGGAGAGCAGATGGTGGAGAACGACGGTGTTCCGGAGCGGTCAGGCGGCGTTCGGGCAGGTGACGTGCCCGGAACGATGATCGTGGGCAACGGCAACATCCTGACCAACATCACCGCCCAGTCGGGTTCGGTCGTCACCGTGCACGGGGGCCCGCTGCCGGTCCCGGTCAAGCGCCGGCCGATCGCACAGCTGCCGCGGGCCGCCACCGAGCCGCTGTTCGGACGGGCGCAGGACGCGGACGTGCTGCGGGACGCCATCGGGACACGGCAGTTGGTGCAGATCTGGGGCGCGTCCGGGATCGGCAAGAGCGCGTTGCTGCGCCACCTCGCGCGCACCCTGCCACGCGGGCCCGAGGGCGTCGCCTACGTCGAGGCCGGCGGGCGTACGGCCGACGACATCGCGCAGGCGCTCTTCGACATCAGCTTCGACGCGCCGAACTACAGGCCGTCGACGGAGGTGCTGAAGGAGCACCTGAGAACACTGCGGTTGCGGATCTACCTGGACGACGTGGGGCTCGACGAGAGCGACGTGCGGCGACTCTTCGACATGGCCGAGCAGTCCACCTTCGTCTTCACCTCGCAGCGGCGCTCCTCGGTCGACAGCGTGCACGCGATCAGGCTCGGCGGGGTGAAGGCGCCGGCGGCGGCGGAGCTCGTGGGGTCGCTGATCCACCGCGAACTGAGTCCGGACGAGGCGCTGGTCGTTCCCGCGCTGTGCGACGCGGTGGAGGGCAACCCGCTCCGGCTGCGGCGCATCGCCCTGGCGGCCGCCACCGGCCGTGGTCTGCCGCGCATCGGTGACCTCCCCGCGCTGCTCCCCGCGCTGCTGAAGAGGCTCCAGCCGCAGGAACGCGACCTGCTGTACCTGCTCGGATCGCTCCCCGGTGCCTGGCTGGCCCCCCGGCACCTCGACGGTCTGCTCGGCCGGTCGGACGCCGAGGCGCTCGCCGAGGGGATGACCCGGCACGGCCTGCTGGTCGCCTCGGAGACCGGCTACAGCTGCCCGCCGGATGTCGCCGACTGCGTGCTGGACCTGCGGCGGACGGAGTTTCCCGCCGATCGGCTCTGCCAGGCGTTCACCGTGTGGGTCGAGGCGACGGACACCACTCCGGACGACGTCGCGGCACACTTCCAGGCCCTGGACGTGGCGGTACGGCGGGCGGAGAGCAGCGGACACCCGCAGCTCGGCGTGGCGCTGGCCCGTGCCGCCTCGCCGAAGCTGGCGCTGTCCCGGCAGTTCGACGCGTGGGGCAGTCTGCTCGGAGCCGGCTGGGCGGCGGCGAGGAGCGCGGGAGACGCGCAGGGCGAGGAGTTCTTCCTGGGCGAGGCCCGCAACCGCCGGAGGGCGATCGGGCGGGGCGCCCTGACGGCGGCCCTGGTGCTCGAAGCGGGCGTGCTGTTCCAGGAACTCGCCACGCTGCACGCGCATTCCGTGACCCAGGCAGCCGGCACGGCGGCGGGCAACACGTTGACCGCGGTGTCGGGCGGGGTCCAGGCGCATGCACCGGTGGCTGCGCACACGGTGGGGACGGCGCATGCGGCCGGGACGGCGCATGCGGCTCACGCGGCCGGGCCCGTACACGCGGCCGGGCCCGTACACGCGGCCGGGCCCGTACACGCGGCCGGGACCGCGCACACGGCCGGGACCGCGCACACGGCCGGGACCGCGCACGCGGCCGGGACCGCGCACGCGGCCGGGACGGCGCATGCGGCCGGGACCGCGCACGCGGCGAGGCCGGTGGTCGACATGACCCACGCCGCCGCACAGCCGCACGCCGCTGCGAGCCCCCTGACCGGCGCGCACACGGCCGCACCGACGCCCCATACGATCGACTTCTCGGCGGCGCACTCCTCCGCCGCGCACGCGTCGCATGCCGGGGGCACCACCGCGACCACGACGACCGCGGGCCACACGGCTGTTGCCGCCGTCGGTGCGGGTGGCAAGGTGTCGGCTCTGGTGCTCGCCTGCACGCTCGGTTTCGCTGCCGTGGTGGGCGTGGGATACGCGGTCGACGCGAACGACCGGCCGACCTCCTACGTGTCGGACTTCTCTCCCTCGTACTCGTCCGCGCCGGACGCGTTCTCGGGCTTCGTCCCCGGCTCCGACGACGGTTCGACCGGGACCGGGACGGAGGACATCGGGGAAACCTTCGATCCCGTGTGCCTGACGGTGATGCAGCAGCTGGCGCCGGAGATGGAGCAGTCCAGTGCCGACGCCGACACCGCGTCCGCCGCGGTCGACTCGTACAACAACGCCATGGCCTCGTACAACTCGGGCGCCACCTCCGTCGTGCCCGACACCGGTGCGGCCGACTCCGGTATTGCCGCCGTCATCAGCGATCTGGGCTCCATCGAATCCACGTTGCGGGAAGCCTCTTCGGAGGCCGAGGACAGCTCCGTGGAAGCGGATCTGGAGGACATGCTGACGGCCGTTCAGGAGATGAAGGCCGAGTACGAGTCGTACGCGAGCGATCCGACGAGCTCCGAGGTCGACGCGTCGAGTGAGAACGCGGCGATGAACTCGGCCCTGGACAGCCTGCAGACCGACTGCGGCGCCTGACCCCCTCCGGGCCGGTCTACCGGCCCGGCCTCCCAGCCCCGGACCCAGCAGCGGCAGAACGTCCCGTCCGACCGGGACCTCCCTGCCCGACCGACAGAAAGGCCGCCCCATGCCACCCGAATCCACCCGCGGGGACATCCGCACCGGGAACGTCTCCGGCACCTTCATCGTGGGGGACAACAACCACGTGACGAGTACGACGCACGAACCCGATCAGCAGCACGAGTCACCACAGGAAGCGCAGGCGCAGGCGCAGCAGCGGAACTCGGCGACGGACCGAGCGGCCGTCTTCGCGGTCGAGAACGGCCACCAGTACGTCACGTACTACGCCGGAGCCGAGCGGGACGGGGAGGGCTGAGCGGCGCGGAGGCCCCGGCCGGAGGTCCGGCGGCCGGGGCACTCCGCGCGTGCGGTTCGCTCAGTCCTTGTCGGTCAGCAACTCCAGGTCCTGGGCGCTCAGGGTCGCCGTCTTCAGCAGCTCTCTGATCAGGTTGACGCTGAGGGTCGAGCCGACGGGCTCGCCGACCTCGTCGCGCAGCAGTCCGCGCACGCCCCGGCGGTGCAGCCGTTCGCGTACGTCCTCGACCGTGTTCGCCACCGACTTGTGGGTCCAGGACTTGGTCACGTACGGGGAGGCGTTGACCAGACGCGCCGTGTCCTCCCAGGGGAGCGGGAGGGGGAAGGCGTCGTGGCCCTCCAGGTAGCGGCGGGCGAGCGCGGTCACTACCAGCCGTTCCTGTGGGGAGAGTTCGTAGACCGTCTCGGGGTCCACGGTCTCCGCGCCGCCGCTGGTACGGGGGTTGTGGTCGTCCTCGTCCACGACGCGGACCTCCACCAGGTGGGAGCGGCGCTTGGAGGAGTTGATCACCAGTGGGGTGTACCCGGACTCGATGAGCCGCTTGTGTCCGGTGAGCATCAGCACCCCGTCGGGAAGTTCGATCGGCAGATTGCCGGTGTTGACCAGCCACCAGTCGCCGTCCGCGGTCGTGCAGGTGAACACGCCGTGCCGACGGCTGACGGTCGGGTCGTCGACACCGACCGGTACATGAACGTCCTCGCGGTCCCGTCCGAACAGCAGCGTGTACCGGCGCGGCGGTACGGCGTAGCCGCCCTCCGGGCCCAGTACGAAGATCGTCCCCGGCGGAGCCGAGGGCACTCTGTCGGAGGGGCTGCCCGGCGGCAGTATCTGGGGTGGGAAGTTTCCGTACGCCATGCGCCTACCTCCGGCTCGGGATCGCGTCAGTGTACGAAGGCGCCGGGAGGACCGTTCCTCCCGCGCGTGTGCATCCGGCTTGATTCATTCGGCGCCGCCAACTGGTTTTGATTTGGCCGGAGTCGCTCGATAATCTGCCCGCCCTGAGCGCGAGCGGTCGGAGGACTGCTGATGATGGATGGCACGGTCGCCGAGCCGCTGGGCGCGGACGATCCGCAGGAGATCGGCAGTTTCCACCTCATCGGCCTGCTCGGCGTCGGCGGCATGGGCGAGGTCTACCTCGGGGCGTCCGACAGGGGGTACGCCGCCGTCAAGCGCGTCCGGCCGCGGCTGGTCTCCAGCGAGCGCTTCGAGCGCGAGGTCGGCATCCTCTACCGGGTGCCGGCCGGGATCGGACCGCGGGTGCTGGCGAGCGACGGCACCGCGGAACGCCCCTGGTTCGCGGCCGAGTACGTGCCCGGACTCACCGTGGACGAAGCGGTCCGGATGCGCGGACCGCTGCCCGCCGAGGCACTGTGGCTGCTGCTGGCCGAGACGGCCGCCCACCTGGCGGCCGTGCACGCGCTGGGGATCGTGCACCGCGACGTCAAGCCCGGCAACGTCATGCTGGTGCGGGACGGGGTGAAGCTGATCGACTTCGGCATCGCCCGCGCGGCGGACCAGGCGAGGCTCACCAGGAGCGGTGGCGGCTACGGGACGCAGGGGTTCTCGGCACCGGAACAGCAGGCCGGGGACGAGCACGTGGACGCGCCCGCGGACGTCTACGCGCTCGGGGCGCTGGTGCTCTACGCGGCCTCGGGCCGTACCCCGGGCGTCGTCCCGGACGCCGAGCCGCTGCGTGCGGTGGACGCCGGCCTCGCCGTCGTCGTCGGGTCCTGCTTCGCGGACGATCCCGCAGCCCGCCCCACCGCCGCCGGGCTGGCGGAGGCGGCCCGCGCGCATCTGCCGGCTCCCGCTCCCTGGCCCCGCGAGGTCATGTCACGCATCGCCGCGCGGCGCGCCTTCGCCACCACGCCGGTGAGCAAGTTGGAGACCGTCCCGCCGCCGGATCCGGACGCCGGCCCGCCGCCGGACCTCGACGGCGGCCCGGCCCCCGGGAGCCCCCGGCCGCCCGCCGCCGCACCTCGCCGCCGACGCGGACGCCTGTTCCTGCTCACGGCCGCCACGACGATCGCCCTGGGCGTCGCGGCAGGGTTCCTGCTCGACCCGCCGGTGTTCCGGCACCAGGACGCCGCGGATCCGTCGGACCGCGCGTCGGCCGTCGTCGAGCCCGTGGCGGAGGTGACCCGGACGGCCTCCGCGAACCCGAACCGCCCCGCCTCACCCACCGCCGGGTCCGGCAAGTCCGGCGGCCCGGCCCCGGCCGGACCGGCGGGGGTGGCCGCGACCGCCGCACCGAGCGCGTCCGGCGGCGGCGCGCCCGCCTCGTCGGGCCCCACCGCACCCGCCGCGTCGGCCGTACCCACGTCCGCCCCGCCCGCACCGTCCGCCCCCCGCGTCACCTCGACGCCGATCGAGGCGATCGACGGCAACAAGGACCCGGCCCAGGTCGAGGGCTCCGAGGCGGACGTCTCCTGGGTCGGCAGCGCCGCCGGCTGCTCCGCCTGGCTGGACGACAACGGCGCCGGGGAGCTCGCAGGTGTGCTCAACACCTCCCTGGGCCGGAGCTGCGGCGCCGAACTCCACCGCAGCGACGGCACCGCGTACGCGTTCCACGCCGACTGGAAGGCGGCGAAGACGAGTTACCTCTCGGGCGTCGGACACACGATGTGGATCTGCGTCTGGGACGGGGGCGACCGGTCCGACGAGCGGTGCTCCCCCCGCTTCGCCATGGACGGCCACACCCCGGTCAGGGGGTGACGCGGGTGGGCCCTCGGCCGCCGTGGGCGCGGTGGCCGCGCCGCGCCCGCACCCCGGACGAAGCCCCGATGTACGGAAGATGGCGTGCGCGTGTGGTGTCGGAGGCGACTCGGGCCGAAGCCTGATTCGGGCGCCTGACCAGGGACGGGCGTCTTTACGGTGATCCCGTGCGGACACGGCAGCAGTCAGGTGATGGCAGGACCGAGACCTCCCAGCAGGCGCCCCGGACGAGGCAGGCGGCCGTGAGTTCCGCACCGGGCCCCGCCCCGAGCGTCCTCCTCGGCATCCAGCGGGCCGCGGGGAACGCGGCGGCCGCGGCGGTGGTGGAGAACGCCCAGCGGG
Source organism: Streptomyces sp. NPDC001770 (assembly GCF_053596135.1). Lineage (NCBI taxonomy): Bacteria > Bacillati > Actinomycetota > Actinomycetes > Kitasatosporales > Streptomycetaceae > Streptomyces > Streptomyces sp. NPDC001770. The sequence goes on along the minus strand of NZ_JBSFFN010000013.1, from coordinate 130,514 downwards.
GGCGGGCGCAGACCGTCCCCGCACCGGTCCCCGCAATCGTCCACGCACCAGCCCCTGCCCCCGCACCAGCCCCTGCCCCCGCACCGGCCCCTGCCCCCGTGGCTCCGGTGGCCTCCGGGCAGGCCGGGACGGGGATGGTCCTGCCGTCGTATCTGGCGTCGCTGGAGACGGCCGGGCTGTCGGCGGTGTACGGGCTGACCGGGCACGAGCCGGTCGAGGGCGCCGTGGCGACGGCCGTCGGGCACGGGGCCGGTACCGCCGCGGGCAAGCCGGCCGGGGGCGGCGAGGGCACCGCCGCCGGGATCGCCGCCGAACTGGCCGGGCGGCCCGAGTCCTTCTTCGGGCAGGGGCGCGCCTTCGCGGTGCGGGGCCCCCGGGGCAAGGACTGGTTCGACGTCACGGTCAGGATCTCTCCTCTCGACGAGGGGAGCCTGCCCGTCTTCCGTACGGAGAAGGAGCTGGGCAAGCTCCCGGCCGGTCGTCCGGGTTCCCCGGCGGCAGCCTTGGACGACAAGGAGGGCAAGGACACCAAGGTCGACGTCCAGCACCACTCGGGCGCCACGGTGAGTGCGACGGCGGGCGGCTCGTCCGAGAAGGGGGTGGGAGGCACGGGCTTCCTGCTCGCGCCCGTCGCACCGGCGGTGTGGGCCGGCGCCGCCGTCACCGGCACGGTGCGGCCCTGGGAGAGCGCCGACGAGTCCCGGACTCAGCGGACCGCCGCGGAACCACGCGTCCTGCGCAGCGACAAGGGCACCGTCGAGGTGCGGCGCAGGGTGCGGTTCGACGTACGGGTACAGAAGAGCGGTACGCGGGAAGTCCAGTCCTTCCAGCAGACCGGGACGCTCACGCAGCGGGTGCCCACCGAGCATCTGGTCTCGAACGGCACCGCGGCACCGCAGGCACCGATCGAACCGGAGGCCCTGAGCCACGGGTTCGCCCGGCGGGTCCGGCTCGCCGACTCCCTGGCCCCGGTCGGTGTGTCGGAGGAGGCGGCGCCCCACAAGGGCGGCGGCGGGCTGTTCGACACGGTCGCCTCCGTCCTGCACCCGTCGGTCACGGCCCCGGGCGCGCCCGGTCGCGCGCGGCTGTACGAGGCGACCTCGACGGCGAGCGTCCTGGAGGACCTGCCCCGGCTGCTCGGGGACGGGGTCGTCGGGGAGGACCTGTGGGCCAAGGACGGGAAGACGGCGAGCGGTTACCGCCTGCGGGCCGACTTCGCGGGCCTGACGCCCGCCTGGCCGACCGGCAAGACCCAGTTGCGGACCCACCAGCAGTCCCAGCACACGGCGACCGCGACCGCGAGCGACGGTCGCGCCGCCCGGCTCGGCGCGGGCCCGGCGTTCGGCTTCGGGGCTCCCGCCGGTGCCGCTGTCGCACGGGGTACGGTCATGCCCGTGGGTGGCGTCCGCAAGGCACGGTTCTCCGTGAACGAGCAAACGGTGACGAACCGTCAGGGCGCCGAGGTGCGCGGCGAGAAGGCGCTCTATCTGGCGACCGTGCGGTTCACCGCCGAGGGCACGGGGCCCAAGCCGGGGGCGGTGGTGCTGAACCCGCGGCTCGGTACCGCCACGCACTCGATGAAGGTGTGGATGAGCCTGCGCTCCGACGAGGCGCGGGACCTCGGGCTGCCGCTGCCGCCGGGTGCGGAGGCCGGGGAGTTCGTGAGGAAGCCGAAGAAGACCGGCGAGGACGGCCGGGAACAGGATGCCGAGCGGCACCTCGCGTACGAGAACGGTTCCAGCGTCGTCCTCAGCCATGTCGACAGCCGTCCGATGATGGAAGCCGTGACGCAACTGTTCGGGGACGACGCCCGGTTGGCCGGGTACCTCCCCCTCTTCGGGGGGACCCCGGCGACGAGGATCCCCACCAGGGAGGAGGCAGAGACCCAGCGGGGCAACTACCGCAGCCTCGCGCTCGCCCTGTCGGAGACCAGCCTCAAGGCCAACAAGGCCCAGCTGCTCTCCACGGGCATCCCGGTACGGCTGCGACGCAAGTCGAAGATGCACAGCCATGACGTGCTGGTCCGGGTCAAGGGGCGGCTCGACGGCACCCACTACCTCGGCGACACCAAGGACTGGATGGTGCGCGGCCACTCCGGGATCACCAGCAACGCCCAGACCGGGCGCAGCAGTTCACGGTCGCTCGGCGTCCAGGCTCTGGGGCAGGTCCGGTTGATCCCCGGCATCCTGACGGCCTCGGCCCGCTACGAGAAGCAGTGGTCGGGCAAGCGCCGCAACCAGGGCGGCCCCGGCACCCGTACCGACACCCTCACCAACGGCTCCGACACCGCGTCCGTCTTCGGCGCGTCGCTCCTGCTCGACGTGGACGTCTCCATGACCTCGCGGCCGCGCAAGCTCGCCCGGACCGTCACCCCGGGCAGCCCCGGCCGTCGGGCGCCGAGGGCGGAATCGATCAGCACCTTGCACCTGGGCGGGCAGGAAGTCCGGCTGAGCACGCCGCAGGAGTTCACGCTGGACGACTCGGAGAAGTCCGGGCAGGATGCGGACGCCGAGACGCGCAAGGCGCGGCCGGCCGGGTTGGAGCGCCCCTTCGCTCTCTCGGGCATCGGTGACCTGGCCGCGCTCGTCCAGAAGCCCTCCGCCGGGTCGGTGGTGCGGGACTGGCAGCTGCTGGAGACCGTCGGCGACGGCGGGGCCGTCCGGGATCTCGCCTTCGCGCTGCTGTCGAAGGCCGCCGCCAGGGGCACGGGCGCACAGGGGGACGACGCGCTGGCGACGGAAGGCCTCGCGCCCCGGCTGGCGATCGAGGAGCGGCTCAGCCCGCAGGCGCTGCACGCCGCACTGCGGCAGGCGACGTCCTCGGGCTGGGTGGTGAAGGACCTGCGGTACGCGCGCCGCCTCGCCGCGCTGAACGGGGCGGTCGGCAGCCGGATGACCCTCGCCAACCCGAGGTTCCTGCACAAGGGGGCGGGTCCCGGTACGGAGACCCTGGTCCTGGGCGGTCACCAGAGCGCCGGGCAGGAGGGGCGGAGCACCAGCGGCACGTGGCAGTTCGGGGCCACGGGCTCGGAGACCGTCGCGGGCGGCCGGACGAGCCAGGGGCTGGCGTTCCACCGCACCGTGTCGGAGGGCGGGGCGGACACCTCCGCCGTCTCCGGCACGGTCGAACGGAACGCCCACACGCCGAAGAAGGCCCCGCTCTACCTGGTCCAGTGCGACCTGCTGGTCCACATGGTGGCCGAAGTCGCGGTCACCACCGGCGGGCCCTACGTGGAGAGCCGCGCCCTGACCCTGCCGGCCGAGGCCGCGGTGTGGCTGACGGAGGCCCAGCTCCCGGCGTCCGTGCGCAAGCAGGTGGGACGGCGGGAGAAGCAGGAGGCCGGGGCGAAGGCAGCCGTCGGCGCGAAGGGGGCCCGGCAGGGCGGCCCGGAGACCGGGGAGAGCTCGCGTACGGGCGCCGAACGGGAAGCCCGCGAGGGTACGGGCGGCGACCTGGCCACGGCCGTCACCGCCGCTACGACCGGGGAGGGGACCACCGCGCCCGCCGCGTCCGCTTCGGGGGCCGGGCGCACCCTCGACCGCGCGCTGCCGCTCGGCTTCGGCACGGTCGAGCAGCTGCCGAACTTCGTCCCGCTGCTCGGGATGGTGCGCGACAGCCTCGCGCGGGGCCCGAAGAAGAGGCTCGCGGAGGACCTGCTGCCGAGGCAGCAGCTCAAGGACCGGCACGACAACGTGCAGCGGCTGCTGCGGGTCCTGGACCGGAGCGGTTCCACCGGCCTGCTGTCCGGCGCCATGGACGGCGGGGTCACCGTCGAGCTGTTCGACGGGCGCAACACCCCCTATTGGGCCGTGTTCAGGATCGACCGGTCCGGCCACGGCACGTTTCTGGAGGACGCGGACGACGGGCGGGACATGGAGTACATCACCGCGGCCGTCGGCCAGCAGGCCACCATGCGCGACCAGGGGGTGACGAAGGGGGTGGAGGGCATCTTCGCCGGCTCGGCCCGGCCCGAGGGCGGGCTGGGCGGCCTGAAGGGAGTGGGCGGCGCGGGCGGGGCCGGGTTCGCCACCGGTTCGTCCCGCCGCCAGGGCTCCGCGAGCCGGGGCCAGGTGGGCATGAAGATGGTCGCCGAGGCCAAGTCCGCTCCGTCGGCGAAGATGCGGATACCGGTCACGGCGAACCTGGAGCTGTTCGACGCCTCGGGGACGCGCGTGACGCTGGCCCGGCTGGGCGGACTGGAACTGACCCACCGGGTGCCGGTGAAGGACCTGGACGCCCTCAGCCGGGTGCGCGCGCCCGCCCCGGGCCCCGCGCGCACGCGTCTGCCCGCGCCGGCCGCCGCCTCCGCGGCTGCTCCCGCCACTGCCGCGGAGACCACTGCCCCCGCCCCCCGGTCCGTCGGAGACCGGTCCGACCACGGGGCCTGGCGGGCCCGAGGGGTGCGGTTGCCCATGGAGGCACAGGTCAACGGGTTCCAGGGAGCCGGGCGCGTACGGCAGGTGCTCGAAACCGCTGTCAGGGCGGCGGGGGGCGGCGACCGCTTCCGTGGCAAGGGGCAGGCGGCCGCGTACGCGCTGAACGAGGCGATCTCCACCGAGTGGATGATCGCGGCGCTGCCCCTGCTGGTCTCCGCCGGGGCGGACCTGCCGCCGGTGCACGCCAGTGGCGTCGAGGGCCAGGATCTGCGGGCCTCCGTGCACGCCCGGCTGCGGGAGGGCCGGGTCCTGGGCGTCGGCGACACGATGACGTTCGAGACCGTGGGCCAGAGCCGTCTCGGAGGACTCCGCCCGACCCAGGGCGAGGGTTCCGCCTCCGCGGAGCAGAGCAGATCGGGGCGGGGAGCGGCGGGTGCGGCTCTGCTCAACCCGGACGAGCTCCGGCTCAACCAGTTGATGGGCACGGTGGGAGGTTCGGGCGGCGCGGCCGCCGCGGCGGGCAACGCGGCCGGGTCCTGGCCGCTGGTCAAGCCGAAGACGAAGTCGGTGCTCCTCCAGTTCACCCTGGACGTCAGGGTGGTGGCCCAGGTGAGCAACAGGGGCCGGGCCGCCGTAGGCCTGGACGGGACCGGCGGCCCCACCGTGCGGGAGCTGACCCTGCCGCAGCCGGTGGTGATCCGGGTGCCGGAGCCGATGGCCGGGCGCATGGTGCGGACGGCCGGGGCCGGACTCCGCGACCCGGAGAACCACCTGGGTCTGGCCCCTGCGGCGCCGGCACCTCCGGCAGCTTCGTAGCACCGGGGCTACGAGGCCGGAGCCAGGGGAGCGGCCCCGGCTCAGTCCGAGCCCAGCGAGGTGACCAGCTCGACCCGTCGCCGTATCCCCAACTTCCGGTAGGTGTTCGTCAGATGGGTCTCCACCGTGCGCCGGGCCAGATGCAGCAGGTCGGCGATCTCGGTGTTGGTGTGGCCGTTGGCGGCCAGCCGGGCGATGCGGCGTTCGCTGGCGGTGAGGGAGCGCGCGCCGGTACCGGCCCGGGTGGGGCGGCGGGCGCCGCTCTCCCGCAGGGCCTGCTCCGCGAGGGTGCGCAGCCGTACCGCCCCGAGCCGTTCGGCGCGCTCGACCGCCTCGCGCAGGCATCTGCGGGCGTGGGCGTGCTCCCCGGCGGCGGTCAGCGCCCGGCCCTGCGCGAGCAGTGCGCTGACCAGTTCCGTGCCGACCTCGGTCGGTGAGTCCCGCAGCAGCCGTACGGCCTCCTCGGTCATCCGCAGACCGCGGCGCCCGCCGGTGACCGTGCCGAACACCCGCAGCGCGCGGCCCACCGGGCGCGCGGTGCCCCAGACACGGGCCAGGCGCAGCTCCTCCTCGGCCAGCGCGAGCGCCTGCCCGGGGCTGCCCAGGACCAGGCAGCACAGGGCGGCCGCCGTGCGCCACGGGGTGACGACCGGGCTGACCACCTGGCGTTCGGCCTGGCGGCGCCCGCACTCCAGGAAGTCGTGCAGCGCTCCCGCCGGGTCTCCCGCCGAGGCGCGCTGGAGTCCTCGCGCGTAGAGGAACCGGTTGCGGCCCCAGGAATCGGGCGCCTCCCGGAGGTCGAAGGCGTCCGCGAGCCGCCGCGCCTCGGCCGTGCGGCCCGCCTCCACGAGCCCGGTCAGCACATGGGCGTGCGCGGGGGCGAGCCCGGTGGACCCGGCGACGGCGGGCCCGGCCGGCAGGCGGGTGTACTCGCCCCGGGCGGCCGCGATGTCGGTGCGTACGTTGACCAGCGCCATGTGCATGGGGTGCGGCAGGTGCGGGAGCCGGCCGTCCAGGCCGCGGTCGACCAGCTCCTCGGCCTCGTCGAGTTCGTCGGCCCACTGCGCGACCGTGGCCGCCGCGCCCAGCAGGAACGGTTCGGCCAGCGGGTCGGACGGCTCGGCGAGCAGGACCCGTACCTTCCGCATCGCCTCGTCGGCCGAGGTCAGCCCGGCGGTGGCCGCGTACCGTACGAGCAGCGCCTGGGCGGCCGGGCTGACCAGCTCCGGGGTGCGTTCCGCGGTGGCGCGCAGCCACCGGTAGACCTCGCGGCGGACCGTCTTGTCCTGGTCGGAGAGGAGCACCGTCGCGCTCTGCAGGGTGCTCGCCAGGCCGGGGTGGCCGGCGAGCTGTCCGTCGGCCCTGCGCAGCACCTCCAGGGCCGCGCGCGTCTTGCCGCGCCCGGCGAGCGCGGTGCCCAGGGCGACGGCGGCGCGGACCCGTTCGCGCGGGGTGCCCGCCAGCGCGAGCGCCTCGGTGAACCGGGGGATCGCGGCCGACGACTGGGCGCCCGCGTACTCCAGGGAGCCCAGGTCGGTCAGCAGCCGCTGTCGCTGCCCGTCGGGGAGCGGTTCGTCCAGGGCGCGGCGGAGGTACGCGACGGCGTCGCCGGTCCGTCCGGCGCGCAGGGCCAGCGAGGCGGCGCCGTGCAGTGCGGTGGGCGCCCAGGGCTGACCCACCGGACCGGCGAGCAGCAGATGCCCGGCGACCGTCTCGGCGGGGGCGCCCCAGCGCCGCGTCACTTCGGCCGCCGCCCCGCGCACGGCGTACCGCCGGGTCGCGGGTACGCAGGTGAGGACCGCGTCCCGCAGCAACGGGTGGGCGTAGCGTGGCCTGCCGTCGCCGCCGGGACGCAGCAGGCCCAGCCCGGTCATCGCCGTGAGCCACCCCGTCACCCGGGCCGGATCGGCGCCGGACAGTTCGGCGAGCAGCCGGCCGAGCTCCTCGGCGGCCCGGTCCGCGCCGGTGGCGGCCGTGCGGGGCTGCTCCGGGCTCCTGCGGTCCGGCTCCTCGTCGAGGGCCGCGAGGACGCGCGCCACCTCCGAGGTGTCCGCCCCGGCGGACTCCAGCCACCAGGAAACCGCCGCCACGTACGCACCCGGGTACAGCGCGGCGGCACTTTCGGGCACGGCCGGGAGGGCGCCGGAGGCACCGAGGTCGTCCAGCAGGGCACGGAGCAGCAGCGGGCTCGCCGCGCCCGCCCGCGTACACGCCTCGACCCATGCCCCGGTGGCCGAGGGGAACCTGGCGCGCACCAGGGCGGCCGCCGCGTCCCCGGTGAGCGGGGCGAGGGTGTGGGTGCGGAGGAGGGCGGGTGAGAGGCCGCGGGCGAAGCCCGGTGCGGGCGCGCCCACGTCGTACTGGCTGCGTTCGGCGACCACCAGCAGCACCGGCAGCCGGAGCCGGTCCACGTGCCGGGCGGTCTCCACCAGCCACCGGTACGAGGACGCGTCGGCGAGGTGCACGTCGTCCACGGCCACCAGGAGCGCGGCCTGTTCGGCCTGGGAGAACAGCAACTGGCGCAGCTGGTCGCCCCGTTCACGGTCGATTTGTTCACGGGCGCCCGGTTCGCCGGCTTCCTGTTCCGGGCCGGCGCCCGGTTCGCGGGGGTCCTGTTCCCGGCCGGTGCCCGTACCGCGTCCGCAGCCCCCCGCGGACGGTTCCGGCGCGGCCCCGGAGCGCATCAGGTGCCGGGCGGCGGCGAAGGGGACCGCGGCATCGTCGGGGGAGCAGCGGGCCCGCAGCACCCGCATGCCGTGCCCGGCGGCGGCCTCGGCGGCGGCCTCCAGCACGGTGGTCCGGCCGGTGCCGGTGGCCCCGCGCAGGAGCACCGCACCACCGTGGCCCGCGCGGGCGCGGGCAGCGCGCGTCGCGATCAGTTCTGCCGCACCCCTGTGCTCGCGCGGGTGCTCACTGTAGGGTCCGGACATTCTGTCCCCTCCTCGCGACGGTGGAGAACGGGGCTTTCCCCCGCGTACCGCCCCGGGCGCCGTGCCCGCTGCGGATGGTGCCGTGTTCCGCGGCCACCGCCGATCTCGTGGTACCGCTCGTGGTGTTCCACGATGGCGGGCACCCCAGCCGTTCCACAAAGGTGGATAACGCGGACCCGCCGCCGGACGGAACCGGGTTCCACGCACGCGGACATGGGGGAACTCGGTTGCACAGCGCCACGCGCACCACACAGCCCGGCCCGGCCGACACCGTGGAGCGGATACGCGTCGCGGTGCACACCAGGGACCCGATCTCGCGCGAAGGCGTCCACAGCCAGCTGCGCCGGTACCCGGAGATCGACCTCCGGGACGAGAGCGAGTCAGGCCCCGGCACGGTGCTGCTGCTCGTCGAGGACTCGCTCGACGATGCGGTACTGACCCGGCTGCGCCGGCTGGTGCGCAGCGAGGGCGCGCGGGCCGCGCTCGTGGTGGGCACGTTGCGGGAGGCCGAACTGCTCGACGTCATCGAGTGCGGGGTCGGCGCCATCGTGTGGCGCCACGAGGCCACCGCCAACCGGCTCCTGCAGGCGGTCCACGCGGCCGCCCGCGGCGACGGCGACCTGCCGTCCGACCTGCTCGGCCGGCTGATCACCCAGGTGGGCTCGCTGCACCGCAGCGCGGCAGGCCGGCCCGGCGCCCCCGTGTCGGGGCTGACACCGCGTGAGGTCGACGTACTGCGGCTGGTGGCCGAAGGGTTCGACACCGGCGAGATCGCCAAGAAGCTGTCCTACTCCGAACGCACGGTCAAGAACGTCATGCACGGAATGACCACCCGACTCCACCTGCGCAACCGTGCGCACGCCGTGGCTCAGGCCTTGAGGGAAGGCTACATCTGACCGGAAGGGCAACCGGAGCCGCCCCTGGGGGCGGCACGGTCTGCCCGGCGGACGTCCCGGTGCGACTGCGGGGACGGGCGGCGCGGGAGGCAGGATCGTCCGGGGCGGCCGGTCGGTCACGGCCGCGGGCACGACGGCATGGACGACAGCGGGGCCGGGAACGGCAGGGCGGGAGCACGACGGTGATCCACGAAGTGGACGAGGTCCTCAAGAACCTCCTCAAAGGAGGCGCGTTGAGCGGCTCGGGCATCGACATCGCCCTCGACGCCCCCACCCGGGACTGGGCCGCCCGCCGCAACGCGCCCACCATCAACGCCTATCTGTACGACATCCGTGAGGACGTCAACCGCCGCCAGCGGGGGCACGTCCCCGTGTACGACGAGCGGGACGTGGTCGTCAAGCGCCGCCAGCCCCCGCGCTGGTTCCGGCTGTCGTATCTGGTGACGGCCTGGACGAAGCAACCCCAGGACGAACACCGGCTGCTCTCCGCCGCGCTGGCCACGCTCATCCCGCGCGAACTCATCGCGCCCTCGGAACTCCCGGGCTCGCTGGGTGCGTTGGGCTTGGCCGTGCCGCTCTCGGTGGCCGGTATCCAGACCGAGGCCCGCTCGCTCGCGGAGATCTGGTCCGCGCTCGGCGGAGAACTCAAGCCCTCCCTCGACCTGGTGGTCACCGCACCCTTCCCGGCCTATCCGGAGTACGACGCCGGGCCACCCGTCACCGAGGGCGCCGCGGTCCGCGTGGGCACCATGGACTCCACCGGGGACGAACCCCGGGCCGAGTCGGAGCGTGCGCACCGGCCCCACCAGGTCGCGGCCGCCCAGGAGGCCAGGAAAGCGGCCCGTCGCAACCGCGCCACGGGCAACCGCACATGACCGCCGGAACCCGGCTTCCGCCGCAGGACCACACCGACCACGCCGGGCCGCTCCTCGCCCGACTCGCCGAACTGCGCGAACGCACGGCGCTGTTGGTCGAGTACCGCTCAGCCGACGACCCCACAGCGAACGACCCGCTGCGCGGCCTGTACGTGTCGAAGGAGGCGGTCCACCGCCTGCTGAGCCCGGCGGAACCTCCGCGGCTCGGTGTCGCCGAGCCCGTCGACGCGTACGCCGACCGGCTGACCGACCTCGCCGTCCGGCTCGGGCTGACCGGACTCGACGCCCTCGTCCTGCTCATCGCGCTCGCCCCGGACCTGGACCGCAGCTTCGAGTCGCTGTACGGCTACCTCAACGACGACGTCAGCCGCCGCCGGGCCACCGCGGCGCTCGCCCTCGACCTCTGCGGCATCCCCGTCCACCTCGCCTCCGCACGGGCCCGGCTGCACCCGGCGGCACCGCTGCGCGCGCTCGGCCTGCTCGACGTGGAGGAGCCCGAACGCCCCTTCCTGAGCCGCTCGTTGCGCGTACCGGACCGGCTGCTGGCCCACCTGCTCGGCGACGACGCCCCGGACGCCTCCCTCGCCGGGCACCTCCACCCGCTGGACGCGGGCCCGGATCCGCACGACGGGTCGTACGACGGGCAGGAGGCGCACGGCGAGCGGGAGCCGTCTCCCGACACCGCCACCGGCCTCTTCGTGCACCGTCTGGCCGCCCTGCTCGCCGCCGGTCCGCCGGTCACGGCCTACCTCCGTGAGCGGCGCGAGGGCGACGGACTTCCCTCGATCGCCGCCGCACTGCGCCTCGCGGGCCTGCCGGCCCTGCGGTTCACCGGACCCGAGGACCGCGTGCCCGACCTGCTGCGCGAAGCCCGTCTGACCGGCCGCGCGGTGGTCGTCCAGGGGCTGCCGGACAGGCCGGAGGCGCTGGTACGGCAGCTGGCCGGGGCCACCGACGTACCGGTGCTGATCACCGGACCGCGCCCGTACGACCCGCAGTGGTGCGACACGGACCCGCTGGTCCTGGAGGCGCCCCCGCGCGGTGCCGGTGCGGCCGGTGCCTGGGCGGCGGCGCTCGGCGAGGAGCCCGGCTTCGACCTGGCCGCCACCGTCGCCCCGTACCACCTGGCCGGCGACCACATCGTCCGTGCCGCCCGCGCGGCCCGGGGCCTCGCCGCGTTCGACCAGGGGCCGCTCACCCCCGCCCACCTGCGGCTCGCCGCCCGCCAGCAGTCCGCCTCGGGCCTCGAACAGCACGCCCGGCGCATCAGGCCGGCCGTCGACTGGCGCGACCTGGTGCTGCCCCCCGGCCCGCTCACCGAGCTGCGCGAACTCGCCCTGCGTGCCCGGCACCGCGACCGGGTCCTCGGCGAGTGGCGGCTGAGCGCGGGCGGCGGCCGGGGCCGGGGCGTCCTCGGGCTCTTCGCGGGCGCCTCCGGCACCGGCAAGACGCTGGCGGCGGAGGTCGTCGCGGCCGAACTCGGCCTCGACCTCTACACGGTCCAGCTGTCGTCGATCGTCGACAAGTACGTCGGCGAGACCGAGAAGAACCTCGAACGCATCTTCACCGAGGCCGACCGCACCGACGCCGTCCTCCTCTTCGACGAGGCCGACGCCGTCTTCGGCAAGCGGTCCGAGGTGAAGGACGCGCACGACCGGTACGCCAACATGGAGAGCTCCTACCTGCTCCAGCGCCTGGAGTCCTTCGACGGCATCGCGCTCCTCACCACCAACCTGCGCGCCAACATCGACGAGGCGTTCACCCGCCGCCTCGACCTGGTCGTGGACTTCCCGTTCCCCGACGTCGAACAGCGCCTCGCCCTGTGGCGGCACAGCCTCTCCCACGTGCCCTGCGTGGCGGACGTCGACGTGCAGCCGGTGGCGTCGGTCTTCGAGCTGGCGGGCGGCTCGATCCGCAGCGCCGTGGTGACCGCCGCCTACCTCGCGGCCTCCCGCGACGACCTGGTCACGGCGGCCGACCTGCTGGAAGGCGCCCGGCGCGAGTACCGCAAGGCCGGGCGCCTGGTGCCGGGCGAGGGGACCTGGTAGGCCGCCCGCCCGGCGGCGGTGGTCATGCGGCGGCGAGCGTCGACCGGTTGTGAGCGTCAGCATGCCGTGATCGTCAGCCGGCCGTGAACGTCACCCGGCGGTGAACGTCACCCGGCGGCGGGCACCGTGAACGAGACGGCTTCGAGCGCGCGGGAGTTGTCGGTCGTACCGCCGAAGTTGAAGTCCCCTCGGGGCCCCTTGCACGTGGCGGTCCTGGTCCACTCCGACCCGGTGAACCGGATGTTGTGGCAGATCTGCCCGGAGCCGACGTTGATGGCGAAGCCGGCCAGCACCTCGGCGTCGTCGTCGGTGCTGCCGATGTAGTTGTCCTTGCCGTCGGCGACGATGGCCGTCCAGGGTGTCTTCCAGTGGGCCTGTCCGTCGGTCGAATCGGGGTCGTGCGGGAGGGCGTTGGCGGCGGAGCCGCTGACGCCGTACACGGCGATGTTGAGGGCCGTGAGGGGCTCGCTCCGGCTGTTCCCCGCCATGGCGCCGTCGCAGGCGGGACGCTGCCAGCCCTCGCCCTTGATGAACGCCCGGTAGCAGATGTGCCGGCCCGTGGGGTCGTCCTCGGCCATGAGGTTCACCTCGGTCGCCGCCGTGTCCTCGGGCTCCTTCGGGGCGGTGGATTCCTTGTCCCCGCCGCCTCCGGCGGATGCGTCGGACTTCGCTTCCTGCGTGGGCCGGGGGGCGGGTGGGGCGGTGGTGGGTGCGGGTGCGGGGGCCGGGGCGAGGGAGGTCTGGGGGGTGGGGCTGGGGGCGATGGTGGAGCCGGCTTCGACGAGTTTTTCGGTGGTGCCGCTGGCGATGGTGGGTTTGTGGCCGAACCAGAGGGCGAGGAAGGTGATGGTGAGGGCGATGAGGATGCCGAGGAAGGTGGCGAGCCAGCGGGGGAGGAAGCCGCGTTGGACGAAGGTTCCGTCGATGGGGAGGGGTGTGGTTCCGGAGCGTTGGACGGTGAGGGTGTAGGGGCGTTGTTCTTTGGCTCCGAACCAGATGATTTTGCGGGGTTTGAGGGTGGTGGTGATGAAGGCGGCGCGGCCGGGTTCGATCTGGATGTTGCTGGGGCGGAGTTCGTAGGTGAGTTGGTCGCCGTTGTCGGTGCCGTTGAGGGAGGCGGTGAGTTTGGTGTTGCCGAGGTTGTCGATGGCGAGTCTGGGGCGTCCGCGGAGGCGGCCTTTGACGGTGGGGGGTACGAGTTCGGCGTGGAGTTCGGTGAAGGGGGTGATGGTGAGGTTGCCCTCGGGGACGGTGGTTGCTTCGGGGTGTTCGGTGGGGGTGATGCGGATGGCGTAGGGGTTGGGGCCTGCGGTGGCGTCGGGTGTGCGTGGGGGTGCGAACCTCAGCTCGACCGTGCCGGTGGTTCCGGGGTAGAGGCGCAGGGTGGGTGGTTCGACGGTGGTCCAGGGGGCGATGTCGCCGACGGGTTCGAAGCGGTATTCGTCGACCACGTCACCGGTGTTGCGCAGGCGGAGTCGTACGGTGGTGCTGCTGCCGGGATCGACCGTGGCCGACGCGGGTTCGAGAGAGGTCCATAGGCTCACCCGGCCACGTTAGAGCAGTGAGCCGTCACCCTCATGTGCCCTATGGGTGAACGGAGTTGTCGCCGCCACCGAGAGTGCCCGTCCAGGCGGCCCCGTGGTCTCCCCGGGCAGCCCGTCTGCCCCCGGGTGATGCCCCGCAGGGCATCCCGGGGGCATCACCCGGGCGTATCCCAGGGCATCTCCGCGGACGGGGCGGGCTCAGGGAATCTCGTTGATCTGCTCGCGGGTGAGTGCCTGGTCCCACGCCGCGACCTCGTTGATCCGCCCGTCGAACTTGTCGGCGTTGGCGTCCGCGTACCTGGCCCGGCCGATGATGAAGGCGCCGGTGGTCGCGAACGGGTAGGGGTCCTGCACGGAGCCCTGGGGCGCGCCGTCGACGTAGAGCGTCTGGTTGCCGGTCGCTCCGTCGAAGACACCGACCAGATGGGTCCAGGTGTGCAGGGCCGCCGGATCCAGGGAGAGCGCGCGGTAGCCGATCGCGGCGTTGTCGCCACCGTCCGAGCCTGTCCGGGAGAATGACCAGCGCTTCTCCCCCGGGGAGAACTGCAGGTAGAAGGTGCTGTTGTGCTTCCCGCTCTGGCTGACCGCGGTGGAGAAGTGAGCGGTGGTGTTGAGGTACACCCACGCCGAGATCGTGAAACTGCTGCCCGGCCCGGTGGGCACGACCGGGCCGGTCGAGATCATCTGGCTGCTCGAACCGTTGAACGCTCCGGCGCCACCGTGCCCGTCCGCACCGGCTACGTCGGTCACGGTGAGCGGGTGGGCGCCGGTCTCGTCCTTGCCCAGGGCGCCGGGCCTGACCAGCCACTGGCCGATCGGCTCCGGTACCTCCGGGGGCTTCGGGTCCGAGGAGTCTCCCCCGCCGCCTCCGCCCGATGCTTCGGACTGTGTGTCCTGGGTCGGCTGGGCGGGTGCCGTGACGGGTGCGGTGGTCACCGGTGGCGGGGCGAGGGAGGTCTGGGGGGTGGGGCTGGGGGCGATGGTGGAGCCGGCTTCGACGAGTTTTTCGGTGGTGCCGCTGGCGATGGTGGGTTTGTGGCCGAACCAGAGGGCGAGGAAGGTGATGGTGAGGGCGATGAGGATGCCGAGGAAGGTGGCGAGCCAGCGGGGGAGGAAGCCGCGTTGGACGAAGGTTCCGTCGATGGGGAGGGGTGTGGTTCCGGAGCGTTGGACGGTGAGGGTGTAGGGGCGTTGTTCTTTGGCTCCGAACCAGATGATTTTGCGGGGTTTGAGGGTGGTGGTGATGAAGGCGGCGCGGCCGGGTTCGATCTGGATGTTGCTGGGGCGGAGTTCGTAGGTGAGTTGGTCGCCGTTGTCGGTGCCGTTGAGGGAGGCGGTGAGTTTGGTGTTGCCGAGGTTGTCGATGGCGAGTCTGGGGCGTCCGCGGAGGCGGCCTTTGACGGTGGGGGGTACGAGTTCGGCGTGGAGTTCGGTGAAGGGGGTGATGGTGAGGTTGCCCTCGGGGACGGTGGTTGCTTCGGGGTGTTCGGTGGGGGTGATGCGGATGGCGTAGGGGTTGGGGCCTGCGGTGGCGTCGGGTGTGCGTGGGGGTGCGAACCTCAGCTCGACCGTGCCGGTGGTTCCGGGGTAGAGGCGCAGGGTGGGTGGTTCGACGGTGGTCCAGGGGGCGATGTCGCCGACGGGTTCGAAGCGGTATTCGTCGACCACGTCACCGGTGTTGCGCAGGCGGAGTCGTACGGTGGTGCTGCTGCCGGGATCGACCGTGGCCGACGCGGGTTCGAGAGAGGTCCATAGGCTCACCCGGCCACGCTAGGACGGCACGAGAGCCCGGTCATGTGGCTACGGGGCAGGGGCAGTCGGCCACAAGGGCCGAGGGGGCTGCCTGTTCGGCCATCCGTACTTCCCCGAAGTGTGGCCGTCTGCCTCCGGGTGTGCCCGGGAGGCCCTTTCGGCGGACGGACGTGCCGTGGTAAGCAGAGAACCGGACCCGCAGGAGCGCGCACCCGCCCCGCTCCGGGCACAGACCTGCCGCTCCCCGGCCGATGGGGATGCCGCGCCCGCCCGTAACGGCGGGGCGGGGAGCGGTTGCGCAGCCGGCGACCGGTCCCTCTCCGGCCCGTGCGGGGACCACCGGATGCCCTTGAGGGCAGCGGCAGTGCCCCCGAACAGGTCCCGGAGGACGTTTCGAAGGCCTTTCCGCACGGGCGAGAGTGTGGAGTGGTTCCTGTCTCGTACCCCGAGGAGAGCAGAACATGCCGTCCTATCTGTCGCCCGGCGTCTACGTCGAGGAGGTGGCCAGCGGCTCGCGTCCCATCGAGGGAGTGGGCACGTCGGTCGCCGCCTTCGTGGGGCTCGCGCCGAGCGGTCCGCTGAACGAGCCGACCCTGGTCACCAACTGGAGCCAGTACGTGGCGTCGTTCGGTGAGTTCACCGACGGGTACTACCTCGCGCACTCCGTCTACGGCTTCTTCAACAACGGCGGCTCCGCGGCCTACGTGGTCCGTGTGGGTGGCTCCGCCGAGGGTGCGTCCTCCGACGGCCCGGCCGCCGGCTCCGGCCGCGCCGCCGTGAAGGCCTCCACCGCCCCGGCCGCCCTGGAAGCAGGCGAGTTCCGGCCGCTCGGCGGGTTCTCGGTCGCGGCCATCGCCCCCGGCACCAACGGCGCGCTCAGCGTCGAGGTGACGCTTCCGGAGGACGACAGCCCGGCCGACCGGTTCAAGCTCACGGTCAAGGACGGCGACAAGGCCGTCGAGACCTTCGACGTGTCCGCCAAGAAGGGCGGCCGTACCTACGTCGTCACCCAGGTGAAGGAGCGCTCCAAGCTCATCACCGTGGCCGAGGCCGCGCCCGCCGGACAGCTGGTCCGGCCGGACGCGCAGACGGTGGCCCTCGCGGCCCCGTCGGCCGCCGCTCCCGCCGTGCCCGCCGGGTCCGCCGACGACTCGTACCCCGGAGCCGCCCGCTACCTGGGCGACTCCGCGGACCGCACCGGTTTCGGCGGCCTGGAGGCCATCGACGAGATCTCCATGGTCGCGGTGCCCGACCTGATGGCCGCCTACCAGCGCGGCGCGATCGACCTGGAGGCCGTCAAGGCCGTACAGCTGGGCCTGATCGCGCACTGCGAGCTCATGGGCGACCGGGTCGCGGTCATCGACCCGCCGCCCAGCCTGAACGCCCGTCAGATCCGGGTGTGGCGCCAGGAGACGGCCGGCTACGACTCCAAGTACGCGGCCCTGTACTACCCGTGGATCAAGTCCTTCGACCCGTCCGTGGGACAGTCGGTGCTGATCCCGCCGAGCGGTCACGTCGCCGGCATCTGGGCCCGCAACGACTCCGAGCGCGGTGTGCACAAGGCCCCCGCCAACGAGGTCGTGCGCGGCGCGGTGGACCTGGAGACCCAGATCACCCGCGGTGAGCAGGACCTGCTCAACCCGATCGGCGTGAACTGCATCCGGGCCTTCCCCGGCCGCGGCATCCGCATCTGGGGCGCCCGTACCGTCTCCTCGGACCCGGCCTGGCGCTACCTGAACATCCGCCGCTACTTCAACTACCTGGAGGAGTCGATCCTCCTCGGTACCCAGTGGGTGGTGTTCGAGCCGAACGACCACGCCCTGTGGGCGCGTATCCGGCGCAACATCTCGGCGTTCCTGACCAACGAGTGGCGCAGTGGCGCCCTCTTCGGCCAGCGCCCCGAGGAGGCCTTCTACGTCAAGTGCGACGAGGAGACCAACCCGCCGGAGTCGGTCGACGTCGGCCGTGTGGTGTGCGAGATCGGCATCGCGCCGGTCAAACCCGCCGAGTTCGTGATCTTCCGACTGGCCCAGTTCTCCAGCGGCAACGGAGAGCTGGAGGAGTAGCAGCCGGTCCGGGGGGTGTCCGGCCGGTCGCGGCCGGACACCCCCCGGTGCCCCGGGCTCCAACCCGGTTCTTCCCGAGCCTGGTTGGCTTCACCGCCGTAGCGCCATCCCACAGACCTTCACAAGGACAGCGAACACATGAGTCTCCAGCCGGGTGACGCCCTCACCTCGCACAATTTCGGCCTGCAGATCGACGGTGTCATGGTCGAGTACCTCGCCGAGGTCAGTGGCATGAGCATCGAGCAGGACGTCATCACCTACCAGCAGAACACCCCCAACGGCCAGAACGTGGTCAAGAACATGCCGGGTGTGAAGAAGAACGGCACCTGTACGGTCATCCGCGGTATGACCCAGTCGGCTTCGTTCACCCAGTGGATCAACCAGTCGATCTCCGGCCAGATGACCACGGCCCGCAAGAACGCCTCCATCATCATGATGGACTTCCAGAACAACCCGGTGAAGCGCTACCACCTGCGCAACGCCTGGTGCAGCAAGATCGACGCGAGCACGGTGAAGGCCGGCGAGGCGTCCGCGCTCACCGAGACGGTCACCATCGTGTTCGAAGAACTGGTCATCGAGTAATGCGCCGTTCGGCCGCCAGGGCCGGCGCCTTCGCCCCGGAGCCCGGTGCGGAGACGGCGCAGCCCGCGCCCACCGCCGTACCGGACGTGCGGCCCGCCGCGCAGATCCCGCAGCAGCCGCCGCAGCAGGAGCAGGTGCCGCAACAGCAGCAACGGTACGAGCTGCGCACCGAGTTCGCGTTCCAGCTGCCGCGCGGTTACGTGGACGAGTCGGGCACCGTCCACCGGGACGGGGTCATGCGGCTCTCGACGGCGCGCGACGAACTCGTCCCGCTGCGCGACGTGCGCGTCCAGGAGAACCCGGCGTTCCTGTCGGTGGTGCTGCTGGGCCGGGTGATCACCCGGCTCGGCACGCTGCCGATGATCCACGACGGCATCGTGGAGAACATGTTCGCCTCCGACCTCGCCTTCCTGCAGGACTTCTACCGTCAGATCAACGCGGAGGGCCACACCCGCGCGTCGGTGGAGTGCCCGCACTGTTCCGAACCCTTCGAGGTCGAACTCGGCGGGAGCCGCCTGGGGGAATCGTGACGTACGCGAACGACCGGCTGCACGAGGAGATCGCGTACGTCGCCTACCACTTCCACTGGAGCCTGGAGCAGATCCTGGACCTCGAACACCAGGACCGCCGCCGCTACACCGACCAGATCGCGTCCTTCGTGACGCGCGCAGGCGCGGAGGGCTGAGCCGTGGGGTTCCTGGATCGGTTCACGTCCGGGCGGGCACGTACGGGTGTGAGTACGGGCACGGGTGCGGGCACGGGTGCGGCTACGGCGGCCGGGCCGTCCGAGGGTGCGGCGGAGGCCGCGCGCGGCGGCGCCGACGCGGGTCGGGCGGCTGCGGCCGGGCCGACGGACGGCCGTGCGCCGGTCGTCGCGTCCTGGGCCGGACTGCCGCCGATCCAGCGTGCCGTGGCCACCGGCCCGGCGGGTGTCGCGGACTCCGGGTTCGGTGGCCGGCTGCCGACCTGGCAGAACCCGTCGTTCATGGGCACCGCGTCCCACGCGGTGCTGGACGGCCGGTCGAGCCCGGTACTCGGCGTCGGTACGGGCCCGGCGTCGGCCCGGCCCGTGACCGGCCTCGAACGCCGCGCGGGCGCACTGCCGTTGGCGGGCAACGACGCCACGGTGCAGCGCGCCCCGGCGGTCCCCCTGCGGGCCCTCCCCGCGCGCCTCCCGGGCGCGCCCGGACAGCCCGCATCCGCACCGGGTTCCGCGGGCCCGGGTTCCGCCGTCCCGCACCCCGCCGTCCCGCGGGCGCGCACCGGGCGACCGGTGACGGCTGTGACTCCGGCTGCGACTGCGGCTCCGGTTCCTTCTGGCCCGGCCGTTCAGCGGAGCACCTCGCCGGTCCCCGGCTCGGGTGCGGGGGCGGGGACGGTACGGAGCAGCGCCGCGACGACCGGTCCCGGCCTCGTGGACGGGCCCGCCCCGGCCTCCGCCCCGGTGCCGGCCCCGGCCCCGGTGCCGGTACGACACGCCGGTGCGGCCGGTCCCGGGACCCCGGCGGTGCCCTCCTCGCCGCGTGCGGGTCTGCGGGTGACGCCGGTCCCGGCGAGCCCCCCGCCCCGGCCGACACCCCTGACCCGGGCGCAGCCCGGTGCGGCGGTGCAGCGGCGGTCCCTGCCGATCGCGCACCGGAGCGCGGCCGCCACGGGCGGCGCCCCGGCGAGCGGCGCCGCGCGGACGTCCGGCCCGGCCTTCGGGCCCCAGGTCCGCGCCACCGGTGCGGCCTCCGTCGCCGAACCGCCCGCCGCCCCGGCGCGGCGAGCGGCCGCACCGCGTGAAGGCGGTACGGCGGGCGAGGCTTCGGGCGGAGGTTCCGGCCCGACGGGCCCTGGTCCGGCAGGTTCTGGCTCTGCGGGTTCGGGTCCGGCGGGCTCTGGTTCTGCGGGTTCGGGGTCTGGTCCTGGTGCTTCCGGCCGTACAGGTTCCGTCCCGGTGGTGCAGCGGTCGGCCGTGCAGCCGTCGGCCCCGCAGCCCTCGGCCGTGCGGCCCTCGGAGGCACAGCCGCCGGTGGTGCAGCGCTCGGCCGTACCGCCGACTCGGCGTGCGGCGGGCCCGGCGTCCGCGGCGCCGGCCGTCTCGGGAGCACCCGCAGCACCCGCGGTGCCGGTCGGGGATGCCTCGGCAGGGCCCGTCGGCCCTGGCAGCGGCCCCTCCCCGGCGGGGGGTGCGGGGCAGCGTGGACGTCGCGGGGGCGTGGGCGCCCCGGTCGGCGGGGACTCCGGCCCCGCCCTGCCCCCGGTCGCGCCGACTCCGGTCGCGCCGACTCCGGTCGCGCCGTCTCCGGTTGAGCCGACCTCGGTCGCGCCGGCCCCTCCCGCCGGTGGCGACTCGGGGGCGGCGCACGGTGGTGCCTCCGTCCGGCGCACGGTGGCCGATGAGGTTCCGGTGCGGCGTGCGGTGACGGCTGATGCTCCGGCGCAGCGCGCGGTGACCGGTGAGGTTCCCGTCCAGCGGGTTGCCGCCGTGCGGAGCGACGCCGGGGGAGAGCGGCCCGCGCAGGGCACGCCTTCACCGCGGTCGCCCGGGACCGTTCCCGGAGCCGTCCTGCCCTCGGCGTCCCCGGTCGTGCCCGACGCGAGTACCGCAGGGCCGCTGCCCGTCGTCCAGCGAGCGCCCGACACCGCCCGGCCGCCCGCATCGTCGCCGCGGCCCGTCGGCGGTCCGACGACCTCACCCCCTACCGCTCCTGCGGCTTCCGGCGCCACGCCGACGCCGACCGCGGCGGGCGGCCCCCGCTCCTCTTCCGGGGCACCGTCCGGCGCTCCGGCGGTTGCGGCGTCCGGCCCGGCGCCGGTGAATCCGCCGGTCGCCGTGCAACGCGCCTCCGCCCAGCCGGGCACCCCGGCACCCGGACCCGCCCGGCCCGGTCAGTCGTCTCAGCCGGCCCAGTCGGCGGGGCCTGCCTCGTCTCCCGGGCCCGCCCCGGCGGCCGGCCCGGGACCAGTGCGGGAGTCCGCCGCCGCGGCACCGTCCTCCGCGCCCGCGTCCGGCGCAACTGCCGATGCCGGGAGCCCCGTTCGGCCCAGCGCCCCTGTCGTCCAGCGGGCGGCGACCCGCTCGGGCGATCCGGTACGGGCCGCCGGACCCTCCGTCGTTCCGCCCGTCCGGGGGAGCGCTGTCCGTCCGCCGTCCCGTGCGGGCCTGGGGGCTCCGATCGCCTCGGCACCTCCGGTACGCACTTCCGCTCCGGCCCCCGCTGTCCAGCGGGCCGTGGCCACACCGGCCCCGGTCCCGTCCGCGAGCGCCAGCCCGGTCCCGGCCCAGGCCCCGGTCCCGGCCCAGGCCCCGTCCCCGGCTCCGGCGACTCCGCGACGCTCACCCCTCGGTACCCCGATGAGCGCCGTGCCCACCGATGCCGTGCCGATGTCCGCCCAGCCCATGCGACCCATGCCGCCCGCGCGTACGCCCCAGGCTCCACCGGCCGCACTCGCCCTCCCGCCGGTCCCGCCGCTCCCCTTCGTGCAGCGGTCACCGGCGCGGCCGCAGGCTCAGGTCCCGCAGGTCCAAGTCCCGCACGCTCAGGTCCCGCAGGCTCAGCCTCCGCGGCCCGGGACCCCGCACTCCCCGATCCCGCACCCCCCGATCCCGCACTTCCCGACACCGAGCCCCCTGCCCCCGCAGTCCTCGGTCCAGCGGGCCCAACTCCAGCCTTCCCGAGCGCCGTTGGCGCCTCTGCCTCTCCCGGTAGCCCCGCCCCGCTCCGTGCAGCCTCCGCTTCCGACCGGGCCGCTCCCGACCGGGCCGCTCCCGGCCGCGCCGACGCCGACCGGGCCGCTCTCGACCGTGCTCCAGCGCAGCGTCGCGGCGGCTCCCGCGAAGGCGGTGCCGCTGCGTCGCCCGGTGTCGGCCCCGGGCCAGTCCGCGGCCGGCGGTTCCTCCGCCGTGGCGCCGCTCGCGGCCCCTGCCGCGCACGCGGCTCCGGCGGCCCCGATGCCGGTCGTCCAGCGGTTCTGGGGCAAGCACTCCAAGAAGGCCGGAACCGCTCCCGCGCACTCCGCCCACTCCGGCTCGTCCGCGATCGGCAGCCTCGCCGCCGCCGCAGCGGCCACGGCCGCCGGCCCCCTCATGCACACCGCGCCGCCTCCCCGCCCGTCCGGGCCGCCGCCCTACACGCCGTCCGGGCCGCCGCCCCCCTACACCCCCGCCTCGGCCTCGGGGGCGCACGTACCGCCTCCGAACGTCCCGCCGTCGTCCGCGCACGCCACGCCCCCGCCGGAGTACAGGACGGTCCCCGAGGGTGCGTTCGACCCCAAGGAGCTCACCGAGTTCCAGCTCGACGCCCTGGCGCACCAGCTCATCGGCCGGATCACCCGGCTGATCCGCACCGAACTCCGGCTGGACCGCGAGCGGATCGGCAAGCTCCGCGATCCCCGCCGCTGACCGCCACCGACAGCCACGGGCCAGCCGGCCCACGGCCGGCACCGCACAGAGAAGCCGCCCGAAAACCGCCCCGCACGCACGACCGAGAGAAAGGTCCGCCGAGATGCCCTCCAGCCTGGACCCGGGCTCCACCATCTGGTTCTCCCTCAGCATCGACGGTGAGAGCCTCGGCTACTTCAACGGGTGCGAGGGGCTGTCGTCCGAGGTGGAGATCGAGCACCACCAGGAGGGCGGCAACAACGGCTTCGTGTGGGCGCTGCCGACGCGGGTCACCTTCTCCACGATCCGGCTGACCCGCCCCCTCACTCCGGACACGGCGAAGGTCGCCAAGTGGATCTCGTCCGTGCAGACCGGGATCACCCGGCCCACCGCGCAGATCGCGGCGCTGCGGGCGGACGGCTCGGAGGTGGCCAGCTGGGGGCTGATCGACGTGCTGCCGGTGCGGTGGACCGGGCCGACCCTCGACCCCGGGAGCCCGGCCGTGGCGACCGAGGTCCTGGAGATCGTCCACCACGGATTCACGAACTGAGAGGCGGCCGACACCATGGCCAAGGGCAGCAAGGGCGCCGGCAAGAGCCTCGTACGCGCCAACCTGGCGATCCACGAACCTCCGGTGGGCGACAGCATGACCCCCGGCGGGATCATCGAGACCTTCGCCTTCGACTTCAACCCGGCACAACTCTCGCTGAGTCGCCGCGCGTTGTGGACGGCGACTCCGGCGCAGATCGAACGTACCGGTGCGAAGCCGGAGTTCATGGGTGTCGAGGCGATGCAGATGGGGCTGGAGATCTTCCTCGACTCCTCCGACAAGCCGACCGGCAACACCGTGCTGAAGAAGGTGGAGTCGCTGCTCGACTGCTGCGAGGTGACCCTGCGCAGCATCGGCGCCAAGAAGCCCTCGCCGCCGTGGGTGGTCTTCCAGTGGGGGGCGTTCTCGACGGTCCGGTTCACCGCCTACATCAGCTCCGTCGACGTCTCGTACACGGTCTTCGGCACCACCGGTGTCCCCATCCGGGCCACCGCCCGGTTGCAGCTGACCGAGATTCCCAGCAAGACCAGGGGCCAGAACCCGACGTCCGGCGCGCTCACCGCGCAGCGCGTCCACCGGGTCGTGGCGGGCGACTCGCTGCAGTCGCTGGCGTGGCGGGAGTACGGGAGCGCCGCCGCGTGGCGGTCGATCGCGCAGGCCAACGGCATCGACGACCCCCGGGTCCTGCCGCCCGGCACCGAACTGATCATGCCGTCCGCAGAGGAGGTGCGTGGCTGATGGTGCGCGCCGCGTACTCGAGTGTCGTCGACGTCCTGATCGGCGGCGCCAAGGTGCCGCCCGATCTCACCGACTCCCTGGTCGAGAGCCATGTGGACCAGGGGATGGGCGTTCCCGCCGCGTTCCGGCTCACCTTCCGGGACCCGTACCGGACGATCCTCGGCAAGCTCGGGGTCACCTTCGGCACCAGTGTGGTCATCACCCCGATCGCCGACGGGCACGGTGCCGGTGATCCGCTGCTGACCGGTGAGGTCACCGGCCTTGAGGTCGACTACGACGGCACCGGCACCTTCGCCGTGGTCCGGGGCTACGACCTCGGGCACCGGCTGCTGCGCCGGCGCCGGGTCACCGCCTTCCGCAACCAGACCGCGTCCGACATCGCCCGGAAGCTGGCCACCCAGGACGGGGTGCCCATCGGGCGCATCCAGTCGACGAAGACGGTCTACGAGTTCATCAGCCAGTCCAACGTCACCGACTGGGACTTCCTCGCACGGCTCGCCGACGAGAACGAGATGGTGATGTCCGTCGACGCGAAGGGCACGTTCCAGTTCGTGTCGCCCAAGCCGTCCTCCGGCGCGCCCTCGCCGAGCACCGACGGCGACAAGAGCCCCTTCGTGCTCCAGGCCGGCCACGACATCCTGCGGCTGAGGGCCGCCGTGACCGCAGCCGACCAGGTCGGCAAGGTCGAGGCGCGCGGCTGGGACGTCACGACGAAGAAGGAGCTCACCGCGGTCTCCCCGGCGCTCTCCAACCCGGCCATCGGGATCGGAACGACCCCGGGCGCCGCCGCCGGGAAGTTCGGTACGGTCCCGCTGGTCGACACGGGGACCCCGTACGACAAGCAGGCCGAGGTGAAGTTCGCCGCCGACGCGCTCGCCGACGACATCACCTCCTCCTTCGCCGAGGTGGAGGTCGTCGCGCGCGGCAACCCCAAGCTGCGGCCGGGCATCCCGGTGGCCCTGGCCGACGTGGGCAAGCCCTTCGAGGGCAAGTACACCGCCACCTCGGTGCGCCACCTCTTCGGCGACGGCAAGCACTACGAGACCTGGGTGACGGTCAGCGGACGCCAGTGGCGCTCGCTCTACGGCCTCACCTCCGGCGGCTCGGAGACCGCGCCCCGGCTGCCCAGCGTGGCCAACGCCCTGGTCACCGACGTGAACGACCCGTTGAAGCAGGGGCGCGTCAAGCTGCGGTTCCCGTGGCTGGACGACACCTACGTCAGCGACTGGACGCGCACCGTACAGATGGGCGGCCTCGCCGGTGGGGGGATCTTCCCGCTGGACGTCAACGACGAGGTGCTCGTCGGGTTCGACCGGGGCGCCCTGGACCACCCGTTCGTGATCGGCGGGCTCTACAACGGCAAGGACGTGCCGACCCCCGTCAAGGACGTACCGCTGCACGACGCCACCCGGCGGAAGGCGGCCCGGCACACCGTCTCCGACCGGGACGGCAACCGCATGGACCTGCTCAGCCAGAAGACCGGAGGCCGTAAACAGGGCGTCCGGCTCGCGTCCGGGGACCAGCAGCTGACCATCCATCTGGACCGGACCAACACCGAGATCGTCGTGGACAGCAAGGGCACGGTGAAGATCAAGGGCAGCCGGTCGGTCTCGGTGGAGGCCGGCACCGACCTGACGCTCAGCGCACGGCGTGCACTGACGATCAAGAGCGGCGGGCCGCTCAGCATCAGCGGCGGCGGTGCGGTCAACGTCAGATCCGCGGGTGAGCTGGGACTGAACTCGGTCGGTGTCCTCAACATGAGCGCCGTGGGTGCCGCGATGCTCACCGGCGGCGGAACCGTGCAGGTCACCTCGGCCGTCAACACCACCATCAAGGCCCCCACGGTCCTGGTCACGGCCCCCGTGTTCCTGGCCAACGACCTCCCGGTGATATGAGCGGGAACCGCAACAGAAGGCAGGAGCAGGCCTGATGGCCGAACAGTTCGTCGGGTCCGGCTGGTCCTTCCCCCTGCGCATCGGGCCCACCGGCGGGATCGCCCTGGTCAGCGGGGAGCGGGAGGTCGAGGAGGCGATCCGGCTGGTCCTGTCGACGGCGCCCGGGGAGCGGCCGATGCGGCCGGACTTCGGATGCGCCATCCAGGACCTGGTGTTCGCGCCGGTCAACGAGCAGACCGCGGGCCGGATCCAGCACGAGGTGTACGCCAGCCTCGACCGCTGGGAGCCGCGCATCGAGGTCGACGACGTCGACGTCACCGTGGGCGCCGACCAGTCCGTCCTCTACATCGACGTCCGCTACTCGATCCGCGGCACCAACAACCCCCGCAGCCTCGTCTTCCCGTTCTACGTCATCCCGTCCCACGACGAGCCCGACACCGGCCCCCACCCGGACAACTCTCCCGAAAGCGACCGTTGATGGCCCTCCCCTCCCCGAACCTCGACGACCGCCGCTTCCAGCAGTTCGTCGACGACGCCAAGCGCTACATCCAGCAGCGCGCCCCGGAGTGGACCGACCACAACGTCTCCGACCCGGGCATCACCCTCGTCGAGACGGTCGCGCACATGGCCGACGAGGTCGTCTACCGGCTCAACCGGGTCCCGGAGAAGAACCACTTGGCCTTCCTGGACCTGGTCGGCATCACCCTGTTCCCGCCGTCCGCCGCCCGTACGGACGTGACCTTCTGGCTCTCCGCCCCGCAGGAGGAGCCGGTGACGGTACCGCTCGGCACCGAGGTGGCCACCCCGCGCACCGGCGACGAGGAAGCGGTCGTGTTCGCCACCGAGCGCGAACTCACTGTCTGGAACAGTGCGTTGAGTCATCTCCTGGTGCAGCGGCGGGGCGAGGCGGCCCTGGACCGCACGCACGACCTCGCGGACGACGAGAAGGACGTGCTCTGCTTCTCCGAGTCGCCGTCCCCGGGCGACTGCATGCTGCTGGGCCTGACCAGCGCCGTGCCGCACTGCGCGGTCGCCCTGGAGCTGGACAGCCGGGTCGACGGCGTCGGCGTGGACCCGCGGCAGCCGCCCCTGGTGTGGGAGGCGTGGACCGAGGACGGCTGGCAGCTCTGCGAGGTCGACCGGGACGGCACCGGTGGCCTCAACCGGCCCGGTGAGGTGGTCCTGCACGTCCCCGGCGGACACGTGCTCTCCCGCAACGCCGGCCAGGAGGCCGGCTGGCTGCGGTGCCGGGTCACCGAACCCCACCCCGGCCAGCCCTTCTACACCACCTCGCCCACCGTCCGGTCCGCCGAGGGCTTCACCATCGGCGGCACCGCCCCCGTCGTCCACGCCGAGACCGTCTACGACGAAGCGCTCGGCGAGTCCACCGGGCTGCCCGGCCAGCGGCTGCGGCTCACGCACGGGCCCGTCGTCGGCGACAACCCGCCGGTGCTGCTCCAGACCGCCGAGCACGAGGGCTGGACGGACTGGGAGGTCGTCCCGCACTTCGCGGCCTCCGGCCCGTACGACCGCCACGTCACCGTGGACGCCGCCACCGGCGAGATCGCCTTCGGACCCGCGGTGCGTGAACCCGACGGCACCCTGCGCCGGTACGGGATGGCCGCACCCAAGGGCTCACCCGTCCGCGCCCACCGCTACCGCACCGGCGGCGGCCGGGCCGGCAACGTGGCGCGCGGCGCCGTACAGGTGCTGCGCACCTCCATCCCGTACGTCTCCGAGGTCGTCAACCGCGAGGCCGCACGCGGCGGCGTGGACGGCGAGACGGTCGAGGAGGCGAAGGTCCGCGCCCCGATCACCCTGCGCGCCCAGGAGCGCGCGGTGACCCTGCGCGACTACGAGGAGCTGGCCCGCCGGGCCGCACCCGAGACCGCGCGCATCACCTGCCTGGAGGGCGAGGAGAGCGAGTACGGTGCCTACGCCGTACGCGTGCTGGTGGTCCCGCAGGCCGTACCGGACCCGGGTGGCCGCCTCCGGTTCGAGCAACTGGTACCCGGTGACGCGCTGTTGGAGCGCATCACCCGGCACCTGGACGAACGGCGCCTGATCGGGACCCGGTTGGCGGTCGGCCCGCCGTTCTACCAGGGCGTCACCGTCGTCGCCACCGTGCACGCCTTCCGCGGCGTCGACACCGACCTGGTACGCCGACGGGTCCACGACGCCCTCTACCAGCACCTCGACCCGCTGACCGGCGGCGCGGACGGCAGGGGCTGGCCGTTCGGACGGCCCGTGCAGGCCGGCGAGGCCTTCGCGGTGCTCCAGCGGATTCCCGGCGTCGAGCTGGTGGACGAGGTCGTGCTCTACCCCGCGGACCCGCTGACCGGAAAGCGCGGCGAGGCGACCAACCGCATCGACCTGTCACCGCCGTCGCTGGTGTTCTCGTACGACCACCGAGTCCGCGTCATCGGGGACTCGACGGACAACGACCGCAGCGGGAGCCGCGGATGAGAGGCTCGATCGACGGACTCGGTTCGTCGGCGCCGATCGGCGCGATGCTGCCCGCCGTCTTCGCCGACGACGACCTCGCCCTGCGTTTCGTCGCCGGGCTCGACGAGGTGGTCGCGCCCATCCACACCGCGCTGGACTGCGTCGACTCCTACTTCCGGCCCTCGCTGGCGCCCCTGGACTTCGTCCGGTGGCTCACCGCCTGGGTCGGCGCGGAGACCGACGGCACCGAACCCGAGGCGCTGCTGCGCACCGCCGTGGCGACCGCCGCCTACCTCCACCGCATCCGCGGCACCCGGCGCGGCCTGGCCGAGACGGTCCGGCTCGCCTTCGGCGTCGCACCGGAGATCACCGAGAGCGGGGCGGCCGACTGGACCGCGCGCCCCCTCGGCCCGATCCCCGGTGCCCCGCGCCCGCATCTGCACGTACACCTGAGGCTGCCCGATCCGACCAAGGCGGACCAGTACCGCCTGGAAGGCATCGTGGCCGCCGCCCGGCCCGCCCACATGCCGTACACGGTCCAGGTGACCGCCGGCGATCCGTCCGAAAGGACCTCGGAGAGATGACCACGCAGAACTGCGCAGAATGCGGCACCCGCGCGGAACCGGGCCAGTCGTTCTGCGACGCGTGCGGGGCCGTACTGAGCTGGGCCGACCGCGGGGCCCCGGCCGCCGCCGCGAGCACCGCCCGCGCCCAGGGGACGGCAGTCGAAGTGCCGCCGTACCAAGCGGCGTTCGACGGCCCGGCGCCCGCGTCCGCCGACCGGACGGCCCCGTCACCGGACCGGGCTTCCCGGTCCGACGGCCCGGCGCCCGCCGGAGCCGGCTGGGACGCCTTCGCCCGCCCCGGCGGCGGAGCGGGGCTGCCCCGGCCGTCCCGGCAGCCACTGGACGCCGGGCCCCCCGCCCGCGCCGGCTCCCCGGAGGACGGCGCGCGCGAGGCGGCGCACGACGACCGGCACGCCGCCCCGGCGGAGCGCACCGGGCCCTCCGGACACGGCGCGTACGACGACCGCGACGAGCCCGACACCCGGGAGGTCCCGGGGGTGACGGACGACTGGGCGGCCCACATGGCGGCCAGGCGCGCCGACGGAGGCGCGGCCGGAGCCGCGGACGACTGGCCCGCCGGAGCCGCGGGGGACGACTGGCCCGCCGGAGGGGCCGGCGACCGGGGCACGGGTGCGGACGACCGGGGCACGGGTGCGGACGACCGCGGCATGTCGGACCGCGCCCGCCGCCTCATCGTCCCGGTCGCCGACCCCAGCCCCGTGGTGGCCCCGTCGGTCGCCCCGGTCCTGCCCGGCCGGCCGGCCCCCCAGCGCCCCCAGTCCGTACAGGCCCCGGGTGAGCAGCTCGGCTTCGACGGGGGCACCCCCTGCCCCTGGTGCAGCACCCGGAACCGCCCCGACCGGCACTACTGCACCCGGTGCGCGATGCCCATGGCCGGCGACGAGCACGCGCCGGGCCGCCGACTGCCCTGGTGGCGGCGGTTGTTCGACTCCAGCAACCGGGAGACCCCGTGGGCCGGCGACCGGCCCCGGGTGCGCCGTACCTTCGACCGGGTGCTGAGCTGGGTCGGGGCGGCGATCGTGCTGACCCTGGTGATCGTGGCGGCCGTCCACATCCCCGACGGCATCCGGGCGACCCGCGACCACTTCGCCAAGCGCGCCCCCCTCTCCCCGGACCACGTCTCCGCGTCCCGTTCCTACCCGGGCCACAAGCCGGACTCCTCCTTCGACAAGATCGAGAACACCTGGTGGGGCCCGGGGGTCTCCGAGTCGGGCCAGGGCCAGTGGATCGAGGCGTCCTTCGACTCCCCGACCCGGCTGCTGAACGTGCTGGTCACGCCGGGCGTCTCCAAGCGCGCCGACAAGAACACCGAGCAGGCCCTCCCGCACCGCATCGACGTCACCGTCACCCGGTCCAGCGGCGAGACCACGCGGAGCCGGCTCACCCTGGACGACGGGGCGGGGAGCCAGACCCGCAACTTCCGCTACGACGACGTCACCAAGGTCCGCTTCACCATCGAGTCCGCGTACCACACCTCCTCGAAGAAGCAGGTCGCCGTCGCGGAGATCGAGTTCTTCGGGCCGTCGCACTCCGGCGACAACTGACGGGCGGGACTTGGGCGGTGGCGGCGGATCCGCGTCACCGAGAACCAACGCCGAAGCCCGGACCGGGAGGTCTCCGGTCCGGGCTTCGGCATGCGGCGGCCGGGCCGGACCGCGTGCGGCGGGCCGCGGCCTCCGTGGGCGCGAGCCGTACCGCGCGAGGGGAACCATTCGCCCCCAACGCGTTCGTCGCCCACCGGGTCCGGCGCGGACGCGCCCGGGGATTCCTGCGGCCGGGTCCGGCCCGTGCCTGGCCGTCTGCCTCGGCGTGCGAAGTGGCGTGCGGGGCGCCGGGAGCCGGGGCGGCAGGAGGCTCACCGCCCCGCGGCACCTCCGTACAGATCCCGCCGTGCCGTCGTGAAGCGGCGCAGGGCGTCGGGGAGCGGGGCGATGCCGATGCCGGGGGAGGCGGGGACCGGGAGGTGGCCGTCCTGGAGGACGAACGGCTCGGTGATGTCCTCGGCGAAATAGCGGCTGGAGGCGGAGGTGTCGCCGGGCAGGGTGAAGCCGGGAAGGGCGGCGAGGGCCAGGTTGGGGGCGCGGCCGATGCCGGTCTCCAGCATGCCGCCGCACCAGGCGGGCACGCCGTGCGCGGCGGCGACGTCGTGCAGGCGGCGGGCCTCCAGGTAGCCGCCGACCCGGGCGGGCTTGATGTTGACGACCCGGCAGGCGTCCATGGCGATGGCGGAGGCGGTGTCGCGGGCGTTGTGCAGCGACTCGTCGAGGCAGACGGGGGTGGCGATGCGGCGCTGGAGGAGGGCGTGGGCGTGGAGGTTGTTCTCCTCCAGCGGCTCCTCGACGAGCAGCAGGCCGAACTCGTCCAGACGGCGCAGGTGTTCGGCGTCGGCCAGGGTGTAGGCGGTGTTGGCGTCCACCTGGAGCGGCAGCGCGTCGCCGAAACGTGCCCGGACCGCGCGGACGGGCTCGACGTCCCAGCCGGGTTCGATCTTCAGCTTGATCCGGACGTAACCCTCGGCGAGGTAGCCCGCGACATCGTCCAGCAGCTCGGGGACGGAGTCCTTGATGCCGACGGACACCCCGGCGGGCACCCGGTCGCGGACGGCGCCGAGGTAGGTGGCGAGGGACATCCCGTGGGCCCGCAGCTCGGCGTCGAGCACGGCCGTCTCCAGGGCAGCCTTCGCCAGCTCGTGGCCCTTGACCTTCGCCATGGCGGGGGCGAGGGCGGCCGTCGTCAGCTCCGGCCGGGCGGTGACTCGGGGGAGCAGGAAGTCGCGGATCACCGTCTCCGCGCCGGAGACGTACTCGGAGCAGTACAGCGGCTCGGGGTCGGCGGCGAACTCCGACCAGCCCTCCGCCTCGTCGGTGACGACGTGGAGCAGGAAGGTGTCCTTGGTGGTCATCGTTCCGAAGGAGGTACGGAACGGGGTGACCAGGGGGATGGCGACGTGGACGAGTTCGACGCGGTCCAGCTTCATGCCGGGGTGCCTTCCTGGTTCGGTGAGCCGGTGAGGGTGTACCAGCCGTCTCGGGACATCGAGGTGGCGGTGTACCCGTCGGCGAACGCCCGGGTGAAGACCGCGCGGACGGCGTGGCGCCAGCGCAGCGCGAGCGCGGGGTCGGCGGCGCGCAGCGCCACGATGTCGTCGGGGACCCGGCAGCGGACGGTCTCCCCGGCGCGGACGGCGAGCGGGGCGCCGTCGGGGGCGGTGGCGAGGACGACGGGCGTACCGGCGGCGGGCTCCGCCGTCCCGGAGGGGGTACGGTCCCCGGCGGTCAGGTCCCAGGTGACGGTGAGGCGGTCGCTCTCGTCGCCGTCGTTCAGCCCGTCGGCCATCGGACCGTAGAAGTCCACCAGGTACTCGGTGCCCGCACCGCCCAGCTTCACCAGGTTGAAGCGGGCGTTGCGGCCCACCAGCGGGTCGAACGTCCAGCGCATGGTGCGGGCACCCCGGTCGAGGGCCCAGACCCGCTGCGCCTCCTTCACGGCGAGCCCCACACCGCGGTCGCTGGTGCGGGCGGCGGCCACGAAGGAGTACACGTCCAGCGCAGACGGCTCCCCGAACACGGCGACGGCCGCGCCGCACAGCTCGCCCTGCTCCGTGTACGCGGCGTGCACCGCGCCGCCCGCGTGCACGAGGCTGTGCAGCACCTCGGCCGGGTAGGGCGGAGTGCTGCGCGGGGTCTGCCACACGTCGCTGAAGAAGTCGGCGACGGCCGCGACGCCGGACACGCCGTGGACGGTGCGGGTGGTGACTCCGGCCGCGCGCGCGGTGGCCGCGGCCCGGTCGCGTACTGAGGGTGTCGCTGTCATGTCTCGAGTCTCCGCGCGCCCCTCCCGGAACTGGTTGTCCATAGGGACAAGGGCCACCTAAAGTCGTGTTGCGATCGGCCAAAGGCTTGAACCGCTGCCGAACCGGCGGACCGCTGGACCGGCGAACCGGCGAACCGGCGAACCGGCCGACGGACCGGCGAACCAGCGGACCGCGCATCGCGCCCTGCGAATGGAGAGGCCCCATGGACGCCCCCACCCTCAGCGATCTGCTCGACGTCCTCGGCGGATCCTCCGTCCGGGCCGTCGCCTCCCCCGGCGGACTCGGGGTGCGGGCCGGCGAGATCCTGCTGTACGACGCCGACGCGCCGCTCCCGCCCGCCCCCGGCGCCGTGCTCCTCGCGGTCGGGGTACGCCCCCCGGCGGCGGGCCCCCTGCTGCACGCCGCGGCGGCGGCCGGCATGGCGGCCGTGGTCGTACGGGGTGCCGACGGGCCCGCCGAGGCGGCCGAGGAAGCCGGGATCGCGCTGCTCGCGGTCGACGAGGACGCGGCCTGGCACCGGGTCCACCTGCTGCTCTCCTCGGCCGCCGGCGCACGGTCCGGGGGCACGCCCTCCGCCGCCGGGGACCTGTTCGCCCTGGCCGACGCCATCGCCGCCGCGACCGGCGGGGCCACCGCAGTCGAGGACCCGCGCCAGCGGATCCTCGCCTACTCCACCGTGCCCGGACAGGCCGTGGACGAGGACCGGCGGCAGGGCATCCTCGGCCTCCAGGTCCCCGACAGCCCGGAGAACGCCGAGCAGTACCGGGCCATGTTCGCCGCCCCGGCGCCCCTGCGGCTGCCCGCGCTCGACGACGACAACCTGCCCCGGATCGCCGTCGCCGTGCGGGCGGGCGGCGAGACGCTCGGCTCCGTCTGGGTGGTCGACGACGGCACGCTCGCGCCCGACGCGGAGGAGGCCCTCGCCCAGGGCGCCTCCACGGCGGCCCTGTTGCTGCTGCGGGCCCGCGCCGCCCAGGAGCTCGCCCGCCACCTCGGCGGCGACCTGCTGCGCCGGGTCCTGGACGGCACGGTCGACCCGGGCGGCGCCGCGCACCGCCTCGGCCTCGGCGCCGGCACCGACCCGGTGCGGGTGGCGGCGTTCGTCCCGGCGGGCGCCAGCACCGCGCCGGACGTCGAGCAGACGGCGCTGCGCCTGCTCGACCTCGTACGGCTCCAGTGCGAGGCGCGGTACGGGCGGCACGCCTGCGTCCTCGTCGACGGGGTGGTGTACGCACTGTTCCCGGCGGTCGGCGAGCGCGGCGCGGCCCGCCACCGGCAGCTCGCGCAGGACATCGTGGACCGGGCCGGTCAGGCCCTGCGGATGCCCGTACGCGGCGGACTCGGGGCCCTGGTCGCGGGGCTGGCGCGGGTGGCGGACTCCCGGGCCGACGCCGACCTGGTCCTGCGCTGCGTCGACGACGGGCGCCCGGTCGCGCTGGTGGAGGACGTACAGGCCCGGGTGACCCTGCTGCGCCTCGGCGAACTGATGGCCGGGCGGAGGGAGTTCGAGGGAGGCGCCTGGGCCCGGACGGTGGCGCACGACGCGACGCACGGCACCGAGTACGCCCGCACGGTGCTCGCCTGGCTCGACGCGGGGTGCGACATGGCGGGCGCGGCCGAGCGGCTCGCCGTGCACCCCAACACCTGCCGGTACCGCCTGCGGCAGGCCAGGGAGCACGTGGGCCTGGACCTGGACGACCCCGACGAGCGGCTGGTGCTCTGGCTGAGCGCCCGGCTGTCGGGGGCGGCGTAGGGCCTCTCGTCAGGCCGAGGTCAGCCAGGCGCCCAGCCGCTCCTCGCACCGCGCGAGCTGGTCCACCGGCACGAACTCCCCGGGCGTGTGCGCCAAGGAGGGATCGCCGGGGCCGAAGTTCAGTGCGGGCACGCCCAGTTCGGTGAACCGGGCCACGTCGGTCCAGCCCAGCTTGGGGCGCGGTTCGGCGCCGAGTACGCCGATCAGCGAGGCGACCGCGGGCTGATCGAGGCCCGGCAGCGCCCCCGCCACGGCCTCCGTCACCACGAACGCGTACTCCTCCGGCGGGAACCGGGCCGCCGGGAAGAGCGACCGCACGTACTCCTCCGCCTCCTTCGGCGAACGGCTGGGCGCGAAGCGGGCGTTGAGGGAAATGACACAGCTGTCGGGGACGACGTTCCCGGCCACCCCGGCGCGGACCGCGACGGCGTTCAGTCCTTCCCGGTACTCCAGCCCGTCGATGAGGACCCGCTCCGGCGTGTGCTCGGCCAGGCGCTGGAGCACCGGCGCGGCGCGGTGCGCGGCGTTGACGCCCATCCAGGCGCGCGCGGTGTGGGCGCGGGCACCCCGCACGGTGATGTCGGCGCTCAGCACACCCTGGCAGCCGGCCTCGACGCCCGCGTCGGACGGTTCCATCAGGATCGCGAGGCCGGCGTCGAGCAGCAGCTCCGGGCGTTCGGCGGCGATGCGGTGCAGACCGTTGCGGTCGCCCTCGACCTCCTCGCACTCGTAGAAGACGTACGTGAGGTCGCGGGCCGGTGCGGTGAGCGCCGCCGCCAGCCGCAGGGCGACCGCGACGCCGCCCTTCATGTCGCAGGCGCCGAGTCCGTACAGCCGCTCGCCGTCGAGCCGGGCGGGCAGGTTGTCCGCGGCGGGCACGGTGTCGAGGTGGCCGGCGAGGATCACCCGCTCGGGGCGGCCGAGCGTCGTGCGGGCGACGACGGAGTGGCCGATCCGCTCCACGCTCAGGTGGGGCAGGGTGCGCAGGGCGGCTTCGACGGCGTCCGCGAGGGGGCCCTCCTCGCCGCTCTCGGAGGGGAGGTCGACGAGGGAGCGGGTCAGCGCGACGACGCCGGCGGTGAGGTCGAGGGGGGCGGGGGGCCCGGCGGTCACGACTGGTGCTCCTTCGCGTGCTCCTCGGAGAGCGCCCGGTCCTGGGCCTTCGTACCGTTCAGCGCGGAGTGCTTCATCCCGTACAGCGCGTACACCGCCAGTCCGACCACCATCCACGCGGCGAAGGTGATCCAGGTGTCCGTGCCGAGGCTGAAGAGCATGTACACGCAGCAGATCACGCCGAGCACCGGCACCACCGGCGAGAACGGCACCCGGAAGCTGCGGGGCGCGTCCGGGTTGCGGCGGCGCAGCAGGATGACGGCGATGTTGACCAGGCCGAACGCGAACAGGGTGCCGATGCTGGTGGCGTCGGCGAGGCTGCCCAGCGGGACGAGCGCGGCCAGTACGGCGATGAACGAGGAGACGATCACCGTGTTGGCGCGCGGCACCCCGCTCTTCGCGTGCACCCGGGAGAACACCGGCGGCATCAGTCCGTCGCGGGACATGGAGAACAGGATGCGGATCTGCCCGTACTGCACGGTGAGCACCACGCTGGTGGTCGCCACGACCGCGCCGATCGACAGCAGGATCGGCCAGAGACTGCCGCCGCCGACGGCCCGCACGAGTACCTCGCTGAGCGTGGCCTCGGTGCCCTCGAAGAGGCCCCACGGCATCGCGCCGAGCGCGGCCACCGCGACCACCACGTAGAGGAAGGTGACCAGGGCCAGCGAGAGGATGATCGCGCGCGGCAGGTCGCGCTGCGGGTTCTTCGCCTCCTCACCGGCGGTCGAGGCGGCGTCGAAGCCGATGTACGAGAAGAAGAGCGAGGCGGCGCCCGCGCTCATCCCGGCGGCACCGAGCGGGAAGAGCGGAGTGAAGTTGCCCGCCCGGAACGCCGTGAACGCGACGGCGCAGAACATCACCAGGGCGGCCACCTTCACGCCCACCATGACGACGTTGGCGACCGCGCTCTCCTTGGCGCCGCGCAGCAGCACCACCATGGAGAGGACGACGATGACGGCGGCCGGCACGTTGACGACCCCGCCCGCGCCGGGCGGAGCGGCGAGCGAGTCGGGGAGGGTGACGCCGAAGACCAGGTCGAGCAGTTCGTTGACGTACTGCCCCCAGCCCACGGCGACCGCCGCGACCGACACCCCGTACTCCAGGATGAGACACCAGCCGCACACCCAGGCGACGAGCTCCCCGAGGGTGGCGTACGCGTAGCTGTACGAGGACCCCGAGCGCGGGATCATGCCCGCGAGCTCGGCGTACGACAGGGCCGAGAAGAGCGCGGTGACGCCGGCCAGGACGAAGGAGACGATGATCGCGGGGCCCGCCTCGGGCACCGCCTCGCCGAGGACGACGAAGATGCCGGTGCCGAGGGTGGCGCCGACGGAGAGCAGGGTCAGCTGCCACATGCCCATCGTGCGCCGCAGCTCACTGCCGGACGGCACTTCGGCGGACACGTCCTGCCGCCTGGTCAGCCTGTGCTTCAGGCCGCCACCGGGACCGTTGCCCGGCATCGTCCGGACCGTCTCCATGGCACCGCTCCTCTCGCTCCGCGCTGTAGGTGGTGTCCGGCGGGTCAAGGCCGTACGCCACTGGTCGTCGACCTGATCATGCTGAGTGCCGACCGTGCGGGGGTGAGAATATCCGCCAGAAAGTATCGAGGGGCTTTGGCCTTTCGGCCAAAGAGGCCTCGGGTGGATGATCGACGGGAGCTACGGCCCACTCTCGCGGAACGGTTGCATCCGCTGTGGCGCTGGTGGGCCGGCGGGTCCGTGGGACCGGAGGCATCCTCGCAGGTCACCGCCAACTCGGCGGCGGTGACCTGCTGCTGGGCGGGCCGGGCGGCGCCGGGTGCCCGGCCCCGCCGAGCCGCCCGGGGGCCGCTCGGGGCGGGCCGGGGAGCCCGGCCGGGCGGTACCCGGTGAGCCGGGGCCGCCTGCCCGATCCGCGGCCGGGCGTGACGTACCCCACGGTCCGGGGGCGGCCATGCGCCCCGGGGTTCCGCCGTGCGTCCTGGGGTTCCGCCGTGCGTTCCGGGGTTCCCCTATGCGTCATGGGGCTCCGTCATGCGTTCCGGGGATCCGCTATGCGTCGATGCGCGCCAGGGCGTCGGTGATCGTCGTGAGTACGGCGCGGGACTCGGGCTCCAGGAAGAAGTGGCCGCCCGGGAAGGTGTGCACGGTGCAGGTGCCGCTGGTGTGGTGGCGCCAGGCGTCGGCCTCCTCGGCGGTGGTGAGGGAATCCTCGGAGCCGGTCAGCACGGTGAGGGGGGAGCGCAGGACGGTGCCCGGCGGGCAGCTGTAGTTCTCGAGGGCGCGGTAGTCGCCCCGGACGGCGGGCAGCACCAGGTCGACGATCTCGGGGTCCACCAGCAGCTGGGTGTGCGTCCCGCCGAGCCTCTTGATCCGCGCGAGGAGACCCGCGTCGTCCAGCGAGCCCACCGGTTCCGTCTCGGCACGGCGGGTGTCCGGGGCGCGGCGGCCGGAGACGAAGAGCATCAACGGTGCCTCGGCCCCCTCCAGTTCGCGCCGCCGGGCGACCTCGAACGCCAGCGAGGCACCCATGCTGTGGCCGAAGAAAGCCAAAGGGCCCGGCAGCGCGAGGAGTTGCCGGTGTACGGCCTCGGCGAGCTCGCCGAGGTCCTCGACGCACGGCTCCGAGAGGCGGTCCTGCCGCCCGGGGTACTGGACGGCCACCACCCCGACCTCGGGTGCGAGGGCCGCCGAGTACGGGTGGAACCAGCCGGCGGAGCCGCCGGCGTGCGGGAAGCACACCAGGGTCACGGCGTCCGCCCCGGCGGCGTGGTAGCGGCGGAGCCAGGGGGTGTTCCCCGCGTGCGGTGCGGTCATCTTGCTGCCTCTTCCCGTCCGTTCCCTTGCCGGGACACGTTTCCCCGCATTCTTTCGCGGCGCGTCCCGTGCTGGATCCCGTACGTGATCAATGCCCATCGGTTCGCGGGGGAACCCGTACCGGAATACGGAGCGCCGCACCGGCCGGGAGTCAACTCGTGTTCACCTTGTGTTCATTCCGTGTACTCAGGTCATTCAGATAAGGATTTCATAAGTTCCTCATCTTTTGCCGATTCCTTACCTGGAGGAAGAGAAGCGAACGGCATGAAGGGGAGCCATGACTGGCTGGCTGGGGCGACTGCGTCCAGAGGCTCGTGGCACGAAGGCCGTCGAGCGGGGAAGGGCCGGTACGCCGGCCGGAGCGGCCGGCGCGGCGAGCGCCTCCTCCGTGACCGGGCCGGGGCCGGGGCCGGGGCCGGGGCCGGGGTCAGGGCATGGGGCCGGGCAGGGGCTCGCCGGCGAGGAGGCGCTGCGGGTGGCCAGCCGGCTGCACGCCTTCAACCGGTACGAGCTCAAGTACCTGGTCCCCGTCGAGCAGGCGGCCGACATACGGGACGAGCTGGGTGAGCGCATGGACCGCGACCCGCACAGTCCGGTCGGCGGTTACGGCGTCTGGAGTCTCTACTACGACACCCCTCAACTCCGTTTCTACTGGGAGAAGATCGAGGGCCTGAAGTTCCGCCGCAAGCTCCGCATCCGGCACTACGGCGACCTGGACGGGATCACCGACGCCTCGCCGGTCTGCGTGGAGATCAAGCAGCGGGTCAACCGGGTCACCCAGAAGCGCCGCATCACCCTCCCGTACGAGACGGCCCGGCGGATGTGCGACGACCGGCAGGTGATCGAGCACTCGCCGAAGGAGGCCGCCTTCGTCGAGGAGGTCCTCGAACTCGCCGTACGCCTCAACCTCCAGCCCACCGCCATCACCGGCTACCAGCGCGAGGCCCTGGTCGGCCGCGACCAGGACACCGGTCTGCGCGTCACCTTCGACCGGCGCATCCGGGGCCGCGACCGGGACTTCCACTTCGGTACCGCCGACGCGGAGAACCGCTTCACGATCCCGCCGCACATGTCGGTCATGGAGATCAAGGTCAACGAGCGCACCCCGCACTGGGTCACCGATCTCGCCGCCCGCCGCAATCTCAGCCTGATCCGCGTGTCCAAGTACGTCCAGTCCATCGAGGCGTTCGGGCTCGCACCCCGCTCGGTGTTCCACGTACGGGAGGAAGACCTCCCGCCGGCTCCGGCCCACCACATCACCGGCGACGGAACCCCGTTCGCCGCTTCCCCCACCCGACTCCCCGCTCCGGGGCGCCCGACGGAGGCTGTCCGACCGTGAATCTCGACCTGCAGGACCTGAGCGGCACATTCAGTGTCATGGACATCGTCCTGGCGATGACCCTGTCCTTCGTGCTCTCCACCGTGATCGGCTACGTCTACCGGGCCACGCACAAGAACGTCTCGTACAGCCAGTCGTACGTCCAGACCCTGGTCGTCGTCGGCATGGTCGTCGCCCTGATCATGCTGGTCGTGGGCTCCAACCTGGCCCGCGCCTTCTCCCTCGTCGGCGCGCTCTCCGTGGTCCGCTTCCGCAACGCGGTCAAGGAGACCCGGGACGTCGGCTTCATCTTCCTGGTGATGGCGATCGGCATGGCGTGCGGCGCCCGCTTCTACACCCTGGCCGCGGTCGGCGGCGTCGTCATCGCGCTGATCATCTTCCTGATGAGCCGGTTCGACCTGTTCGCCCTCAACGTGCAGCGCCAGGTCGTCAAGGTCCAGCTCCCCGCCGGAGAGGACCACACCCAGAGCATCCAGGACGTACTGCTGCGCCTGACCGACGAGTTCGAGCTGGTGAGCACCGAGTCCATCCGGGGCGGCACGCTGACCGAGGTGTTCTACACCGTGCGCATCAAGAAGGGCCATGAGCCGGGTGAGCTGGTCGCCGCGCTCCAGGAGCGCACGAGGGGCCAGCGCGTCACCGTGCTCACCGGTTACGACCAGACGGACCTGTGATGGCGGAGGTGGAGGGGGACGCCCGCGAGGAACGGCACGCCCCGCCCCGCAAGCGGCTGGCGCACCGCATACCGCTGCCGGTGCGCCACCACTGGAAGCCGGTCGGCGCGCTCTGTGCGGGACTCGCCGTGCTCCTGGTCTTCTTCTCCGACGCCCGGGTCACCCCGTTCGTCACCAGCGCCTCCGCCGAGGACGCCGACACCATCACCGAGAACCTGCCGGGCACGGTCGGCCTGTACGACACGACGGCCGCGCACACCTTCCGGATCGAGTACGACCAGACCGACTTCGACACGATGATGAAGCGGTACGAGAAGGACGGCGCCAAGGACTACATCGAGGCCGACCTCACCATCGACGGTACCTACCTCAACGACGTCGGCATCCGCCTCAAGGGGAACTCGACGCTCCAGAGCCTCCGCGGCTCCGGCGCGGGACCCGGCGGCGGGGCCGGAGGGTTCGGCGGACCGGGCGGTCAGCAGGGCCAGGGCCAAGGTCAGCAGGCTCCTCAGCAGGGCCAGGGGCAGGGCCAGGGCCAAGGTCAGCAGGCTCCTCAGCAGGGCCAGGGGCAGGGCCAGGGCCAAGGTCAGCAGGCGCCTCAGCAAGGCCAGGGCCAGGAGCAGCAGGCTCCTCAGCAGGGGCAGACCCAAGGCCAGACCCAAGGCCAGACCCAAGGCCAGGCCCAGGGCGGTCAGCAGGCCGCCGGGGGAGGGATGCGGGCGGGCGGTGGCGGGATGGCGCAGTACGACCTCTCCGCCGACAGGCCCGAGGAACTCCCATGGCTCGTGAAGATCGACGAGTACGTGGACGGGCGTGCGTACCAGGGGCACCGGGAGATCTCCCTGCGCCCAGGTGTGGACGATCAACTGCCCCTCAACGAAGCCCTGTCGCTCTCCCTCATGGCCAGGTCGGAGCAGCCCGCGGAGGAGTTCGGCTTCGTGGCCCTCACCGTCAACAACCGCCCCGCGGCGACCCGGTTGATGGTGGAGAACCCGAGCAAGGACTACGTGGAGCAGCGGGTCCTCGGCGACGGGGTCGCGTACAAGGCCCGTGCGGGCGGCAGTTTCGACTACGTCGGTGACGACCCGACCGACTACGAGAAGTCCTTCAACCAGCTCAACAAGAAGGGCAGCCAGGACCTCGCCCCGGTGATGCGGCTGCTGAAGTGGGTGGACCAGGCGTCGGACAAGGAGTTCGCCGCGGACCTCCACACGTACGTGGACGTCGACTCCTTCGCCCAGTACGTGGCGACGCAGAACCTGATCCTGAACTTCGACGACATGGCGGGGCCGGGGAACAACTACGTGCTCTGGTACGACCTGGGTACGAAGAAGTTCTCCGTACTGGGCTGGGATTTCAACCTGACCTTCAGCGGCGACGCGACCAGCGGGCCCGACGACAGCACCAGCATGGGCGGCTTCGGCGGTGGCGGAGGCGGCGCGGGCGCGATGCCCGGCGCCGCGGCCGAAGGCGACCGGGACGCGGCCGGAGGCGGCCGGAACGCGGCCGGTGGCCAGGGCGCCCCCGACGGAGCGCAGCTTCCGGCCGACGGGGGGTTCCCCGGTGGCGGACAGGGCGGCCCCCCTGTCGCCCAGGGCACCGCGGGTCAGGGCGACGGCGCCCAGGACACCGCAGGCCAGGGCAACGGCGGCCAGGCAGCCGGTGTCCCCGGCGGACGGGTGGGCGGCGGGGGCGGCAGGGGCGGGAACGCCCTGAAGGAGCGGTTCCTCGCGGCCGACGCCTTCGACTCCGTCTACCACGCTGCGTACAAGAAGCTGTACGAGCAGTACTACGGCTCCGGGTACGGCGCCGGAACCCTCGACACCCTGGTAGCCGCCGCGAAGAAGTCGGGCGCGGATGCCTCCGGTGTCGAGAAGACCGCGAAGTCCCTGCGCACCACGTTCAGTTCGCGGACGGAGAGTCTCGCGAAGAACAAGGTGATCACCGGCGGCTGAGCCGGGCCGCCCCGATGCCGGAAGCCCGTATCCCCCCAGGGGTACGGGCTTCCGGCGCGCGGGTGCCCGTACACCGCTCAACCCCAG
The DNA here is from genome assembly GCF_053596135.1 of Streptomyces sp. NPDC001770. NCBI lineage: Bacteria > Bacillati > Actinomycetota > Actinomycetes > Kitasatosporales > Streptomycetaceae > Streptomyces > Streptomyces sp. NPDC001770. The sequence goes on along the minus strand of NZ_JBSFFN010000013.1, from coordinate 88,515 downwards.
CCGCTGCGCAGGGTCGCCGCCGCCTTGTACGTACGCAGCACCGGGGCGGTCTCGATCCGGTCGATGGTGCTCCAGGCCACCTTCCGGGTCAGATAGCGGTGCAGCTCCTCGGTGTCCCGGCAGAGCGCCTGGGCGACCAGGTTGGTCGGACCGGTGGTGGCAACCACCATCGCCAACTCCTCGTGCTCCGCGAGTGCGTGGGCGACCTCGTCCAGGTGCGCGGGAGCCACCTGCATCCAGAGCAGCGCCGAGACGGTCGCCCCCAGCAGCGCCGGGTCCACGTCCACGTCGAAGAAGAGCGCGCCGCGCGCCCGTAGTTCGGCGAGTCTGCGGGTCACCGTGGACGCGGTCGAGCCGGTGGCGGCGGCGAGGTCGGCGTAGCCGGCCCGGGCGTCGTCGCGCAACGCCTCCAGGAGCAGCCGGTCGGCGTCGGTCAACAGGTAGGCGGACGCGGCCGGCCCGGGGGCCGTACCGGCGCCCGAGACACTTTCGGCGCGCAGCCGCGTCTGCTGTTCCGCGTCGAGCGCGTCGACCCTGCCCCGCCAGGCGGCCGGGCCGCCGAGGTAGGTGTGCAGCAGGTAGTGCGCGGAGACCGCGGTGATTCCGGCGGTGCGCGGGATGTCCCGGAGCAGCAGCGCGTGGGCGTCCGGGCCCGCCGGGGCGGTGCGGATGACGGCCACGATCTCGGTGCCGCCGGAGGTGAGCCGTACCCAGGAGGTGTCGGGGCGGCGGGCGAGCGCGAGGGCGATGTCGTGCGCGGTACGGGTCGCGGCGGTGAGACGCACGAACCACTGGTCGGCTCCCGAGCTGCGCGGGGTGGGGAGCGCGACCACCCGCAGACCCGCCTGCGCGTACAGCCGCCGGTAGCGGCGGACCACGGTCTGCGTGGAACAGCCGATGACCTCGGCGACGAGCGTGAACGGCGCCCGCCCGTTCACGTGCAGGGCGTGGACCAGGCAGCGGTCCAGGTCGTCCAGTACGAGCACATTCATCAAAGTAGCCGAGCCGGATGGAAGTAATCGCCTTTTTCGGCTTCGGAATTGGAGTTCGGCGAGGGCGCCGCGGAACCCTGGTCCTCCGCCACGGCCCGCCGGGCACCGGCCGCCGTCACCGCCGTCACCCGTTCCGCAGGGGGAGCGCCATGTCCCGTACGTCGTGCCGCAGCACACCCACCGGTCCCGGCCCGGACCCGGTGCCGGACACACCCTTCCCGCGGCGCTGGTCCGCCCTGGTCGCGGTGCTGGTCGCCGAGGCCATGAACCTGCTGGACGCGACGATCGTCCAGGTCGCGGCTCCGGTGGTGCACGCCCGTCTCGGCGGTGCGGAGGCCACCATCCCGTGGTTCAGCGCCGCGTACACCCTCGCGTTCGCGCTGGCGCTGCTGACCGGTGCCCGGTTGGGCGACCGGGCCGGGCGGCGCCGCGTCTTCCGTATCGGCGTGGTGGCTTTCGCGGTCACCTCGGCGGCCTGCGCGTGCGCCCCGGGCCCGGAGGCGCTGATCGGACTGCGCGCGCTCCAGGGGGTCGCCGCCGCACTGATCGTCCCGCAGACCTTCGGGCTGATACGGGCGATGTTCGACGGTGAGGAACTGCCCAGGGCGCTCGGCGCGATCGGCCCGGTCATGGGCCTGTCCGCCGTGCTCGGTCCGGTGCTCGGCGGCGTACTGACCCATGCCGACGTACTCGGCTCGTCCTGGCGCGCGGTCTTTCTCGTCAACCTCCCGCTCGCCGCCGTCGTGCTGTTGCTCGCGCCGCGTCTGCGCGAGGACCGCGCCCCGGTCCGCCCGCGCCTGGACCCGGCCGGGACCTTGCTGGCGGCGGCGGGCATCGCCCTGGTGGTGTGCCCGCTGACCGGCGGTACGGGCACCCCGGGGCCCGCCGCCTGGGTGAGCGCGGGGACGGGAGTCCTCGTCCTCGCGGGGTTCGTCGTCCAGCAGCGCCGTACCGCCCGCCGGGGCCGGGCTCCGCTGGTCGAACCGGCTCTGCTGCGGGGCCGCGCGTTCCCGGCGGCGCTCGGCACGTCGACGCTGTTCTTCGCCGTGATGAACGCTGTCATGATCGTGGTGGTGCTCCACCTGGAACTGGGCCTGGGCCGCGGGCCGCTCGCCGCCGGGCTGACGCTGCTGCCCTGGTCGGTGGGGCTGGCCGCCGGCTCCTGGGTGGCGGGCGCCCGGCTCGTCCCCCGGTACGGGAGCGCGCGCGTGCTGCACGCCGGCACCGCGGTCCTCGCGGCCGGTCTCCTGGCGGCCTTCCTCGCGTACGGGGCGAGCGGCCCCGGCGCGTACCCGGTGTTCCTGCCGGCCGCGCTCGTCGTCGCCGGCGTGGGCACCGGACTGTTCACGACCCCCTTCTTCACCGTGGCGCTCAGTGGTGTCGGGCCGCAGGAGACCGGTACGGCCGCCGGACTCCTCAACGCCGTCCAGCAGCTCGGTGGCACCCTCGGTGTCGCGGTCGTCGGCGGTGTCTACCTCGCCCGTACGGCCGGCAGCGGTGCGGCGGAGGCGCTCGCCGGTACGGATGCTCCGCGCGACGCCGTGCGGGCCGCCCTGCTCGTCGCCGGGGCGATCCTGGCGGCGACGGCCCTCGCGGCCGCCGCGATGACCACCGGCCGGGGCGCGGCCGTCGCCTCCGCGCCCGGTCAGCCGCGCAAGTAGGCCAGTACGGCCAGCACCCGGCGGTTCGTCTCCTCGGAGAGGGTGAGGTCGAGCTTGGTCAGGATCGAGCCGAAGTGCTTGCTGACCGTGCCCTCGTTGACGGTGAGGGCGTCGGCGATCGACGCGTTGGACCTGCCCTCCGCCATCAGCGCGAGGACCTCCTGTTCGCGCGGGGTGAGGCGGGCGAGCGGGTCGCGGCGGCGGCGGATGAGCTGGCGGACCACCTCGGGGTCGAACCACCGTGCCCCCCGCCGCCGTCCCGTCACCTCCCGTGCCCGGCCACCAGCGCCGCCGCCTCGCCCAGTACGGCCTGTTCGGCGGCGGAGAGGTACGGGTCCGACGAGCGGCGGGCGACGGCCCCGGCGAGGTCCGCCCCGGCGATCCCCCCGTCTGCGGCCATGGCGTCGAGCAGCGCGGTGAGCAGGAGGCGCACCCCCTCCGCCGCCGGGAAACCGGGGGTGAGGGAGACCTGCGCCAGGATCAGGGCCGACATGGCGCGGTCCGTCCCGGGCGAGCCCTCGGTGGTGTTGCTCCAGTCGATCACCACCGGCCCGTGCCCGGTCAGCATCACGTTCTCGGGGTGCAGGTCGAGATGGAGGATGCGGACCTCCGGATCGGGGGAGAGGCGTGGCGGCAGCGCGTGCAGCTCCCGCAGCAGCCCGGCGATCATCTCGCCGCCCTGCCGGGCGTCCAGGGAACCGGCCGTGAGCGCCTCGGCCATGGTGGGGCCGGTCAGCCGCTGCATCACGAGATCGCCGGGGCCCGCCCCCTCGGCCGGCGGCCCGATGCGCGGTACCGGGAAGCCGAACGCGGAGAGGTAGGACATCACCGCCAGTTCGGGGGTGGTGTCGGCGTCGTCGCGGTAGCGGCGCAGGACCCAGGAGTCGTCGAGTGCGTACACGTCGGCGCTGCGTCCCGAACCCAGTAGCTGACCAGTGTCCATGGCGCCGAACCTACCCGCGCGCACCGGGGTTGGGGAGCGGCGGGGGGAACCGGGATCGGCCCGTTCGTTCCGGGGGCGGACAACCGCCGGAAAATTGACTGATGTTCGCGTGAAACATTCTTCCGGCCCCATCGCGTCGAAGGAGTGGGGGCGCACGGCTGGACCGGCCGTGGGAGACGGGGGAACGCATGAGGAAGTCACGGGTCGAGGACTTCAGGGAGTTCGCGGCGAGCTGCGCGGGCCAACTGTACCGATCGGCCGTCCTGTTGACCGGCGGTGATGTGCACCTCGCAGAGGATCTCGTCCAGGAGGCCCTCGGCCGGATGTACATGCTGTGGGGCCGCGTCCACCGGATCGACAACCCGGCGGCGTACGCCCAGACGGTGCTCGTCCGCGCCTTCCTCACGCACCGCAGACGCCGCTCCGCCGGCGAACGCCCGCTCGCGGAGCTGCCCGACGCCGCCCCCGCTCCCGCCGGGGCGGATCCCGCACTGCGCGTGACGCTGCTCGACGCCCTCGACCGGCTCGCCCCGAAGGACCGTGCGGTGGTGGTGCTGCGGTACTGGGAGGACCGCAGCGTCGAACAGACCGCCGAGGCCCTCCGGACGAGCCCGGCAGCCGTACGGACCCGGTGCGTACGGGCGCTGTCCCGGCTGCGCACCCTGCTCGGCGGCACCCTCGCCGAGTTCGCCACGCACTGAGCCGGCCGGCCCCGCCGTCCCGCCGACAGCCCGACCCGACCCACGCTGCCTCCACCGAACGAGAACGGTGACTCTGCCATGCCCTTTGAAGACGACCTGAGCGGAGAACTCCGCCGCGCCGGCGACTCCTTCGTGATCCCCGACCGGACCGCGCTGCTCGACGGTGCGGTCGAGATCGGCCGGCGAGGTGTGCGGCGGCGCCGGGCCGCCGCCGTCACCGGGGGCGCGCTCGCCCTCGCGCTCGTCGCCCTCGGCGGCGGTCTGGCGACCGGGCTGGTCGGGGGCTCCGGATCCGGGACCGCACTGGCCTCCGGTGCCAACGCGGTGACCCCGGGCGCAGGGGGCGGGAACTCCGGCAGGAAGACCGGGACCGGCATCTCCGGCGAGGAGATGGTGAGGACGCTGACCGCGCTGCTGCCCGGAGGGAAGGTCTCCCAGGGGTCCGGTGTCGGCACCGAAGCGGGCTGGGCGCCGATGAAGGCCGACGTCGCGAATGCCCTTGGCGGCAGGACCGAGGTCACCGTCACCGGGGCGAGGGCCTCCGTCGTGTACGACGACGGGGACGGTCCCGCAACCGTCACCGCCTCCCTCTACCCGACGAAGTGGCTGGTGCCGGGCACCGGCGGGAACACCACGGACCACCTCTGCCTGTCGGGGTCGGACGGTGCGGGAGACGCGCCCGAGGGCGTGGCCTGGGCCTTCGACGAGATCGACGCGCCTCCGGCCGACAGCCCGGACGGGACGACGGGAACGCGGTCGGACGACGGCTGCCCGGCCACCGCGAGCTCGTCCGAGCCGAAGGGCAACGGCCTCGTCGGCAACCGTTTCCGTACGACGAAGGGCGAGGTGACCCTCGATGTCCGCGTCTACAGCGGGGTGCTCGGCAGCGGTGCCGCACCCGCCCGCTCCGCGCCGCCGGTCGACGGAGCGGCGCTGACCGCCCTGGCCCGGTCCGACCGGTGGGAGACCCTGATCCCGCGCCTGCGGGCCGAGGCGGACGCGTCCCCCGCCCCCTCGCCCACCCCCTCGTCCGCCCCGAGCCGCACCCCCGAGCTCGACTACTCCGCGCTGATGCCCACGCTCCTGAAGCTGCTCCCGCACGACGTCACGGTGGTCCGGAAACAGCACGACGAGGGCAGCGAGTACGCCGAGCTGGTCGTGGACGACGGCAAGGGCCAGTCCCTCGTCGGGATCAACGTCCAGCGCGACATGCGGGACGTGGCGGGCGACCTGTACGGCAGCGCCGAGACACTGCCCGGCGGGGCGCTGCTCGCGGTCCGGAAGGCGCCGGGCGAGAAGGGCGGGCAGGGCATCGTCCAGTGGACGGCCGACCTCATGTACCCCGACGGCATGCGGGTCGTGGTCATGGCCTTCAACGCGGACCGGCAGGACGGGACGGCCACCCGGACCGATCCCGCGCTCTCCATCGAGGAGCTCAAAGCACTGGTCACCTCCCCGAAGTGGCGCAAACTCCAGATGAAGTAGCGGTCTCCGTACGGCAAGAGCGCCCGCGCCCCGCGAACAGCGGGCGCGGGAGCGCCACTTCGCGTCACCGCCGGACCCGATCCTGACTGCACGTCGCTTCACTTCGCGCTGCGGACCCTGGCCCCTCACTTCGCGTCCGAGTACCGCTCCACCACCGCCGTGGTGAAAGGGAACCGCACCGGGGTCACCCCGAAGGCGATCCGCCCCGCCAGCTCACCGGCCTCGCGGATCGCCCGCACCACGCGCTCGGCCTCCTCGGCAGGGCAGTGCACGATCACCTCGTCGTGCTGGAAGAACACCAGTTCCGCCCGGAGTGCCTCCCCGGCGAGCGTGCGGCGCAGCCCGGCGAGGAGCAGCAGCGCCCAGTCGGCGGCGCTGCCCTGCACCACGAAGTTACGGGTGAACCGGCCGCGGGCCCGCGCGTCGGAGGAGGCGTACCCGGGGGTGAAGCCGTACCCCCGCCGGCCGTCCCCGGAGCCGTCCTCCTCGTCCGCGCCGCCCTCCTGCGGCAGCCCCGCCTCGCCGTCGTCCCCGGCACCGGCGGCGGGCGGGCTGGTCCGCCCGAGCCAGGTCCGTACGAGGCGGCCCTCCTCGCCCGCCTTCGCCGCGTCGTCGACGTACCCGACGGCCAGCGGGAAGCGGCGGCGCAGCGCGGCGAGGTTCTTCAGGCCGTCTCCGGAGGTCTGGCCGTAGACCGCGCCGAGCAGGGCGACCTTCGCCTGGTCGCGGTCGCCCCGGAAGGCGCGGTCGGAGAGCGCGGCGTAGAGGTCGCCCTCGTGTCCCGCGACCTCCATCAGCCCGGGGTCGCGGGAGATCGCGGCGAGCACCCTCGGTTCCATCTGGTCGGCGTCGGCGACGACGAGTCGCCAGCCCTCGTCCGCGACGACGGCCCGCCGGATCACCTTCGGGATCTGGAGCGCCCCGCCGCCGTTGGTCGTCCACCGCCCGCTCACCGAGCCGCCGGGCGTGTACTCGGGGCGGAAGCGGCCCCCGCGCACCCAGTCCTGGAGCCAGCCCCAGCCGTGCGCGGTCCAGATGCGGTAGAGCTTCTTGTACGCGATCAGGGGCTCCACCGCCGGGTGGTCGATCTCCTCCAGCTGCCAGCGCCGCGTCGAGGTCACCTTGATCCCGGCCCCGGCGAACGCCTTGATCACATCGGCCGGCAGATCGGGCCGCACCCGCCGCCCGAACGCCGCCGACACCTGGTCCGCCAGCTCGGCGAGCCTGCGGGGCTCGCCGCCGCCCGCGTACCGCTCGCCGAGCAGCTCGTTCAGCAGCGCCCGGTGCACATCGGCACGCCAGGGCATCCCGGCCCGGTTCATCTCGGCGGCCACCAGCATCCCGGCCGACTCCGTGCCGGTGAGCAGCACCATCCGGTCCGGGTGCTCGGCCGCCGCGTGACGGCGCAACTGGTCCGCGTAGACGTCGAGCAGCCCCTCGAACGGCACCTCCGCCCCCGCCGACGGCTCGAAGAGCGGGGACTGCGCCCCGGGGTCGGCGCTGCGGGGCGGCGGGTCGGCGGGCACGGGGGCGTTACGGAGGCGGGCCAGGGCCGCCGCGGCGGAACGGGGTTCGCCGAGCCGCCCCTCGTGGCCGAGGAGGAGCAGCTCCGCGCACTCGATGTCGTAGCACCGCTCGACGCGGACCCCGGCGGCGAGCAGCCGGGGGTAGACCGCGGCGGTGGACCGCCACACCCAGCGCACCACCTCGGGGCGCGCCCGGACCGCTTCGGCGAGGTCGGGTTCCTGGCGCACCGGACCGGCCGGGCGCCCGTCCCGGCCCAGCGGAACGAGCAGCGCGCCGCCGCCCTCCGACTCGGCCAGGGCCCACCGTTCCGTCATGGCCCCGAGTCTGGCACCGGGCACTGACATCCCCGGGGAACGGCCCCGGAACGGCCCGGGCGGCGCCTCCCGGGAGGCAGTCCCGGGGTCCGGCCGCGAGGATCGGCACGGGGGCGACGACGAGCGGACCGCGGCGCGCGGGGAGCAGGAGCAGGGATGAAGGCGATCGTGTTCGAGGAGTTCGGCGGCCCCGAGGTGCTGCGGCTCAAGGAGGTGGACGCCCCGCGGGTGGCGCCGGGCCGGGTCCGGGTGCGGGTGCGGGCCACCGGGGTCAATCCGCTCGACTACAAGATCCGCAAGGGCTGGATGGAGCAGGCCCACCCCACCCCGCTCCCCGCGACGCCCGGCAGCGAGTTCGCGGGCGTGGTCGAGGAGGTCGGCGAGGGCGTCACGGACTTCGCCCCCGGCGACGAGGTGCTCGGCTACAGCGAGACGGGGTCGTACGCCACCGAGGTGCTGGCCGCCCCGGAGAAGATCACCCGCAAACCGGCCGACCTGGAGTGGGAGGTGGCCGCCGCGCTGCCGGTGGCCACCGAGACCGCCTCCCGGGTGCTCGACGAACTGGCGCTGGACGCCGGGGAGACGCTGCTGCTGCACGGCGCGGCCGGAGCGGTCGGTTCGGCCGCCGTGCAGCTGGCGACGGCCCGGGGCGCGACCGTCATCGGCACGGCGTCCCCCGCCAACCACGACTATCTGCGGGTGCTGGGCGCGACGCCGGTGGAGTACGGCCCCGGGCTGGTCGAGCGGGTCCGCGCGATCGCTCCACAGGGTGTGGACGCGGTCTTCGACGCGGCCGGCCGGGGCGCGCTGCCCGACTCCATCGAGCTGCGCGGCGGTACGACGGACCGGGTGATCACCATCGCCGACGCCGACGCCCCCGCGCTCGGCGTCGCCTTCTCCGCCGGGGGCGGCGGCCCCTCCGCCGGACGCCTCGCCGCCAACGCCCGGCGTGCCGTCCTCGGCGAGCTGCGCATCCCGGTCGACCACACCTACCCGCTGGCGGAGGCCGCCGAGGCGCACCGGGTCAGCGAGGCCGGGCACGTACGCGGGAAACTGGTGCTGCTCCCGCCGCGGGAGGGGTGAGCGGAGGAGCGGGGGAGGAGCGGGCAGAAGGGTGAGGAGAGTCCCGCCCGGGCGCCCACCTCTACCCTGAACCCATGGAATCGGTGATCGACCAGGCGTGCGCGGCGGCCCTCTATTCGGAGGGCGACGCCGGTCTGGACGCCGGTGCGTCACTGCTCGCCGCCGCCCCGGACGCGGACGACGACGCGCACCGGCGCGGCGAGGAGTTCCTCCGCCGCGCCTGGGCCCGGGGCTGGCAGCCCGCCGACGTCGTCCGCTTCGTGCGCAGGGAGCTGGACGAGGAGCGGGCGGCGCTCGCCGCGACCCTGATCGCCGCCGAGACCGCCGCGTACGCCGCGCTTCCGCCGCGCTGGTCCGGCCAGCTCGCCGAACTCCCGCCGCCGGTGCCGCGCAACCGGCCCGACCGCTTCAGCTACGCCTCCGCGCTGCTGGAGCTGTACCGGCTGCTGCTGCGGCTCCCCGCCGTGGAGGCGGTCGGCCCGCCCCCCGGCCGGGCCCCCGCCGGTGCCGGCCGGCTTCCGCCGCCCGCGCACGACGAACCGCGCATGCTCACCCGCATCCGCGCCCTGCTGGCGAAGGCGGAGGCGACCGACTACCCGGAGGAGGCCGAGGCGCTCACCACCAAGGCCCAGGAGCTGATGGCCCGGCACAGCATCGACGAGGCGCTGCTCGCCGCCCGTACCCACAGCGGGGACCGGCCCGGCGCCTGCCGGATCGGGGTCGACGCCCCGTACGAGACGGCCAAGGCGATCCTGCTCGACGCGGTCGCCTCGGCGAACCGCTGCCGGGCCGTCTGGAACAGCGACCTCGGCTTCACCACCGTCGTCGGGTTCGAGCCCGACCTGGAGGCGGTCGAGCTCCTCTTCACCTCGCTGCTGGTGCAGGGCACCTCCGCGATGGCCCGGGCCGAGGCGGGGCAGCGGGCCGGCGGCCGGAAGCGGACGAAGACGTTCCGTCAGTCCTTCCTGATGGCGTACGCCCAGCGCCTCGGCAGCCGGCTCGCCGCCGACACCGCCCGGGTCACCGCCGAGGCGGGCGCGGAAGCCGCAGGCGCGGACGACGGCGGTACGGACGGGCCCGGGACCGACGCGCTGCTGCCCGTGCTGGCCGCCCGCGACGTGGCGGTCTCCGGTGCGGCGGACCGGATGTTCCCGAAGACCACCACCACCCGGGTGCGCGGCGCCACCGACCTGGACGGCTGGACCCACGGCACCGAGGCCGCCGACCGCGCCCGGGTGGGCGGCCGCGAGGGCCGCGGCATCACCCCGTAGACGCGGAGCGGTACCTCCGCCCCGGAAGCGGCCCGTCCTGCCCGGCCCTCAGCCGGTCGGTCAGCCGCGTCAGCAGCGGCAGCGCCGCCACGAGCACCTCGCGCTCCCCGGGGCCGAGCGCATCGCCGATCGCGACGCCCAGCCACTCCGCGCGCCTGCCGCGCTCCTCCGCGAGCCTGTCGCTGCCGGCCGGTGTGAGGTGGAGCAGGAGTTTGCGCCCGTCGAGGGGGTGCGGCTCGGCCCGTACGAACCCCTGGTCCAGCAGCTCCTTGACGGCCTTGGTCGCCGACTGGTGCGTGACCCCCCGCCGCTTCGCGATGTCGGCGGCGGTCATCGTGCCGTCGCGGTCGAGGTAGCCGAGGACGGCGGCCTCGCCGGGGGGCATCGTGTCGGCGGTGCGCACCGTGCGGACCAGCTGTCCGATGGTCAGGCGGAGTTCCTCGGCCAGTAGAGCGTCGTCCATGGCGGCAGTCTACCGGCAAACAAGCCAGCCCAGGTGTACAGTTTGGTTGGAGATCATCGAGGCGCCGAGACGCGCCGGGACACCGCCCCGCCCGGAAGGACACCATCGTGAAGCTCACCAAGCACGCCCACGCCTGCGTCGCTCTGGAGAAGGAGGGGACCCACGTCGTCATCGACCCCGGCACCCTCACCCCGGACGCGGCGGAGGCGGTCGGCCGGGCCGACGCCGTCCTGATCACCCACGAGCACTTCGACCACTTCGACGAGGAACTCGTCGCCGCCGCCCTGGAGACCCGGCCCGGCCTGCGGGTCTACGGCACGGCCGCGGTCGCGGCGGCCCTCGGCGGTCACGGGGGCCACGGGGGCCGCGTCCGCGCCGTGGCGGCGGGCGACTCCTTCACCGTCGGCTCCCTCGCCTTCACCGTCCACGGCCGCGGTGCGCACCCTCCTGCTGCCGACCAGCGGCCCGTGGACCAAGCTCGGCGAGGCCGCCGACCACGTACGGGCCGTCGGGCCCGAGCGCGTCGTCCAGATCCACGAACTCATGCTCAGCGAACTCGGACAGGCCTCCACCGCCCGCTTCCTCGGCGAGCAGGGCCTGACCGGCGTCGCGGTCGAGCGCCTGGAGCCCGGAACCACCGTCGAGGTGTGACCGGGCGCGAGCCCACGCCGGAAGGCCCTGGACCGCCCGCGGAGCCCCGCCGGGCACCCCCGCCCGGTCCGTCCCCGCGGGCGGCCTGAAGCCGTCCCGGACGGGTGAACCAAAGGTCCGGCTTGCCCCGTATCGCGGCTACGCTCGCCCCATGAGTTGGCTCCGGGCGCTGAAGGAGACCGCCCGCTCGGGGTTCACGGTCGAGCGGACCCGGCTGGAGCCGCTCGTCGCGTTGCGCGGCGCCATCGGACTGGCGCTGGTGGTCGAGACCGCGCTCGCGCTCTCCGGGCCGGTCCTCGCGGCCAGCTCCGCGTTCGGCGCGTTCCAGGCGGCCATCGCCACCTTCCAGCGCAGCTGGCGCCCCCGCCCGGTGCTCGCCCTGATCTCCGGCGTCAGCCTGAGCATCTCGACGTTCGTCGGCTACATCGCCGGCCCGTACCACGTGGTGTTCCTCGCCGTCCTGGTCCTCTGGACCTTCGTCGCCGGGCTCGCCTGGGCCGCGGGCCCCACCGGCGGCATCATCGCCTCCTCCAACGTGGCGATCATGCTCGTCACCATCACCCTGCCCACCTCCGTCCTGGACGCCGCCGCGCACGCCGGAGTGATCATCATCGGCGGCCTGGTGCAGGCCACCCTGATCGTGCTCTTCCCGGTCCGCAGATGGGGGGCCCAGCGCGACGCGCTCGCCGACGCGCTGGCCGCCGAGGCCGACTACGCCCGCCGGCTGCGCTACGACCCGATCGCGCCCTTCGACCCACAGGCGCTGATGACCGCCCGCGACGCGGCGGCCGTCTCCGCCCGTGAGGCCCGCCACCGCCCGGCCGAACTGCACGGTGCCCGGAGCGTCGCCGAACGCATCCGCCCGGTCCTCGCCTCACTGGCCGACCCCGCCATGGGGGTGCCCGAGGAGGGCCCGCAGCGCGACCGCGCCCGTGAGCTCCTCAAGGCGGCCGGCTCGGTGCTCGACGCGGCGGCCCGCGCGATCCGGCACGGTGATCCGGTCCGGCTCGGCGGACCGGCGCTGGCGGCGCTGGAGGCGCCCGAGACCGGCGGGCTCACCAGCGGCCCGCCCCGGCGGGCGGCCGACCGGCTGATCGCCCTCCTCCACGACGTCGTGGAGATCGCCGAGGGCGCCGGAACCCGGCACGGCTCGGAAGCCGACCCCGAGACCCCGCACCGCCGCCGCCCCGGTCTGATCAGGCTCGTCCCGGTCGTGATCGGCCGGATGCGGGGCGAGTTGCACCGCGGATCGGCGATCCTGCGGCACGCGATCCGGGTCACCGCGGTCGCCACCGTCGGCTACTTCATCGGGGAAGCGCTGCCCTTCGGCCACGGCTACTGGGCACCGATGGCCGCGGTCATGGTGATGCGGCCGGACTTCTCGCAGACCTACGCCCGCTCGGTGGCCCGCTTCGGCGGCACCATCGTCGGCGTCACGTTCGCCACCGTCGTCGTGCAGGTCGCCCATCCCGGCCCGGAACTCTCCGCCGCGCTCGCCGTCTGCTGCGCCTGGCTGATGTACCTGCTGATGCGCACCGGGTACGCGGTCGGCCAGGTCTGCATCTCGGCGTACGTCGTCTTCCTGCTCGGCATGGCCGGCAACGACTGGTCGCAGACGGTCCCCGAACGCATCGTGCTGACCCTGGTCGGCGGGCTGCTGGCCATGATCTCGTACGCCGTCTACCCGGCCTGGGAGACCCCGCGGCTGCGCAACCGGCTCGCCGGGTGGCTGACCTCGGTCGGCCGGTACGCCGCCACGGTCATCGACCAGTACGCCGACCCGGCGGCCCGCAGCAACGACGACGTACGGACCGCGCTCATCGCCTCCCGCGAGGCCCGCGTCGAGTGGACGGAGACGCTGAAGAAGGCCCAGTACGAACCGGTGCGGCACCGGGGCATCTCGCGGGCGGCCGCCACCGACGCCCAGCACGCGCTGTCGCAGCTCGGCCGGGCCGCCATGCTGCTGGAGGCCCACCTGCCCGACCGTGCGGCGACCCCCGTGCGCGGCGCGGCGGAACTCGCCGACGCACTCCGCGGCTCCACCGAGAAGGGCGCGAAGGCGGTACGCGAACGACGGGTCCCGGAATGGGGGCCGGTCGCCGAGTCGGTGGCGTACTGGGACTTTCTCGAAGCGCCCTACGACGAGGAACCCGAACCGGGAGAACCCGTACCCGACCCCGTCGTACGCCGGGGAGCGGCGCTGCTGCTCGACGCACTGGTCGAATTGTCGTTCGCGCTGGACGACCGGGGAGCCGTGCCCAGCAGCCGGAGAGCGCGACCGGGCGATGAAGACGGAGAAGCCCAAGAAGCCCAGGAACCCCAAGAAGCCCGAGAAGCCCAAGAAGCCCGAGAACCCCAAGAACCCCGAGAAGCCGAAGAAGAGGGCAGGGCGGAACCGGAATCCCGCTGAAAAGCATGGATGCGGGGGAGGGCCGCCGGGTGGTGCCCGGCGGTTTTCTCCGCAGCGTCACCGCGGTGTCACTCGGGTCCCGCCCGTAGGGCCCGTACCTGCCGCGGCCCGCGGAAACGGCTGGCGTACGGAGGGGGGAGACGCCGAGTGGGGTGCCGGGGTGTGGCGGCGGGACCATTGGTCCGGGGAGCCCGGGGGCGCCACCAGCGGTGCGCATGCCATTTGCAGGGGGCGGTAAACGCTGTAATCAAAGGACCACCCCGCGTGCACGTGCATTTGCCCATGCATTGGCATGTGAATTACCGCTATGATCCAGGGTGGTTGACGCTTGGTTGACACTTGCACCTTGCAACTCGGGGAGCTTTCTGTGCACGACGTGTACAACGGCATGGCGGCCACAGGACTTCACGGGGTCGTCTGGCAGAAGAGCAGGCACAGCAACTCCCAAGGATCTTGCGTGGAGTTCGCGAAACTTCCCGGAGGGAATGTGGCCATGCGCAACTCCCGCCACCCGGACGGACCGGCGCTCGTCTACACGCCGGCGGAGATCGAAGCGCTTCTGCTGGGCGTCAAGGACGGCGAGTTCGACCACCTGGCGTCCGGAACCTGAGCGATCACGGCGGTACGGCCGCGCTTCGCGGTCGCCGCGGAGTGCGCGGGATGCGGTGCGCGGCGCCGGAAGCGGCCCCGGTCCGGGCGCGGTCGGGCAGGCGTCGGGCATGCGGCCCGGGCGGGACGTGATGAGGGCCGGAGCGCGACTCCCCCTCGCACTCCGGCCCTCGGTCTTTCGGGTCCGGCCTCCGCACGGTTCCCGCGCGCGTCGCGCGGTTGCCCATGCCCGGCACGAACAGCCCTCTTCTCAGAGGGAGTTGTCGGCCACCTCGCCGTCACCCGACAGCAGGAACACCGCCCAGACGACCTTTCCGCGCGGGGCCGTCGGTGTCACCGGGGTCCCGGAAGCCGGGACCGGGTGCCAGCCCCAGCTGTCGCTGAAGGACTCGACCAGGAACAGCCCCCGGCCGGACTCGGCGGAGTCCTCCGCCTCCCCCGCTATCGGGCTCTCCCTGCTGGGGTCGCGGACCGCGCACACCAGACGGGTGGTACAGCGCGCCAGCTGGAGCCGTACCGGGGGGGAGTTCGGATCGCGGGCCACATCGGCGGGCAGCGCGTGACGCAGGGCGTTGGTGACCAGCTCCGAGACGACCAGGGCGACATCGTCGAAGCGGTCGTCGAGCTGCCACTGGTGGAGCGTGCCGCGGGTGAAGTGCCGTGCGGAGCCGACCGCTTCGTACCGTGCCGGGAGCGTGATCGATGCCGATGCCGTGATCGCCGCAGGGTCGGTGGGGGGCAGGCCACGCCGTAACGGTTCGAGCGTCGTCGATCCATCAGTCCTCATACGAGGTGCTCCCGGGATTCGCGGCTGCGAGCGGCACTGCCTGTGAGCGGTACTGCGGGGACACAGCGGCACAACACGAACGATCACGCAGGTGCGCAAGGGCCATGCTTCCGAATGCTTGAAGCAGATGCAAGGGCAGATGCACGTGCACGCGCCGGACGTGCCCAGTACCGTGGTGGTTCCGGAGCATTTCTTCCGTACGGCATTTTTCATGGCTCCGGCAAGTCTTCCCCTCTCTGTAACCGAATGAGTACGGCCCGGAGCGTTTTGGTGGCAGAATCCGGTGCTCGGGGTTCGGGGGCCCCGTTGCCCGGGAAGCTATGGGGAGGGTTGTCCAGTGTCGGCAGGCGAGTCGAGTGGATCCGTGGTGCGCCGCATCCTGCTGGGCTCTCAGCTCAGAAGGCTGCGCGAGTCTCGCGGAATCACGCGTGAGGCGGCCGGCTACTCCATCCGGGCCTCCGAATCGAAGATCAGCCGCATGGAGTTGGGACGGGTGAGCTTCAAGGCCAGGGACATCGAGGATCTGCTCACGCTCTACGGGGTCGCGGACGAGGCGGAGCGCGAGTCGCTCCTCGGCCTGGCCCGCGAGGCCAACGTGGCGGGCTGGTGGCACAGTTACGGCGACGTGCTGCCCGGCTGGTTCCAGACGTACATCGGTCTGGAAGGGGCGGCATCCCTCATCCGCATCTACGAAGTCCAGTTCGTGCACGGCCTGTTGCAGACCGAGGCCTACGCGCACGCGGTCGTCTCCCGGGGTATGCGCGGAGCGCCCGAGGCGGAGATCGACCGCCGGGTCGCGCTACGCCTCGAGCGGCAGAAGGTGCTCGTCTCCGAGCGCGCGCCGGACTTCCACGCGGTGCTCGACGAAGCGGCCCTGCACCGGCCCTACGGATCGCGCGACGTGATGCGCTCCCAGTTGCGGCACCTGCTGGAGATGTCGGAGCACCCCAACGTCTCCCTCCAGGTGATGCCGTTCAGTTTCGGCGGACACGCGGGCGAAAGCGGTGCGTTCACCATGCTGCGCTTTCCCGAATCGGACCTGTCGGACATCATCTTTCTGGAGCAGCTCACCAGCGCGCTCTATCTCGACAAGGCCGAGGACGTCCAGAGTTACGAAAAGGCCATGGTCCGGCTGCGCGCCGACAGTCCCGGTGAGGACGAGACCCGGGATCTCCTCCACCGACTGCTTCAACAGACCTGATCCCCGCGTACCATGACGTTCGATCAGGAGTGTGCGAAAGCCTGCAGTAAGGGATTGCATGTCCTTCTTCCATGAACTGGCCCATCAGTACATCGATGGCGAATGGCTGACCGGCAGCGGTTCGTGGGACATCATCGACGTCAATCCCTACAACGGCGAGAAGCTCTGCGCCATCACGGTCGCGACCGCCACCGAGGTGGACCGCGCGTACCGGGCCGCCGAGCGCGCGCAGGCGGCATGGGCCGACGCCCGTCCGCACGAGCGACAGGCCGTCCTCGTCCGGGCGTTGGCCGTCGTCGAGGAGCGCGCCGACGAGATCGCCGAGGCCATCGTCGACGAGCTGGGCGGGACGCTGCCCCGGGCGCGGTACGAGGTCGAACTGGGCCGCGAGCTCCTCCGCGAGGCGATACGCCAGGCCGTCCGACCGGTCGGCGGGCTGCTGCCCGCGGCGGTGGACGGCAAGGAGAACCGGATCTACCGGCGGCCCGTCGGGGTCGTCTCCGTCGTCAATGCCTTCAACTTCCCCTTCGTCGTGGCGATGAAGTCGGTCGCACCGGCCCTGGCGCTCGGCAACGCGGTCGTGATGAAGCCGCACCAGAACGCTCCCGTCGTCGGTGGCGGCCTCGTGGCGCGCGTCTTCGAGGAGGCCGGGCTGCCGCCGGGGCTCCTCAACGTGGTGGTCACGGACAGCGCCGAGATAGGGGACGCGTTCATCGACCACCCGGTGCCCGCGGTGATCTCGTTCACCGGCTCGGACCGGGTGGGCCGCCGGATAGCGGCCAAGGCCGCCCGCCGCTTCAAGCGGTGCGTGCTCGAACTCAGCGGCAACAGCGCCCTGGTGGTGCTGGAGGACGCGGACATCGGGGCGGCCGTGGACGCCGCCGTCTTCAGCCGGTTCTTCTTCCAGGGCCAGGTCGGCATGGCGGCCAACCGCATCCTGGTCGACCGCCGGGTGGAGGCGGAGTTCACCGGGCGGTTCGTCGCCGAGGCGGCCCGGATCACCGCCGGGGACCCGCGCGACCCGGCCACCCGTATCGGCCCGGTCATCAACGCCTTCCAGGCCGACGCCCTCTCCGGGCTGGTCGACGATGCGCTCGCCGCCGGGGCCACCGCGCTGCTGCGCGGCCGTACCCGGGGCAATGTCGTGGAGCCGACCGTGCTGACCGGCGTGCCCGAGGGGTCGCCCCTGCTGACGCAGGAGGTCTTCGGGCCGGTGGCCGTGCTGATCCCCTTCGACGGGGAGGACGAGGCGGTACGGATCGCCGACGACACCCCGTACGGGCTGAGCGGGGCGGTGCACACCGCCG
Source organism: Streptomyces sp. NPDC001770 (assembly GCF_053596135.1). Taxonomy (NCBI): domain Bacteria; kingdom Bacillati; phylum Actinomycetota; class Actinomycetes; order Kitasatosporales; family Streptomycetaceae; genus Streptomyces; species Streptomyces sp. NPDC001770. The sequence goes on along the minus strand of NZ_JBSFFN010000013.1, from coordinate 71,110 downwards.
ACGTCGACCGCGGGGTGCGGTTCGCACGGCGGGTCCGCACCGGAATGTTCCACGTCAACGGCCCCACGGTGCAGGACGATCCACTGGCTCCCTTCGGGGGCGAGAAGATGTCCGGACTCGGCAGGCGGAACGGCGACGCGGTCGTGGACGCCTTCACGACGACCCACTGGATCTCGGTCCAGTACGGCCGCACGGTCTTTCCTTTCTGAACGGAACCGCGTGTCCCGGCATCGAGGACGGAAGCTGTCCGCAAGGGCTCTTAGCGTGAGAATGTCGGTCGGGGCCACGGGGGCTCCGGCCCGAGATCCCTGGACGGTCAGCATGGTCACCCACGTGTCCGAATCGCACGGCGACGAGCGCGGCACCCTTCTCGGCTTCGTCGAGGCCCAGCGCGGTGCGATCCGCCGCACCCTCCTCGGGCTGTCCGAGGAGCAGGCGGCGAGCCGGCCGACCGCCGGCGAGCTCTCCCTCTCCGGGCTGGCCAAGCACGTCGCCGAGATGGAGCTGAACTGGCTCCGGATGGCCCAGCAGCAGCCCAACGAGAAGGTGCGTACCCAGGAGAACTGGGGGGACAGCTTCCGGCTCGTCGGCGACGAGACCGTCCCCCAGGTGCTGGCGTTCTGGGACGGGGTGGCCGCCGAGACCGAGAAGTACATCCGGTCCGCGCCGGACCTCGACGCCACCTTCCCGCTGCCGGAGGCCCCCTGGTTCCCGGAGGACGAGGAGGTCTCCCTGCGGTGGTTCCTGGTCCACCTGGTCGAGGAGATCGCCCGGCACGCGGGTCATGCCGACATCATCCGGGAGTCCCTGGACGGTAGGACGGCCTTCGAGCTGATCGCGGAGAGCCGCAAGTAGGCCCGTACACCTGGTTGTTCAGTGGTGGAACGAGGTCGCGGCGCTCTTGTCGCGGCTCAGCGGGTGCGGCTGCTCGCGCAGTTGGGGCAGCAGTGCCCGCAGGTCCTCCAGCAGGAGTTCGGCGAGGTCGGAGGAGAAGCCGTTGCGGCAGACGATCCGCAGCACCGACAGGTCCTGACGGTTGGCCGGGAAGGTGTAGGCGGGCACCAGCCAGCCGTGCTCGCGCAGCCGCCGGGACACGTCGAAGACGTCGTACGCCGTCACGTCCGGCGCGGTCGTCACGGCGAATACCGGCAACTCATCACCCCGGGTGAGGAGTTGGAAGTCGCCGAGGGCCTCGATCCGCTCGGCGAGGCCCCGGGCCACGTCGCGGGAGGTCTGCTGGACGGCACGGTAGCCCTCCCGGCCCAGCCGCAGGAAGGTGTAGTACTGCGCGACGACCTGGGCGCCCGGCCGGGAGAAGTTCAGCGCGAAGGTGGGCATGTCGCCGCCGAGGTAGTTCACCCGGAAGACGAGCTCCTCGGGGAGGTCCTCGGGCGTGCGCCAGAGCGCCCAGCCGACGCCGGGGTAGACCAGGCCGTACTTGTGGCCCGAGGTGTTGATGGAGGACACCCGGGGGAGCCGGAAGTCCCACACCAGGTCCTCGTCGACGAAGGGCGCGACCATGGCGCCCGAGGCGCCGTCGACGTGGACCGGGATGTCGAGCCCGGTCCGCTCCTGGAGGGCGTCCAGCGCCTCGCAGAGGCCGGCGATCGGTTCGTAGGACCCGTCGAAGGTGGAGCCGAGGATGCCGACGACCCCGATGGTGTTCTCGTCGCAGAGGTCCGCGGCGCCCTGCGGGTCGATGTGGAAGCGATCGCCCTCCATGGGGACGAGCCGAACCTCGACCTCCCAGAAGTTGCAGAACTTCTCCCAGCACACCTGCACGTTGATGCCCATCACCAGATTGGGCCGGGCGGTGGCCGGATAGCGGTCCGGGTTCTTCGCCGCCCAGCGCCGCTTCAGCGCCAGCCCGGCGAGCATGCAGGCCTCGCTGGATCCGGTCGTGGAGCACCCCACGGCGGTGGCCGGGTCCGGGGCGTTCCACAGGTCGGCGAGCATCGCGACGCACCGGCGCTCCAGTTCGGCCGTGCGCGGGTACTCGTCCTTGTCGATCATGTTCTTGTCCCGGCACTCCGCCATCAGCACCCCGGCCTGGGGTTCCATCCAGGTGGTGACGAAGGTGGCGAGGTTGAGCCGGGAGTTGCCGTCGAGCATCAGCTCGTCGTGGACGAGCCCGTACGCGGTGGACGGCGGGAGCGGGCCGTCCGGCAGCCGGTGCGTCGGCGGGGCCGAGGTCATGCCGGCCGTCGGATCGGCCTCCCCGAAGAAGGGGTTGAGGGCCAGCTTCCGGCCCGTGCCGGAACCGTCCTTGCCGTGTGATCCCTTGTGGAGCGCCATGCGGCACGTCCTCTCGGTGTGCGGGCCCCCGCCGCCGCGTCAGCCTTCGGCGGCGAGACCGGCCTTGATGGCCCGGGTGAACTTCACGACGCGCTCGGCCTGGACGCGCGCCGCCGTCAGCGTCTGCTCGCCGACCGGGATGTCCCCCTGGCCGGCGACGTGGGAGGTGCCGTACGGGTTGCCGTCGACGAACTTCGACGGGTCGGTGTACCCGGGGGCGACGAGGATGCCGCCGAAGTGGTGGATGGTGTTGTAGAGCGCGAGCAGGGTCGACTCCTGGCCGCCGTGCGCGGTGGCGCTGGAGGTGAACCCGCTGTAGACCTTGTCGGCCAGCGCACCGGCCTGCCAGAGCCCGCCGAGGGTGTCGATGAACTGCTTGAGCTGGGCGGCGAGGTTCCCGTACCGGGTCGGCGAGCCGAAGATCACGGCGTCGGCCCAGACGATGTCGTCGGCGACGACCTCCGCGATGCCGGCGGTCGCCCGTACGTTGGCGGCCCAGGCCGGGTTGGAGTCGATGGCGGCCTGCGGTGCGAGCTCGGCAGCCCTGCGCAGCCGTACGTCGGCGCCAGCCTTCTCCGCGTCCTCGGCGAGGGCCTTGGCGATCGTCGCGATGGTGCCGGTCGACGAGTAGTAGACGACGGCGACATTGACGGGCGTGGACATGCGAGATCCTCCGGGCGTCGGGTGGGGCGGGCCGCACGGCGGGAGTTCTCGTGCGGCTCCGAGAGGCCGTACGCATGTGACGATACGGACAAACGGCCCATCCGGCATGTCCGGCAGGAGAGCGGGTGCGGCACCGCACCGCACCGCGCCGTACCGGCCCCTCAGCGCAGCGCCGTACCGTCCTCGTGCAGCTGCATCTGGGGCCGGCCGGTCACCAGCAGCCAGGCGGGCAGGGTCGCCACGCAGAGCACCGGCAGCACCGTCAGGTCGCTCACCAGCACCGCGGCCGTGAAGAGGCTTAGCCAGCCCTGCCGGGTGACCGCGAGAAGCATGCCCAGCACCGCGCAGGAGACGGCGACCGCGGGCGGCACCGCGTCGACCAGCGCGTGCGCGCAGAGTCCCAGGGCCGCCCCGGCGAAGACCGCCGGGAAGATCCGGCCGCCCCGGAAGCCGCAGGTGGCGGCCACCACCAGCGCCGCCATCTTCACCACCGCCATCACCGCGAACTCCCCGGCCGACCAGCCGTCGGGCGACGCGGCCAGCTCCTTCACCTCCTCCAGCCCCTTGAAGAGGGTCAGATGGCCGCCCAGCGCGCCCAGCAGCCCCAGTACGACCCCGCCGGCGGTGATGGCGAGCACCGGGTACCGCAGCGCTTTGAACGCCCGGTGCGTCCACGGCACCGCCAGCACCCCGGCCATGCCCAGCACCGCCCCCGCCGAGGCGATCACCAGCGCGGCCAGCAGGTCGCCCCAGCCGGTGCGGGTGTACTCGGGCAGCGACAGGTCGAAGCTGGGGTGATCGGCCAGGGTCATCGTCAGCGCCCCCGCCGCACCCGCCGCGAGCGGGCCGAAGAGGCGGTCCCAGAGCGCTCCCGGGCCCGGCTGGGAGGCGAGGACCTCGGAGAGGATCAGGGCGGCGGCGACCGGGGTCCCGAACAGCGCGCCGATGGTGCCGGCCGCCGCGAGCCCCACCCACAGCTGGGCCGGCGAGTCCGGGGCGAGCCGCCGGCCCAGCCAGAAGGCGAGCGCGATGTTCGCCTCGGTGATCGGGTTCTCCGGCCCGAGGCTCACCCCGCCCGCCAGTGCCAGCAGGGTGACCAGCAGCAGCCCGGGTACGACCCCGGGGGCGAGCGGGGCGCCGACCAGCCCGGTGGTGGCCGGGTCGGGGCCCGCGTGGCCGTGCACCAGGTGGACGGTGATCCCCACCGCGACACCGGTCGCCGTGAGCATGACGATCATCCAGAGCGAGGAGTACCGGCCGATCCCCAGCGCGTCCGGGAGGGTCTCCCAGAGCACGTCCTGGAGCTCCTCGGCCAGCAGGCTCACGCCGAGCAGGATCAGCGCCGAGACGACCCCGACCACCAGCGCCGGCAGGACGACCGGCAGCAGCCGCCGGGCGGGCGTGGGCGCGGGGCCGTCACCGGCGGGGGCCGAGGGGGGCGGGGAGCCAGGGGAACCAGGGGAATCCGGCGAGGGGCGCGACGCGGGGGAGGGGGCCACCGGCCCACCCTATCCACGCAAAAGCCGCACAAGCCGTTTATCTCTCACGCCTCGCAGCATGCCTCGCAGCACTCTCCGCGCCTCGCAGCTCTCCCCGCGCACCGCACGAAGCACACCGCACGGGGCGTGCCGCAGCCCGTCACAGCTCGCTGATCACCGCGGCCGTCCCGTACGCGCAGATCTCGGTGCCCACGTCGGCCGCCTCGGAGACGTCGAAGCGCATCATCAGTACCGCGTTGGCCCCGCGCGCCCTCGCCTGCTCGACGAGGCGTTCCATCGCCTGGTTGCGGGTCTCGACGAGGGTCTTGGTCAGGCCCTTCAGCTCGCCGCCGATCATCGACTTCAGCCCGGCGCCGATCTGGCTGCCCAGGTGGCGGGAGCGCACGGTCAGCCCGAACACCTCGCCGATCACCCGGGTCACCTGATGCCCGGGTACGTCGTTCGTGGTGACGACGAGCACGTCCGCGTGGTCGCTCTGGCCGCCGCCGTAATCCTCGATGCCCATGGGTGACACCTCCTGGGGACCAGCTTTGCCCCGGCCGGTGCCGTGCGCACGTCCACCGCGGCCACTGGAACCCGGAGCATCCCCGGGGCGTTGATAGCTTGGGGCGGCCACGCAGCCCCCATCGATCGATCCTGGAGCCCGGACCCTTGAATACGCTTGCGCTCGGCCCGAGCTGGCTGGACCCGGACTATCTGATCAACACCTTCGGACTTCCCGGCGTCCTCCTCATCGTGTTCGCCGAGTCCGGACTGCTGATCGGGTTCTTCCTGCCCGGCGACTCCATCCTGTTCACCACGGGTCTGCTGGTGACCACGGGCCAGCTGCACTACCCGCTCTGGCTGGTCTGCCTCCTGATCGGGATCGCCGCGATCGTCGGGGACCAGGTCGGCTATCTCTTCGGCCGGAAGGTGGGCCCGTCCCTCTTCAACCGGCCGGACTCCAAGCTCTTCAAGCAGGAGAACGTCGAGAAGGCGCACGAGTTCTTCGAGAAGTACGGCCCGAAGTCGCTGGTGCTGGCCCGCTTCGTGCCGGTGATCCGCACCTTCACGCCGATCATCGCCGGTGTCAGCCGGATGAACTACCGCTCGTTCCTGGTGTTCAACATCATCGGCGGCGTCCTCTGGGGCGTCGGGGTGACCGTGCTCGGAGCGGTGCTCGGCAAGATCGAGTTCGTGCACAAGAACATCGAGGCGATCCTCGTCCTGATCGTGCTGGTCTCCGTGGTGCCGATCGCGGTCGAGTTCCTCCGGGCCCGCTCCAAGTCGAAGAAGGCCGCCGCGAACCGCGAGGACGACGACCGCCCCGGCAGCGGCCCCTCCGACGGCCCCTCCGGCAGCTCGCCCGCCGGCCGCCGCGGCCGTCACGCCAAGCGCTGACCCGCACGGCCACCTGTACGGCGCCCCTCCCGGAACGCACGGGACGGGCGCCGTTCGCGTACACGGGACGGCCGGCGCCGGGGCCTGATCCAGGCTGATCCCAACGGAAGACCCCAGGTCTCAGAACCCGCGGGTGCGCTTGGCGGCCCTGCGGCCCGCGCCCGTCTCCGTACCCGGCACCCGCATGAAGAGCCGGGAGATCTCGCTCCCGAGGTTCACCCCGATCGCGATGGCCAGCGCCGTCGCCACCGCCGTGGAGAGCGAGGCGAGCCCCCGGTCCAGCTCGCCCTGGGCTACGCCCAGCAGCCCGAAGTACGTCGCGGAACCGGGCAGCAGCGGGCCGATGGCCGCCGTGATGAAGGGCAGCGAGGAGGTGTAGCGGTAGCGCGAGAAAAGCTGTCCGAACAGGCCCACCAGGCCGGCCGCCACCGCCGTCGCCGCGACCGGCGAGAGGTCGCCGGTGCGGGCCATCGCCCCGTAGATGATCCAGGCCACCCCGCCGTTCAGGGTCACCGCGAGCACGGTGGACCGTTCCTGCTGGAGCAGGATGGCGAACGCCAGGCTCAGCGCCATCGACGCCAGGATCTGGAGCACCGGCCGGTCGTGGGCGACGAAACGTTCCTCCGGATTGAGCGTGGCGCCCAGCTGGAGCCCCAGATAGAGCACCACCAGCACCCCGACCACGATCCCGATGAAGAAGTACATGACTTCCAGCAGGCGGGCGGCCGCGGTGATGTAGTAGCCGGTCAGCCCGTCCTGCACGCCCGCCACCAGGGCCCGCCCCGGCAGCAGCGCGAAGAGCCCACCGGTGATCACGGCCGACGGCCGCACATCGCTCCAGTGAGTGAGTGTCAGCGCCACCCCGAGCGCGGCGGGCGGCATCGCGGCGACGGTGAACTGGTAGAACTCCGGCAGCCCGCGCCCCGCGCAGAACCAGGCCAGCCGGTCGCCGAGCATGGCGCCGGCCGCCGCCACGAAGAACACCACCACGCCACCGCCGACCAGCACCGAAGCCGCCCCCGCGAGCAGCCCGGCCGCCGCCGTGAGCGCCCAGCCGGGGAAGGGGTGGCGGTTGCGCCGGATCTCCGCCAGCCGCCGGTACGCCTCCTCCAGCGAGACGTCGACGTCCTCGGTGGTGATGTCGTCGATCAGCCGGAAGACCGCCGCCAGCCGGTTGTAGTCGGTGCCCCGGCGGCGCACCGTACGGCTCGCCGTCACCGGGTCCTCGACCAGCGAGGGCTGGTGCGAGATGGAGAGCAGCGTGAAGGTGACGGTCGGCTCGCACCGGTCCAGACCGTACGAACGGGTCACCGCGAACATCGCGGCCTCCACGTCCTCGGCCCCCTCGCCCCCGGCCAGCAGCAGCTCGCCGATACGGAGCGTCAGGTCGAGCACCCTCGGCACGGCGGGCCCGGAGTCGTCCGTCCGCTGGACGCTCTCCGCCGCGGGGCGCTCGGTGACCGGCATCCGGAGCATGGTGCGCATCCGGTCCTGCCAGGGCGCCTCCTTGGTCAGCCGGACCATCGGGATGCCCTGCGCCGGGGTGAACGCGGGCGTCTGGCTCGCGTCGTACGTCCGGGGCGGGGTGAAGGCCGAGGCGCCGGTGTCGGAGTCGGAGAGGTTCCTGCCGGCCCGGCCCGGACCGGAAGCGGAACCCGGACCGGGCGGCTCCGGCTGCACCCCGGCCGGTACCGCGAACTCCGAGGTCGGCTGGTCGTCTTCGAGTGGCAGTACGGGCTGCTCCACCCCGGCGGGCGCGGTGAACGCACTGTGCGCCTCGTCGGACTGGGGCTTCTGGTCCTCGGGACCGCCCTGTTCCGCCACTGCTCGACCTCGCTCTTCCTGGCCCGATGGGTCCTGGCCGCACTCCTGCCCAGTATGGGCACGGACAAGGGACCCGCACGCGAAACGGGCGGCACACCGATGAGGTGTACCGCCCGTTCACGCCGTCCTCAGACTGCCGACGGAGCCCCAGGGCATCCCCGGGTCTCCGTCAGGACCGGCCCCGCCACCCGTACGGAAGCGGAACCGGAACGTCCCTCGAAGGGAACCGCGTCAGTGCGCGCCGCCCTGGTCCTGCAGGCGCTTGTAGGAGGCCTCGATCTCGGCCTCGGCCGCGGCACGGCCGACCCAGTCGGCGCCCTCGACGGACTTGCCCGGCTCCAGGTCCTTGTAGACCTCGAAGAAGTGCTGGATCTCCAGGCGGTCGAACTCCGACACGTGCTGGATGTCCTGCAGGTGCTCGACGCGCGGGTCCGACGCGGGGACGCACAGCAGCTTGTCGTCGCCGCCGGCCTCGTCCGTCATGCGGAACATGCCGATGGCGCGGCACTTGATGAGGCATCCGGGGAACGTGGGCTCGTCCAGGATGACCAGCGCGTCCAGCGGGTCGCCGTCCTCGCCGAGGGTGTTCTCGACGAAGCCGTAGTCGGCCGGGTAGCTGGTCGAGGTGAAGAGTCGACGGTCCAGGCGGATCCGACCGGTCTCGTGGTCCACCTCGTACTTGTTCCGCGAACCCTTCGGGATCTCGATGGTGACGTCGAACTCCACGGGTGGCTCCTCCATGATCAACACATACGACTGGTGGTTAAGTGTCCCCCACGCAGATGTGTGCTCGCGAAAGGGGCTGGTCAACGGTGGCCGAGCCGGTGGATGAACCGTCGAAGGAACCGTCGGACCCCTGGGGCAAGCTGAAGAGCCTGGCCGGAAAACCGGCCCTGCCGGACAGCTGGCGGCTCGTCGCAGGCTCCGCGGTTCTCGGCCTGGTGGTCGCCGCCGGCGCCGTGTTCGCCGCCGGCCCCTGGGACAACGGTCAGCGTACGGCCGAACGCGCCCGGGCCGCCGGTCAGGGCCGTACAGGTGACACAGCTCACCGGAGTTCAGCGGCGGGCCCCGCCGCTCCCGCGCCCGCCCCCAGCGCCGCCGCGGTGCTCGCCGCCCTCGGCACCGGCCGTGCCCCGGCGGGGGCGGCGGTGGCGCCGGCCAAGGAGCTGGACCGGCTGGTCAAGGCTTCCGCGCTCGGCACCCGTACGACGGCCGTCGTCGTGGACACCGCCACCGGCAAGCAGATCTACGCCCGCGCCGCCGGTACGCCGATGACTCCCGCCTCCACCATCAAGATCGCCACCATGGTCGCCGCGCTCTCGGAGCTCGGCCCCGACCACCGCATCGACACCACCGTGCGCGCCTCGCCCGACCTGCGCACCGTCACCCTCGTCGGCGGCGGCGACCCCACCCTGGACGAGGCCGGACTGCGCGCGCTGGCCCGTTCCGCGGCCAAGGCTCTGACGGACCGGAAGGTGCGCGAGGTCGCCCTCACCTACGACGCCTCCGCCTACTCCGGGCCGGCCCGTCACCCCATCGGCCCCAACGACAACATCGCGCCGGTCAGCGCCCTGATGGTCCGCGAGGGGCGGCTCGACAAGAGCGACCACGGGCCCGCCGCGCGATCCGGCGACCCCGCCGCCGACGCCGCACACCTGTTCGCCGGGTACCTCAGGGACAACGGTGTGAAGACGACGGGCGAACCCCGCTCCCACCGGCCCGCCGCCAAAGCGACCACCCTCGCCACCCACCGCTCCCAGCCGCTCTCCGCCCTGGTCGAACGGACCCTCACCAACAGCGACAACGACCTGGCCGAGGCCCTCGCCCGGCAGACCGCCATCGGCGCCGGCCGACCGGCCGGCTTCGACGGGGCCCGCGCCGCGGTCACCGCACAGCTGAAGAAGCTCGGCCTGCCGGTCACCGGCGCCCGGCTCGGCGACGGCAGCGGACTCGACAGGAACGACAAAGTCTCCGCCGCCCTCCTGGCGGGCCTCCTCGCCCGTGCGGCGGACCCCGCGCACCCCGAACTCCGCCCCGTCCTCACCGGACTCCCGGTGGCCGGATTCAGCGGCACGCTCGACGCCCGGTACGGCGAGAAGTCGGGCGGCGCGGGACTCGTACGGGCCAAGACGGGCACCCTCACCGGCGTCAACGCGCTGGCCGGCACGGTCGTGGACCCCCGCGGCCGACTGCTCTCCTTCGCCTTCCTCACCTCCGGCACCACCTCCCCCGGTGATGCCGAGAAGGCCCTCGACGACCTCGCCACGGCACTGGCCACCCCGACCGGCTGATGCTCCCGCGACGCCGTCGCCCGATGCGGGCGACGGCCGTCAACGCCCCTCCACGGGAGCGCACCCTCACGTACGGTTGACGCATGACGAGCATCGGTGGTGCCGAGATGGTCGACTGGAATCTCGCGGTGGCGACCGCGACCCGGCTCGTGCGGCCGGGTCCCGAGACCGACCGCGAGGAGGCGCGCGCCGTCGTCGCGGAGCTGCGCCGCCACGCCAAGGCCTCGGAGGAACACGTCCGTTCCTTCACCCGGATGATCCCGGTGGGCCCCGGGGCCCCCGTACCGGCCGACACACCCGTCCTGGTCGTGGACCGGGCCGGCTGGATCAAGGCCAACGTCGCGGGGTTCCGCGAACTCCTGCGCCCACTGCTCTCCAAGATGTCCGAGCGGCGCGGCGGCGGCCCCGGCCAGAGCGTCATCGGGGCCGTCGGCGGCAAGGTGACCGGCGTCGAACTCGGCATGCTGCTCTCCTTCCTCGCCTCCCGGGTGCTCGGCCAGTACGAGACCTTCGCGCCCGCGAGCCGGGAGCTGCCCGCCCTCGACCAGGGCGGCGGCCGGCTGCTCCTGGTCGCCCCGAACATCGTCCACGTCGAGCGCGAACTCGACGTGGACCCGCACGACTTCCGGCTCTGGGTGGCCCTCCACGAGGAGACCCACCGCACCCAGTTCACCGGGGTGCCGTGGCTGCGCGACCACCTCCAGGGCGAGATCCAGTCCTTCCTGGACCAGACCGATGTGGACCCCGCCACCTTCGTCGAACAGCTGCGCGAAGCCGTGCAGTCGCTCGTCGGCGGGCGGCCCGAGGGGGAGCGCGGCGAGGGCGGCGGCCGCAGCCTCGTCGAACTCGTCCAGACGCCCGCCCAGCGCGAGATCCTCGGCCGGCTCACCGCGGTGATGTCCCTGCTGGAGGGGCACGCCGACTTCGTCATGGACGGGGTCGGGCCCGACGTGGTCCCCTCGGTCGCCGAGATCCGCGAGAAGTTCCAGCAGCGCCGGGCGCGCGGTGCGGGCCGCCTCGACCTGGCCCTGCGCAAACTGCTCGGGATGGACGCGAAGCTCCGTCAGTACCGCGACGGAGAACGGTTCGTGAGCGCCGTCGTCGCCGAGGTCGGTATGGACGGGTTCAACCGGGTGTGGACCTCGCCCAACACCCTCCCGACGAAGGCCGAGATCGCCGCCCCCGCGGAGTGGGTCGCGCGCGTGCACCGTAAGGCAGATTCGTGATCTTGACGCGGCCCACGACCGGATAAAGGTCCTCCAATCACCCATCCGAGGGACCATGAGGGCATGGGAAGCCGTGCAATGCTCGATGAACAGCCTGCCTCTGTCACCATCGACGCACTCTGAGTGACGTCCAGGGACGGCACTTCGCCGTCCCGCCTCTCGGAGGCACCCCCCAGAACTCCAGAAGGGCACCGGACATGGGTCCCCATCCTGCGGTCGCGGCGATACGCCTGGCGGTCCGCCGCGTACTCCACGACGTACTCACCGAACACACCCTCCGCACCCAGAACCCCCGCCTCGCCGAAGCCGGCGGAGCCGGCCGGACGGCCTTCCCCGAACGGCCCGCAGCCGTCCACCGCCCGCTCGTTCTGGTGGCCTGCTCCGGCGGCGCCGACTCCATGGCGCTCGCCTCCGCCCTCGCCTTCGAGGCCCGCAAGCTCGACGTCCGGGCCGGCGGCATCACCGTCGACCACAACCTCCAGACCGGCAGCGGACTGCGCGCGGCCGAGGTCGTCACCCGGCTGACCGCCATGGACCTCGACCCCGTCGAGGCCGTCGCCGTCCACGTCGGACGCGAAGGCGGCCCCGAGGCCGCCGCCCGCGACGCCCGCTACGCCGCGCTCGACGCCGCCGCCGAGCGCCACGGTGCCGCCACGATCCTGCTCGGCCACACCCGTGACGACCAGGCCGAGACAGTGCTGCTCGGGCTCGCCCGGGGCTCCGGCATCCGCTCGCTCTCCGGCATGGCCGCCGCCTCCGGGCCGGCCGGCCGCTACCGCCGCCCGTTCCTCCAGCTCGACCGGCAGACCGTCCGCAAGGCATGCCTGGTCCAGTCCCTCCCCGTCTGGGACGACCCCCACAACGCCGACCCCGCCTACACCCGCTCCCGCCTCCGCCACGAGGGCCTGCCCGCCCTGGAGAAGGCCCTCGGCAAGGGCGTCGTCGAGGCGCTCGCCCGTACGGCCCAGCTCTCGCGGGACGATGCCGACGCCCTGGACGGCTGGGCCGCCGAGGCGGAGCGCGCCGTGCGCGACGACGACGGCGAGCTGGACTGCGCCAAGCTGTGGGCGCTGCCGCCCGCCGTACGCCGCCGGGTACTGCGCCGTGCCGTGATCGACGCGGGCGCCCCGGCCGGTTCGCTCTTCGCCCGCCACGTCGAGGAAGTGGACCGGCTGATCACCGGCTGGCGGGGCCAGCGCGCCCTCAACCTGCCCGGCCGCGTCGAAGCCCGGCGGCAGGGTGGCAGACTGGTCATCCGGCAGAGCTGAAGAGCAAGCGGCTGAAGTGCAGGCGAGACGGCCGGCCGGGCCCGGGTGACACGCACCGGGCCGGGCGGGCGAAGAAAGAGACGCGGGTGAACGAGAAGGACATGGGCAGCGACCTCCAGTCGGTGCTCCTCACGAAGGAAGAGATCGACGCGAAGCTCGTCGAGCTGGCCGCCAAGATCGACGCGGAGTACGCGGGCAAGGATCTGCTCCTCGTCGGGGTCCTCAAGGGCGCGGTGATGGTCATGGCCGACCTGGCGCGCGCGCTGTCCACCCCCGCCACGATGGACTGGATGGCGGTCTCCTCGTACGGCGCGGGCACCCAGTCCTCCGGCGTCGTCCGCATCCTCAAGGACCTGGACACCGACATCAAGGGCAAGCACGTCCTGATCGTCGAGGACATCATCGACTCCGGGCTGACGCTTTCCTGGCTGCTCTCCAACCTGGGGTCGCGCGAGCCGGCGAGCCTGGAGGTCTGCACCCTGCTGCGCAAGCCGGACGCCGCGAAGGTCGCGATCGACGTGAAGTGGATCGGCTTCGACATCCCCAACGAGTTCGTCGTCGGCTACGGGCTGGACTACGCGGAGAAGTACCGCAACCTCCCGTTCGTCGGCACCCTCGCCCCGCACGTGTACGGCGGCTGACACCCCCGCCGGGAGAACGGCCCCCGCCGCACGCCGGCCGGGGCCGTTCCCGGAACGCGGCGGCGGCCGGGAACCCTTACCGCGCTCCCGCCGTTGAAGGTCTCGAATAAGGGTTTCCGGTACGTCCTCGGCGGTCGAAGGCCACAATGCTGGGGTACGGTCCGAAGAGCAGTCTCAATCTCACAGCAGCATTTACCTACGGGCAGGAGGGACGGGGCGACTTCGCTCCGTATGGATGGACGTGAAGCGATACTTCCGTGGGCCGGTCATGTGGATCGTGCTGGCCGTCCTCGCCGTGGTCGTGTTGATGCAGGTCGTCGGCTCGTCCGGCGGCTACAAGACGGTGGACACCGCCAAGGTGGTCCAGGCGATCAGCAAGAACCAGGTGGAGTCGGCCAAGCTGACCACCGGTGACGAACAAATCCTCAAGATCGAGCTGAAGGACGGCGAGAAGCTCAAGGGCGAGTCCGGCAGCAAGTTCCAGGCCAGCTACATCGGCACCCAGGGCGTCGATCTCGCCGAGACGATGCAGCAGAAGTTCGAGAACGGCGACATCGAGAAGGGTTACACCGTCTCGCCGTCGAAGCAGTCGCCGTTCCTCTCGATCCTGCTGTCGCTCCTGCCCTTCGTCCTCATCGTGGTCATCTTCCTGTTCCTGATGAACCAGATGCAGGGTGGCGGCTCCAAGGTCATGCAGTTCGGCAAGTCCAAGGCCAAGCTGATCACCAAGGACACGCCGAAGACGACGTTCGCCGACGTGGCGGGCTCGGACGAGGCCGTCGAGGAGCTCCACGAGATCAAGGAGTTCCTGCAGGAGCCGGCGAAGTTCCAGGCCGTCGGCGCCAAGATCCCGAAGGGCGTCCTGCTCTACGGGCCGCCCGGTACGGGCAAGACACTGCTCGCGCGCGCCGTCGCCGGCGAGGCGGGCGTGCCGTTCTACTCGATCTCCGGCTCCGACTTCGTCGAGATGTTCGTCGGTGTCGGTGCCTCCCGGGTGCGCGACCTCTTCGAGCAGGCCAAGGCGAACGCCCCGGCGATCGTCTTCGTCGACGAGATCGACGCCGTCGGCCGCCACCGCGGCGCCGGCATGGGCGGCGGTCACGACGAGCGCGAGCAGACGCTCAACCAGCTGCTCGTCGAGATGGACGGCTTCGACGTCAAGGGCGGCGTGATCCTGATCGCGGCGACCAACCGGCCGGACATCCTCGACCCGGCGCTGCTGCGCCCGGGCCGGTTCGACCGCCAGATCGCCGTGGACCGCCCGGACATGCTGGGGCGTCTGGAGATCCTCAAGGTGCACAAGAAGGGCAAGCCGGTAACGGAGGACGTCGACCTCAACGCCGTCGCCCGCCGCACCCCCGGCTTCACCGGTGCCGACCTGGCGAACGTGCTGAACGAAGCGGCGCTCCTCACGGCGCGCGGCAACAAGAAGCTGATCGACAACTCCACCCTGGACGAGGCGATCGACCGCGTCGTGGCCGGCCCGCAGAAGCGGACCCGGATCATGTCCGAGAAGGAGAAGAAGATCACCGCGTACCACGAGGGCGGACACGCCCTGGTCGCGGCGGCTTCCCCCCAGTCGGACCCGGTGCACAAGATCACGATTCTCTCCCGCGGCCGTGCCCTCGGTTACACGATGGTGCTCCCGGAGGAGGACAAGTACTCCACGACCCGCAACGAGATGCTCGACCAGCTCGCGTACATGCTGGGCGGGCGTGCGGCCGAGGAGCTGGTCTTCCACGACCCGACCACGGGTGCCGCCAACGACATCGAGAAGGCCAGTGCCACGGCCCGCGCGATGGTGACGCAGTACGGCATGACCGAGCGGCTCGGCGCGATCAAGTTCGGCGGTGACAACACCGAGCCCTTCGTGGGCCGCGAGATGGGTCACCAGCGCGACTACTCGGAAGAGGTCGCCGCGCTCGTCGACGAAGAGGTCAAGAAGCTCATCGAGACCGCGCACAACGAGGCGTGGGAGATCCTGGTCGAGAACCGGGACATCCTCGACACCCTGGTCCTCCAGCTCCTGGAGAAGGAGACCCTGGGCAAGGAGGAGATCGCGGAGATCTTCGCCCCGATCGTGAAGCGCCCGGCCCGCCCGGCGTGGACCGGTTCGGCCCGGCGTACCCCGTCGACGCGTCCGCCGGTGCTCTCGCCGAAGGAGCTCGCCCTGACGAACGGCTCGGCGAGCGCCAACGGCTCGGCGGCGTCCTCGGACACCACCGCCGGCACCAAGGACATCTCCTCGGAGGACCGTCCGGAGAGCTGACCCCCGTACCGCACAGGTGTGACGGCCCTCACCCGCCGCCCGCCCGTACCGGAATGGATGCCGCGCCCCCCAGGTTTTAGCCTGTGGGGGCGCGGCTTTTCGTTGGGCCGTGCAGGCACCGCGCAGCCGGCGCGCAGAGGAACGAGGCACAGATGACCGACCCGGTGACGCTGGACGGCGCGTACGCGAACGGCCCGTACGGCGAGTTCGACGAGAAGCGGGCCGAGGCCGCTGTACGGGAGCTGCTGTTCGCGGTCGGCGAGGACCCGGACCGCGAGGGGCTCCGGGAGACCCCGGGGCGCGTCGCGCGGGCGTACCGGGAGATCTTCGCGGGGCTCTTCCAGGAGGCCGAGGACGTCCTGACGACCACGTTCGACCTGGGGCACGACGAGATGGTCCTGGTGAAGGACATCGAGGTCTTCTCCACCTGCGAGCACCACCTGGTGCCGTTCCGGGGGGTCGCGCACGTGGGGTACATCCCGGCGACCTCGGGGAAGATCACCGGGCTCTCCAAGCTGGCCCGCCTGGTGGACGTCTACGCCCGCAGGCCGCAGGTGCAGGAGCGGCTCACCACGCAGATCGCCGAGTCCCTGATGGAGATCCTGGAGCCGCGCGGCGTCATCGTCGTCATCGAGTGCGAGCACATGTGCATGTCGATGCGCGGGATCCGCAAGCCCGGGGCGAAGACGATCACCTCGGCGGTGCGCGGGCAGCTCCGCGACCCGGCGACGCGGGCCGAGGCGATGAGCCTCATCATGGCGCGCTGAGCCGGGAGGGGCCCCGCCGCGCGGCGGCGGGGCCGGGGCTCAGGCCGCTGCCACGCTCTTGTCGTCGTCGTGGTCCTCGGGGAGCTTGCAGACGTGCTCCAGGAACAGGGCCGCGGCGATGACGGCGAAGGACGCCACCACGGCGGCACCCGCGTAGATCGCCTGGTCGCGGCGGGGCGGCAGGTCCAGATAGCTGAGCAGGAACACGCCCGTGCCGCCGTACACCCCGGCGACCAGCGCGGCCACCAGGGCACTGGCCTGGCCGAAAACGAGCGCCCGGGCCGCCATCAGCGGCTCGACGCCCTTGGCCCCGGGGCGGCGTTCGCGCTGGGCGCGCAGCCGGGACCGGATCGAGAGGGCCGTCGCCAGCAGGACCGCGGCGATGGCGGCGAGCACGATCGGACCGGCGAGCGGGACGCTCGGCAGGGTGCCGAGGGCGTTCCAGAGGCGCGCACCGGCCCAGGACAGCACGCCCGCGCCGACGAAGAGCCCGGCCAGCACCCGGAGCCGTAGTTGCCTCACCGATCAAGCCGCCCTTCGCCGACCGCGGTCCGTCCGCGGTCCGTCCGCTGTCCGTCAGCGATCAGCCCGCGATCCGTCCGCGGGGTCCGTCCGTACATGTCTGCCCGGGGCTGTCCGTGATCCGGGTGGACCGGGGACAGCCCTCAGAGCCTAACGATTACTCGGGCAGGCGGAGTTCCAGGTCGGCGCGGGGCAGCACGCCGTCCCGTCCGATTCCGGCCAGCAGCTCGGCGACCGGACCGGCGCCCGGCAGCTGCGCCTCGGGGTCCACGTCGTGCCAGGGCGCGAGCACGAAGGCCCGCTCGCCGGCCCGGGGGTGCGGCAGCGTGAGGTGCGGGTCGTCGGAGACCACGTCGGCGTACGCGACGATGTCGACGTCGATGGTGCGCGGGCCCCAGCGCTCCTCGCGGACCCGGTCGAAGGCCTCCTCGATGGCGTGGCCGCGCTCCAGCAGCGAGGACGGCGGCAGCGTCGTCTTCACCACGACCACCGCGTTGAAGTACGACGGCTGGGAGCCGGGCTCGACGCCCCAGGGCTCCGTCTCGTACACCGGGGAGACCGCTTTGACCCGGACGCCGGGGGTGTCCTCCAGGGCGTCGATGGCCCCCTGGAGCGTCTCCAGGCGGTTGCCCAGGTTGGAGCCGAGCGAGATCACGGCCCGCTTCGGGTTGGAGAGGGTGATGTCGGCGTCGTCCACCTGCTGGACGACCGAGGCCGGCACCGGCTGGACAGTGGGATCGCTCTGCCCGCGGGCGGAAAATGCTGTCATGCTCGGCTCCGGATGATGGTGATGGTCACGTCGTCGAAGGGGACCGTGATCGGGGCGTCCGGCTTGTGGACGACCACCTCGACCTCGTGGACTCCCTCGTGCTTGAGGCACTGCTGGGCGATGCGTTCGGCGAGGGTCTCGATCAGGTCGACCGGCTCGCCCTCGACGATGGCGACGACCTCTTCGGCGACGATGCCGTAGTGCACGGTCCGCGAGAGATCGTCGGCGGCCGCGGCGGCACGGGTGTCCAGGCTCAGGGCCAGGTCCACGATGAAGGTCTGGCCTTCTTCGCGTTCCCGGGGGAAGACGCCATGGTGTCCACGGGCCTTGAGGCCGCGCAGCGCGACACGATCCACGCGAATCACTCCTGCTGTTGTTGGTCCACGAGGCGCGGGAACCTTCCTTTCGGAGGGTGCCGGGCCCGCGCGCCCCGGCATAGCGGCACCGCGCCCCGGCGAAGACGCCTTCTTCCGAATCTACCCGCGAGCACCGACAGAGCCGGGCCTCGGGTCTGTCCGGCACTCGCCCCGCGAGGGGTGTCCGCCGTCCCCACGGGGGCTGGTGTCCGCGTATACCCGCTGTGCCGGGGGCTCAATCCCCCCGCGCATGGAGTGCCTGGAGTGCTCGGAGTGCCGTGAGCGGCCTGATCCGGCCTGATCCGGCCGGATCGGCCTGATCAGGCCGGGGACTCCGGTTCCGGTTCGTCGTCGGACTCGGTCAGGACCGGGGACCCGTGGTGCGACCAGAGTTTCCAGCCGTCCGGGGTGCGCCGGAACACGTTGGTCGCGACGACCAGCTGGCCGACCAGCGGACCGACCGTGTCGTCGCCCTCGGCGGGGCCGCCGCTGAGGATGTTCTCCGTGCAGTTGACCAGGGCGGTGTCCCCGGTCATGGCGACGTCCACGTCGGTCAGGATGAACTGGATGTACTCGGTGTTCGCCATGATGAGCGCGTAGCTGCGCAGTACGTCGCCACGGCCCCGGAGCACCGGCCAGCCGGGGTGGACGCAGGAGACCGTGAGGTCCTCGCCGGGCAGCCAGAGGCCGGCGAGCCGTTCGTAGTCGCCGCTCTCCATCGCTTCGTAGAAGTCGGTGTTCGCCTGCTCCACGGCGGCGACGTCGGTGGCCGCGTCGGGGATGCCGGGGGTGTCGTCCCCGCCGGAGCCCGCGGGCGGCGTGGTCACACGGCTCCTTCGACGGCACGGCACACGCGTACGGCGTCGGCGCTGGCCCGGACCTCGTGGACCCGGACGGCCCAGGCGCCTGCCAGGGCGGAGATCGTGGAGATCGCGGCGGTCGCCGCGTCGCGCTCCCGGGCCGGCGGCGGGGTGCCGTCCGGGCCGGCCAGGGTCCGGCCGAGGAACCGTTTCCGGGACGCGGCCACCAGCAGCGGGCGGCCCAGCGTGCGCAGCGCGTCCAGGTGCGCGACGAGCGCGAGGTCCTGGGCGGTGTCCTTGGCGAAGCCGAGGCCCGGATCGATCAGGATGCGCTCGGGGGCGACCCCGCCCGCGACCACGGCGTCCATGCGCTCGCGCAGTTCGGTGACGACCTCGCCCACCACGTCCGTGTACACCGCGCGGGCATTCATCGACTCGCTGAAACCGCGCCAGTGCATCACGACGAACGGTGCCCCGGTCTCCGCGACCACCCGGACCATGTCCGGGTCGGCCAGACCGCCGCTGACGTCGTTGACCAGCACGCCGCCGGCCGCGATCGACTGCTCGGCGACGCGGGCCCGCATGGTGTCCACGGAGACGACGGCCCCCTCGGCGACCAGCCCCCGTACGACGGGCACCACCCGGCGCAGCTCCTCGTCCTCGTCGACCCGGCTCGCCCCGGGGCGCGTCGACTCGCCGCCGACGTCGATCAGGTCCGCGCCGTCGGCCATCAGGGCCAGCCCGCGCTTGATCGCGGCCGTGGTGTCGAACCACCGGCCTCCGTCGGAGAAGGAGTCGGGGGTCACGTTCACGACACCCATGACCGCACAGCGGTCCCACTCCGGCAGGCCCTCGACCGTGCCCCGTCCGCGCAAGCTACTCATACGTCCAGCGTAGAGCGTGGCGGTACCGGGGCGCGTACGGCCGCCGGTCCCGCCCCCGCCCGTCAGCCGGCCCGCCCGGCCGTTTCCTTCCCCGGCGCGGCCTCCGCCCCGGACCGGTCCGCGGCGTCGGCGCCGACCGAGCGGCGCAGGGCGGCGTGCAGCCGGTCGGGGGTGAGGGTGCCGAGGTAGCGGCCGGACTCCTCGTCGTCCACGACGGCGATCCACCCCGCGTCGTGCTGGAGCATCGTGGCGAGGGCGCGGCGGAGCGGGGCGCCGAGCGGGAGGCGGGCGTCCAGGGGCCGCAGCCCGTCGCGGACGGTGGCGTCCTCGCCCGGGGAGGGCGGTTCGGCTCCGGCGGGCAGCCAGCCGAGGGGGCGGTCCTGGTCGTCCAGCACCACCGCCCACCGGGAGCCGTCCCCGGTGATCCGGGCGGTGGCGTCCCGGAGCGGTTCGCCGGGGCGGGCGACCGGGGGCCGGCCGAGGTCGGCTTCGGCCACGGGGGTGACCGAGAGCCGCTTCAGGCCGCGGTCGGCGCCGACGAAGTCCGCGACGTACGGGTTCGCGGGGGCGCCGAGCACCCGGGCGGGGGAGTCGAACTGCTCGATGCGGCCCTGTCCGTAGACGGCGATCCGGTCGCCGAGGCGTACCGCCTCCTCGATGTCGTGGGTGACGAAGAGGATGGTCTTACGGACCCGCTCCTGGAGCCCCAGGAACTCGTTCTGGAGGTGCTCGCGGACCACCGGGTCCACCGCGCCGAACGGCTCGTCCATCAGCAGGACCGGCGGATCGGCGGCCAACGCCCTTGCCACGCCCACGCGTTGGCGCTGTCCACCGGAGAGCTGATCGGGGTAGCGGTCGCCGTGCACGGACGGGTCGAGGCCGACCAGGTCGAGGAGTTCGGCAGCACGTTCCCGGGCCTTGGCGCGTTTCCAGCCGAGGAGATGGGGAACGGTGGCGGTGTTCTCCAGGACCGTCCTGTGCGGGAAGAGGCCCACTTGCTGGATCACATAGCCGATACGGCGCCGGAGCTCGACGGGGTCGACGGCGGATATGTCCTCGCCGTCGAGGAGCACACGCCCCTCGGTGGGTTCGATCAGCCGGTTCACCATCTTCATGGTGGTCGTCTTGCCGCATCCTGACGGGCCGACGAGCGTGACGAGTTCGCCCTCGGCCACCTCGAAGGAGAGCGAGTCGACGGCCGTGGTGCCGTCGGCGTACCGCTTGGTGACGTTCTCGAACCGGATCATGATTCCCCCTTGTGGCACGCCCTCTGTGACGGGCGTGTTGCTGGAACGGGACGGCCTCCGTGCGGGTCCGTGGACGAGGATAGGCTCGTCCGCATGCCCGCCGCCGAAAGGCCCGGGACGGGCCCGTACCCCGGAATCGGGCCGGCACGGGGGATGGGGAGGTGGGGGCGGATGGCTGCGGCGAACTGCCTGGTGACGAACGACTGGATCTGCGGCGAGTACCTGCGCTCCCGCAGCCAGGAGCTGGTGGACGCGACCGTCCAGCACGTCTGGATCACCGCCGTGTCGGTGGCGATCGGCCTGGTGGTCGCGTTCCCGCTGGCCCTGCTCGCCCGCCGGGGGCGGCACTTCGCCGGACCGGTCCTCGGACTGACCACGGTGATCTACACCGTGCCCTCGCTGGCGATGTTCTCCCTGCTGCTGCCCGTGTTCGGGCTGTCCGCCGCGCTGGTGGTCACCGGACTGGTGCTGTACTCGCTGACCATCCTCGTACGGAACATCCTGGCCGGGCTCGAAGCGGTGCCCGAGGAGGCCAAGGAGGCCGCGCGCGGCATGGGGTACGGGCCCGTACGGCTGCTCTGGGAGGTCGAGATCCCGCTCGCGCTGCCCGCGCTGATGGCCGGTCTGCGGATCGCCTCGGTCTCCACCGTCGCGCTCACCACGGTCGGCTCGCTGGTCGGCAAGGGCGGGCTCGGCAACCTCATCCGGGACGCCCTGCCCAGCCTCTTCAAGGCCCAGGTGCTCGCCGCCTCGGTGCTCTGTGTGCTGCTCGCCGTCGCGGCGGACCTGCTGCTGCTCGGGGTCCAGCGGTGGCTGACCCCGTGGACCCGGGTACGGGCGGGCGCGCCCGCGGCGGTGACGGCACGTGCGACCAGGAAGACGCCGGTGGCGCAGGCCGCGCCGAAGGAGGTGGGCTGAGCCGTGGGAGTGGTCGCCGACGCCTGGACCTGGCTGGTCACGGGCTCCAACTGGTCCGGCCCCGACGGTGCGGCGCACCGCCTCGCCGAACACCTCTACGTCAGCGGGCTCGCCCTCCTGGTGGCCTGCGCGATCGCGCTGCCGCTCGGGCTCCGGCTCGGCCACCTCGGCCGGGGCGGCGCGCTCGCCATCAACATCTCCAACGTGGGCCGGGCCGTGCCCGTGTTCGCGGTGCTCGCCCTCTTCATGCTCACGCCGCTGCGCAACTCCGGCTATCTGCCGACCGTGATCGCCCTGGTGCTCTTCGCGGTACCGCCGCTGCTCACCAACACGTACGTCGGCATGACCGGGGTGGACCGCGCGGTGGTGGAGGCCGCCCGGGGCATGGGGATGTCCGGGACGCAGGTCTTCCTCCGGGTGGAACTGCCGCTCGCCCAGCCCATGATCATGTCCGGGCTGCGGTCCGCCGCCGTACAGGTGGTGGCCACCGCCTCGATCGCGGCGATGGCCGGGCTCGGCGGGCTCGGACGCGTCATCACCGCCGGGTTCAACCGGTACGACACCGCCCAGGTGTTCGCGGGAGCGGTCCTGGTCGCCCTGCTGGCCCTGGCCGTGGAGGGCGTACTGCTGGCGCTCGACCGGCTGCTGTCGCCGCTGCGGCGGCGGGGGCGCCGGGCGTGAGCGCCGCGCACACGACCACTCCGAAAGCCTCACGCGACAACGTCAACAGCCTCACGATTCTCAACATCCCTGGACGGAGAAGGAACATGAGCAGAACCTCGCGCATAGCGGGTG
This sequence comes from Streptomyces sp. NPDC001770, assembly GCF_053596135.1. Classification (NCBI taxonomy): domain Bacteria; kingdom Bacillati; phylum Actinomycetota; class Actinomycetes; order Kitasatosporales; family Streptomycetaceae; genus Streptomyces; species Streptomyces sp. NPDC001770. Next base: position 48,696 of record NZ_JBSFFN010000013.1, on the reverse strand, counting down.
CGGTCATCGGGACGATCGCGCTGGCCGGATCGCTCGCTGCCTGCGGGGGCGACAGTCTGGAGAAGGACGGCGGCAAGGACGCCGCCTCCTCCGCCCCGGCGGACACCGGGAAGGGCACGCTCGTCATCGGTTCGGCGGCCTTCACCGAGTCCAGGGTGCTCGCCGAGCTCTACTCCCAGATCCTCGCCGACGGAGGCTGGAAGACCTCCATCACCACGGTGGAGAACCGGGAGCTGTACGAACCCTCCCTGGAGAAGGGCGAGATCGACGTCATCCCCGAATACGCGGCGACCCTGGCGGAATTCCTCAACGCCAAGGTGAACGGCGCGAAGGAGGCGGAGAAGACCCCGGTCGCCTCCGGTGACGTGGCGGCCACCGTCGCCGCGCTGCAGAAGCTGGCGACCCCGCTCGGCCTGAAGGCCCTTCCGGCCGGAGAGGCGGTCGACCAGAATGCGTTCGCGGTGACCAAGGAATTCGCCGCGAAGAACAAGCTGACGACCCTTTCCGATCTTGGTAAGTCGAAGATCAAAGTGAAGATCGCGGCGGGCGACGAGTGCGCGGTGCGGCCCTTCTGCGCCCCCGGGCTGAAGGCCACGTACGGCATTGACGTGGCCGGTATCGACCCCAAGGGCGTCGGTACTCCGCAGTCCAAGCAGGCGGTGAAGGACGGCGTGGACCAGCTGGTGCTGAGCACCACCACGGACGCCGTCCTGGACGCGTACGACCTGGTCTTCCTGGAGGACGACAAGCACCTCCAGAACGCCGACAACCTCCTGCCCGTGGTGAATGCCAAGGACGCCGGGTCGCCCGAGGTCGCCAAACTGCTGGCCAAGGTCACCGGGGTGCTGACCACGGAGGACCTCGCGGAACTCAACCGCAAGGTCGACGCGGAGCGCGCCAAGCCGGCGGATGTCGCCAAGGAGTATCTGACCTCGAAGAAGCTGATCGGCTGACGGCCCGTCCCCCCGGTATCCGGCTCGCGGGTATCCGTCCTCCCGGGTATACGTCCGCCCGGGTATCGGGCGGCCGGTATACGCGGCCGGTATCGGCGGCCGGTATCCGGCGGCGGTATCCGGGGTGACCGCCGCCCGGCGGCCGGTGATTTCCTGACGGGATCTCCGGCCGCCGGACAGCGGGAGGAATGAGGCGCCCGCGTTGTCCGACGCGGTGTCAGGTAACCGCAGGGGAACAAATAGCCGGGCGGACTCCCGTACGCCGATCGCACGCGGTAAATTCCAGCCATGCCCCGTGGACGCCATCGCCATTCGCCACCCCTGCACAAGTTGCTGCCGCCCTCCGCGGTGGCCGGAGTGTCGGTCGCACTGGCCGCCGGTGCGTGGGCGCCCCTGGACACACTCCCGCTGCGCCTGCTCGCGACGGCGGCCGCCGCCACCGGTCTCGTCGGCGCGTATCTGATGCGTACCTGGGACCAGGCCGCCGGACTCCGCGTAGCGGAGCTCCAGCGGGCCCAGGCCGGTGCCGAATGGCGGGCCGAGGAGCGGGCGGCGGAGCTGGAACAGGAGCTGGAGGAGGCGCGCGAGCTGCGCGTCCGGCTGGAGACCAAACTGCGCTCCAAGCGGATGGAGCTCGCCGGACTGCGCGGGGAGCACGCAGGTCTGCTGCGCCGTTACGCCACCGCCGAGACCGAGCGGGCCAGCGCGCTGGAAGGCCGCAGGCAGCTCGCCATCGAGGCGGCGGCCACCCCGATCGCGCTGCCGCCCGCCCGGTCCACGCCCACCCCGTCCGCGTACCTCGCCGCCGCCCGCGCCCTGCGCGACCTGCCCCGCAACGCCGCGCTCCAGGAGGCCCGCCGCACCGCCGAGCAGGCCCGGCAGCGGGATCTCGCCGAGCGCGCCCGGGAGTCGGCCGCGGAGACGGGCGGCCCGAGGGGCCGTCACGCGGCGGCGGGGGAGTACGGCGACCCGGCGGCCGACGGGTACGGCGACCACGCCGCGTACGGCGGCCATGCCACCGACCACCGGGCCAACGGCACCAGCGGCGACGGAGCGCACCCGGCGGACCTCGCGGCCCTGCCCCCGCGCGCACCGCGCCAACAGCCCGCTCCGCAGCCCGCGCTGCCCGCACCCCGGGCGGCCGGTCCGTCCCCGGTGCCGGCCCGGTTGGCCCGTACGGTCCCCGCGGCCTCGGCCCTCGTACCGCACTCCGCGCCGCGCCGGGCGCAGGTGCCGCAGGGCGGGTTCGACTTCTTCGGCACCCAGCCCGGGGGCACGGGACCGGCGGCCGGGGCGGACGGGGCGGGTACGGCACCTGGACAGCGGCAGCGGTCCGGGTCCGTGCAGCAGGCCGGGCCCGTGCGGGAGTCCGGGCCTGTGCGGGAGTCCGGGCCTGTGCGGGAGTCCGGGCCCGTGCGGGAGGAGGACCTCGCGGACGTGGTCGGGGAGGAGGCGCTGGCCGTGCACCGCGGCCACGCCGGCGACCCGCGCGCGGTGGGCAAGGTCATCGACCTGGGTCATGTCTGACCGTTCCGGCTTCCCGACGGGGACGGCCCCCGGGGGTTTTCCGCGAGCTACTTGTCGATGTCACCGACGACGAAGAAGAGCGAGCCGAGGATCGCGACCATGTCGGCGACCAGCGTGCCCGGCAGCAGCTCCGTGAGCGCCTGGATGTTGTTGAACGAGGCGGAGCGGAGCTTCAGCCGGTACGGCGTCTTCTCGCCCTTGGAGACGAGGTAGTAGCCGTTGATGCCGAGCGGGTTCTCGGTCCAGGCGTAGGTGTGGCCCTCGGGGGCCTTGAGCACCTTGGGCAGCCGCTGGTTGATCGGCCCGGGCGCCAGCGCGTCCATCCGGTCCAGACAGGCGTCCGCGAGGTCCAGCGCGTTGACCGTCTGCTCCAGCAGGCACTCGAAGCGGGCCAGGCAGTCGCCCTCGGTCCGGGTGACGACCTTCAGTACGTCGGCCAGCTCCCCGTACGCGAGGTACGGGTCGTCGCGCCGCAGGTCGAAGTCGACGCCGGAGGCGCGGGCGATCGGCCCGGACACCCCGTACGCGTGCACCGCCCCGGCGGTCAGCACCCCGACGTCGCGGGTGCGGCCCCGGAAGATCTCGTTGCCGAGCACCAGGTCCTCGTACACGTCCATCCGCGAGCGTACGGAGGCCACCGCGTCCCGGGCCCGGCCGAGCCAGCCCGCCGGGAGGTCCTCCTTGAGGCCGCCGACCCGGTTGAACATGTAGTGCATCCGGCCGCCGGAGACCTCCTCCATCACCGCCTGGAGCTCCTCGCGCTCCCGGAACGCGTAGAACATCGGCGTGATGCCGCCGAGTTCGAGGGGATACGACCCGAGGAACATCAGGTGGTTGAGGACGCGGTTCAGCTCCGCCAGCAGCGTCCGCGTCCAGACGGCCCGCTCGGGGACCTCCATGCCGAGCATCCGCTCGACGGCCATCACGACACCGAGTTCGTTGGAGAACGCCGACAGCCAGTCGTGGCGGTTGGCGAGCATCACGATCTGCCGGTAGTCGCGGGCCTCGAAGAGCTTCTCGGCGCCCCGGTGCATGTAGCCGATGACCGGCTCGGCGCTCAGGATGCGCTCGCCGTCCAGGACCAGCCGCAGCCGGAGCACACCGTGCGTGGAGGGGTGCTGAGGACCGATGTTGAGCACCATGTCGGTGCTCTCCGCCGCGCCACCGATGCCGACCGTCGTCTCCGTCATGCGGCCCAGTATTCCTTGCGCGGTCGTCCCCTCGCGCGGACGGTCGGACCCGCACGCACGGAGCGGTGCGGCCGACGGCGCTCACTCCACCCGCTGCACCAGCCAGCCGAAGTCGCCGAGCCCGCCGCGGGCGGTGAGTTCGGCCGCCTCGCCCGCCGCCGCGAGCGCCCGGAGGTACCCGGCGGGGTCGGTGGAGGCCAGCGCCAGCGGCGGCCGGCCACCGCTGACGCCGAGGCGGCCCAGGGCGGCGCGCTGGTCGAGGAGTTCGGGCGCCGGCCCGCCGGGGGGTGCCCCGGCGGCGGCACAGGCGTCGAGGGCGACATGGGCGGTGAGATCGCAGGAGCCGTCCGGCACCGGGTCCACCTCGCGGCCGGCCCGGAACCCGGTCAGGGTGCCGAACGGCGGCCGGGCGCCGCGTACATGGGCGTAGTCCACGGCCACCGCGCGCCCCGCCGCCAGCGAGCCGACCGCCTCGGCCCACGCCAGGTCGCGCGGCAGCCCGATCTCGGCCCGGTCGCCGGGGGCGGCCGGTGTCCACCAGCGCTCCAGCCACCGCGCGTCCGCGCCGGACACCGGACCGCCCAGCCGCTCCGCGCCGTCCGAGGCCCGGACAAGGACGTACCGGGCGGTGCCGTCCGCATCGACTTCCGCCACGTCGAGCGGCACGTTGTCCAGCCACTCGTTGGCGAAGAGCAGCCCGGTGACGCCCTGCGGCAACCGCGCGCACCACTCGATCCGGTGATCCAGGCCCGGCGGACGGTCCGCGAGCTCCACGGCGTACGCGGTGATCCGCAGCCCCGCCGGAGCGGCGGCCAGCACCCCGGCGGCCAGCTCCCCGTGCCCCGCGCCCATGTCCACCAGGCCGACGGTGTCCGTACCCAGCTCCTCGGCGGTCTCCGCGAGCAGCCGGGCCACCGCCGAGGCGAAGAGCGGGGAGGCGTGCACCGAGGTACGGAAGTGCCCGGCCGGGCCCTCCGGCCTCCGGTAGAACCCACCGTCGCCGTACAGCGCGGCCCGCGCCGCCGCACCCCATCCGAGCCATTCTTCCGTCACGGGGCCAAGTCTCCGGCATCGCTCTCCGGCACCTCTCCACCTTCGGGAGTACGGGCCGCCGTACCGGATCGGCCCTCCGGTTGACCCGGGTACCCGCGCCCTTCCCTACGCTGGCAACGTGCAGCGCCTCTACGACTTCCTCCGCAGACACCCGACGGGCGTCGACTGCTTCTGGGCCGTCGTCCTGCTCGGGCTCTCCGGGGTGGCCTTCGTGGCCGAACCCCCGGCAGGGCTGCGGGAGCGGGTCTGCTCGGTGCCGGTCATCCTGGGGCTCTGCGCCGTGATGGCGCTGCGACGGCGGATGCCCGAGCGGATGCTGCTGCTCGCCCTCGGGATCGGGATCGCCCAGGTTGCGCTCGGCGTCGAGACGGGCATCGCCGACTTCGCCCTGCTGGTGATCATCTACACCGTCGCCGCGGCCGGGGAGCGCTGGGCGTCCCGGCTGGCGCTCGCCTGCGGCCTGCTCGCCGCCGGGATCTCGCAGGCGCGCTGGCCGGAGCAGGAGGGCGGCTGGGTCCAGCAGGCCTTCGTCGTGGTCGTGCTCACCGTGCCGTTCGTGCTCGCCTGGGTGCTCGGTGATTCGCTGCGGACCCGGCGCGCGTACTTCCGCGCGCTGGAGGAGCGGGCCGCCCGGCTGGAGCGCGAACGCGAGGCCCAGTCCAAGGTGGCCGTCGCCGCCGAGCGCGCCAGGATCGCCCGCGAGCTCCACGACGTCGTCGCCCACAACGTCTCCGTGATGGTGGTCCAGGCCGGCGGCGCCGCCTATGTCATGGACGCGGCACCCGACCAGGCCCGCCAGGCTCTGGAGACCATCTCCACCACCGGCCGCCAGGCCCTCGCCGAGATGCGCCGGCTGCTCGGGGTCCTGCGGACCGGAGACACCGAGACCAGCGGCGAGTACGTCCCCCAGCCCGACGTCGAGCAGATCGACGAACTCGTCGAACAGGTCCGCAAGGCCGGCCTCGCCGTCGACTTCACCGTCGAGGGCACCCCGCGCCCGCTGCCCAGTGGCGTCGAGCTGACCGCGTACCGCATCGTGCAGGAGGCGCTCACCAACACCCGCAAGCACGGCGGCCCCGACGCCGGGGCCAGCGTGCGGCTGGTCTACTTCGACGACGGCCTCGGGCTGCTCGTGGAGGACGACGGACGCGGCGCCCCGCACGAGCTGTACGAGGACGGCGGAGCGGACGGCGCGGGCCACGGCATGATCGGCATGCGGGAACGGGTCGGCATGGTCGGCGGCACCCTCGACGCGGGCCCCCGCCCCGGCGGCGGCTTCCGGATCAGCGCGCTGCTCCCGCTGAAACCGGGCACCTGACCCCCACTCCACACCCCACGAGACAGGACCCCCGACCCATGACAGCCATCCGCGTGATGCTCGTCGACGACCAGGCGCTGCTGCGCACCGGCTTCCGCATGGTGCTCGCGGCCCAGCCGGACATGGAGGTGGTCGCCGAGGCGGGCGACGGCGCCGAGGCGATCGAGGTGCTCCGCGCCACCGCCGTGGACGTCGTCCTGATGGACGTCCGCATGCCGAGGCTGGACGGGGTGGAGGCCACCCGCCGCATCTGCGCGCAGGAGAACCCGCCGAAGGTGCTCATCCTGACCACCTTCGACCTGGACGAGTACGCCTTCACCGGGCTCAAGGCCGGGGCCGGCGGCTTCATGCTCAAGGACGTGCCGCCCGGGGAGCTGCTGAACGCGATCCGCTCGGTGCACAGCGGGGACGCCGTCGTCGCGCCGTCCACCACCCGGCGGCTGCTCGACCGGTTCTCCCCGATGCTGCCGAGCGCCACCTCCAGCCCCGGCGACAAGCGCGTGGAGCGGCTCACCGAGCGGGAGCGCGAGGTGATGCTGCTGGTCGCCCAGGGGCTGTCGAACGGCGAGATCGCGGGTCGGCTGGTGCTCTCGGAGGCCACGGTGAAGACGCACGTCGGCCGCATCCTCACCAAGCTCGGGCTGCGCGACCGGGTCCAGGTCGTCGTCATGGCCTACGAGACGGGGCTGGTCCGCGCGGGCGGCGCGCGCTGACCCGACGCGCCGCGCTCAGCGGAGCACGCCCTCCAGGAAGTCGCTGCCGAGCCGGGCGACGACCGTCAGATCCAGCTGGTGCAGTACGTACCGGCCGCGCCGGCGCGTGGTGACCAGGCCCGCCTTCTTCAGCACCGACAGGTGGCGGGAGACCTCGGGGGAGGTGATGCCGTGCGCTTCGGCCAGCTCGCCGGTGGTGTGCGGGGCGCGGGCCAGGTTGCGGCAGAGCCGCAGCCGCTGCGGGTGGGCCAGCGCCTCCAGGCGCAGCCGGACGAGCTCCACCGAGGCGGGCGAGGGCAGCTCGGGGCGGTGCACCGGGTAGAGGATCACCGGCCGCCACGCCGGGGCGTGCCCGATCATCAGGTGCGGCCAGCCGAAACCGGTGGGGACGAGGGTGATGCCGGGCTCCACTCCGGGGCCGGTCGCGGTGGTCCGGGCCGCGTTCAGCTTGTCGACCACGATCCGCTCGCCGTCCTCGCTCAGCGAGAGCGCCGCCGAGACCGCGCCGACCGCCTCGGCCAGCCCCTTGCGGCGGAGCACCTCCGTCTTGTGCCGGGCGTCGGCCACCAGCGGGATGCGGGCCCGGTTCCAGGTGTCGGCGAAGAACGCCTCCTCGCAGTCCTCGAAGAGCCGCCGGAGCCAGGCGCGTACCGAGCCCGGGTCGGCCAGCAGCCGTTCGGTGAAGTCGGTCTGGCGCGGGCCGCGCGCGGCGGCCATGTCCCGTGCTCGCTCGCCCGCCGCCGCGTTCGTCAGCGGGGACGCGGTGCCCGTGCCGTAGAAGGTGCAGGAGGTGAACTCCAGGGCGGCGGAGACGAACTGCTCCTCGCTCAGCCGGTCCAGGGTGTCCATGTCCTCGGCGAGGGTCGCGCCGGCCCGGCCGCTGCCGCCCGGCAGACCGGCGAACGGCACGAAGATGTCGGAGAAGGTGTTCCGCCAGAGGAACTCCGCCTCGTGCAGCCGGTCCGCCAGGTCCGGCGGGAGCGCGGCGGCGGTCGCGGTGACCCAGCCGTGCAGCCCGGGGTGGTGCCCCGGCTCCGAGAGCGCGTGCAGCGCCATCCCCAGCTCGGCCAGGGGGGAGGTCTCGAAAAGGATGCGGTCGGCGGGCAGCCCGGCGATGTCGATGGTCACGCTCACCCGACCATGGTGCGGGGTGCCGGCCCGGCCGCGCACTTCGCTTGACGGGAGACGTCAATCGGCGCGCGGTGCGGGGCGGGTCCGCGCAGGCTGAAGCCATGGACGCGATACAGCAGCAGATGTACGACACCTGGCGTGCGGGCAGGCGGGGCGAACGCCCGCCGCCCCTGCCCGGCACCCACGACCGCGAGGTCCTGCACGACCTCCGCCGCCGGTACCGCGCCCGCCGCGAGGCGGAAGCCCGCAGAAGGGCCGGGGCCTGGCGGGGGTGGTGACGGCGCGGGTGGTGACGGCGGCGGGCCCGCCGGCCACCCCGCCCGGCCCCGGACCGGCTCAGCCCAGGCGGGCGACGAACGCGCGCACCGCGTCCCGTACGTCCTCGGCCGTCCACTCAAGACCCGGCGCGTTCACGGTGACCTCGGTGTACGCGACCCCGGGCGGCAGCTGGGAGCCCGCGGACCAGCGGCGGAAGAGGGTCGTGCCGGTCTCCTCGGCCTGGCGCACCGAGGCCTCGTCCAGCACCTCGGTGGAGTACGGCAGCCAGAGGTGGAACTGATGGGTGTGCGGGGGCTCGGGGCGCAGCCGGAACCACGGCACCGCCGACTCCTGGAACGCCTCCGTCAGCGCACCGGCGACCACCTTGGCATGGGCCACGTACTCGGGCAGCCGGGGCAGCTCGTTCTCCAGGCCGATGAGGGCGGCGAGCGCGGCAGGGTACTGCTGGAAGAGCTGGCCGCCGTAGCGGTGCCGCCAGGTGCGGGCCTCCTCGATCAGTGTCCGGGGGCCGGCCAGGGCCGCTCCGGACATGCCGCCGAGCGACTTGTAGAAGGAGACGTAGACGCTGTCGGCGAGGCCCGCGATCTCCGGCAGCCCGCGCCCGAAGTGCGGGGTGCACTCCCAGAGCCGGGCGCCGTCCAGGTGCACCACCGCGTCGCGTTCCCGGGCCGCCGCCACGACCTCGGTCAGCTCCTCCCAGGCCGGCAGGGTGAAACCGGCGTCCCGCAGCGGCAGCTCCAGCATCAGGGTGCCGAACGGCTCCGCGAAGTCGGCGACCTCCTCGGCGGTGGGCAGCCGGGGCGCGGTCGTCGGATACACCGTCCGCAGCCCGCTCACCGCGCCGAGCGCCCCCCTCTCGTGGACCTCGGGGTGGGCGAGCGGGTGCAGGGCGACGGTGGCGTTGCCGGTACGCGCCGCCCAGCACCGCAGCGCGACCTGCTGAGCCATCGTGCCGGTCGGGAAGAACGCCGCCGCCTCCATGCCCAGGAGCCCGGCCACCCGCTTCTCGACCTCGGCGACGACCCCGTCGCCGTAGATGTCGGCCGGTTCGTCGGTGTCGTACACCGATCCGGCGCCGGCCGCGAGGGCGGCCAGCTGATCGCCGAGCGTGCCGTCGGAGGAGGTGCGCGCCAGGATGCGGCGGGAGGCCTTCCAGGCGGTCAGCCTGCGCTGCCGCATCTTCTGTTCGTCCGTTGCTGCCATGCGACGATCATCGCCCGCCCGGTCCGGGCCGCCCACCCGGGGGTTTCGCGGGCGGTCGCGGGAGACCCGGTGCCCGGCGCGGGAAGTTACCCACAGGCTGTGGACAGAGCGGAACCGGGGCGGGGCGCTGGCGTAGCATGCAGAGGAATCGTCCGGTACCCCCCGCGGACTGGAACGGAAGGCCATAGCCGCGTGAACACGACATCTCCGAGAGATCCTCTCGACGCCAGGGACCGCCCCGCCCGCCTCACCGTGGGCGTCGTCGGAGCGGGCCGCGTCGGCCCCGCCCTCGCCGCCTCGCTCCAGCTCGCCGGGCACCGCCCGGTCGCCGTCTCCGGCGTCTCCGACGCCTCCCGCCGCCGGGCCGCCGCCCTGCTGCCGGACGTACCGCTGGTGACGCCCGCCGAGGTCCTCGCCCGCGCCGACCTGGTGCTGCTCACCGTCCCCGACGACACCCTGCCCGGCCTGGTCCAGGGGCTCGCCGACACCGGCGCCGTCCGGCCCGGCCAGCTCCTGGTCCACACCTCGGGGCGGTACGGCACCCGGGTGCTGGACCCCGCGCTGCGCGCCGGGGCCCTGCCGCTCGCCCTCCACCCCGCGATGACGTTCACCGGCACGCCCGTGGACGTCCAGCGCCTGGCCGGCTGCTCCTTCGGGATCACCGCGCCCGAGGAGCTGCGGCTCGCCGCCGAGGCCCTCGTCATCGAGATGGGCGGCGAGCCCGAGTGGATCGAGGAGGAGGCCCGCCCGCTCTACCACGCGGCGCTCGCCCTCGGCGCGAACCACCTGGTCACGCTGGTCGCCGAGGCGATGGAACTGCTCGCCAAGGCAGGGGTCTCGGCCCCCGACCGGATGCTCGGCCCACTCCTCGGCGCCGCGCTCGACAACGCCCTGCGCTCCGGCGACGCCGCCCTCACCGGCCCGGTGGCGCGCGGCGACGCGGGCACGGTCGCCGCCCACGTCGGCGAGTTGCGCGCGCACGCCCCGCAGATGGTCGCGGGGTACCTCGCGATGGCCCGTGCCACCGCAGACCGGGCCCTCGCGCACGGTCTGCTCAAGCCCGAGTCCGCCGAGGACCTGCTCGGCGTCCTCGCGGACGGCGCACGCGGCACCGGCCGCCCGGCCGGCCCCGCACCCACCGACGACGACGAGCCGGGGGAGCCCCGATGAACGCCGCACCCGCCACCTCCACCGCACCGGGGAACACCGCCGCCCTCCTGCACACCGCCGCCGCGCTGGAGGCGCTGGACCGCCCGGCGGGCGCCCGCCGCGTGGTCGTCATGACGATGGGCGCGCTGCACGACGGCCACGGCACCCTGATCCGGGCCGCCCGCGAGGCGGCGGGACCGGGCGGCCAGGTCGTGGTCACCGTCTTCGTGAACCCGCTCCAGTTCGGCGAGGCCGCCGACCTGGACCGCTATCCGCGCACCCTGGACGCCGACCTCGCGGTGGCCTCGGCGGCCGGCGCGGACGTGGTCTTCGCCCCCTCGGCCGAGGAGGTGTACCCGGGCGGCGACCCGCAGGTCCGGATCACCGCCGGACCGATGGGCGAGCGCCTCGAAGGCGCCTCGCGCCCCGGGCACTTCGACGGGATGCTCACCGTCGTCGCCAAGCTCCTCCACCTGACCCGCCCGGACGAGGCGCTCTTCGGACAGAAGGACGCCCAGCAGCTCGCGCTGGTCCGCCGGATGGTCCGCGACCTCAACTTCGGCATCGGGATCACCGCCGTACCCACCGTCCGGGACGCCGACGGCCTCGCGCTCTCCAGCCGCAACCGGTTCCTGTCGCCCGCCGAGCGGCGTACCGCCCTCGCCCTGTCGGCCGCCCTCTTCGCGGCCCGCGACCGGCTCGCCGCCCAGCAGGCGCTGCGCGAGCGCGCCCTGGCCACCGGCGGCCCGGGACGGGAGGGGAACAGCTCCGGTCCGGCGGGCACCGGCACCGACCGGGTCGCCGGGCTCAACGCGCTCGGCGAGTCCCGCCTCGCCGCCGACGCCCAGGCCGTGGCGCTCGCGCCGCACGGCAGCACCGCCGAGGCCGTCCGGGCCGCCGCGCGGACCGTCCTGGAGGACGCCGCCCGAGCCGCCGAGCCGCTCGTGCTCGACTACCTCGCCCTGGTGGACCCGGCCGACTTCACCGAGGTCCCCGACGACCGGGACGGCGGCGAAGCCGTCCTCGCCGTCGCCGCCCGGGTCGGCGCCACCCGTCTGATCGACAACATCCCCCTCGACCTGGGAGCCCTCTCGTGACCGGAATACGGCTGACCGCCCCCGAACCCGGCTGGACCATCGACGCCGACGTCGTGGTCATCGGCTCCGGCGTGGCGGGGCTCACCACCGCCCTGCGCTGCGTCGCCGCCGGACTCGACACCGTCGTCGTCACCAAGGCGCGCCTGGACGACGGCTCCACCCGCTGGGCCCAGGGCGGCATCGCCGCCGCGCTCGGCGAGGGCGACACCCCCGAGCAGCACCTCGCCGACACCCTGGTCGCGGGCGTGGGCCTCTGCGACGAGCCGGCCGTCCGCACCCTGGTCACCGAGGGCCCCGGCGCGGTGCGCCGGCTCATCGGCACCGGGGCGCTCTTCGACACCGACGAGAGCGGCGACATCGCCCTCACCCGCGAGGGCGGCCACCACCGGAACCGGATCGTGCACGCGGGCGGCGACGCCACCGGTGCCGAGGTCTCGCGCGCCCTGGTGGAGGCGGTACGCACCCGCGCCCTGCACACCATCGAGAACGCCCTCGTCCTCGACCTGCTCACCGACGCCGAAGGCCGTACGGCGGGTGTCAGCCTGCACGTCATGGGCGAGGGTCAGCACGACGGGGTCGGCGCGGTCCGCGCTCCCTCGGTGGTGCTCGCCACCGGCGGCATGGGCCAGGTCTTCTCCGCCACCACCAACCCGCCGGTCTCCACCGGCGACGGGGTGGCGCTCGCGCTGCGGGCCGGGGCGGAGATCTCGGACCTGGAGTTCGTCCAGTTCCACCCCACCGTCCTCTTCCTGGGCGCCGACTCCGAGGGCCAGCAGCCGCTGGTCTCGGAGGCGGTACGCGGCGAGGGCGCGTACCTCGTCGACGACGCCGGTACGCGCTTCATGACCGGGCAGCACGAGCTGGCGGAACTCGCCCCCCGCGACATCGTCGCCAAGGCCATCACCCGCCAGATGCAGCTGCGCGGCACCCAGCACATGTACCTCGACGGCCGGCACTTCGGCGCCGGGATGTGGGAGCGGCGCTTCCCCACGATCCTCGCCGCCTGCCGCGAACACGGCATCGACCCGGTCACCGAGCCGATCCCGGTCGCGCCCGCCGCGCACTACGCCTCCGGCGGCGTCCGTACCGACCTGCACGGACGCACCACCGTGCCCGGCCTGTACGCCTGCGGGGAGACCGCCTGCACCGGAGTGCACGGCGCCAACCGCCTCGCCTCCAACTCCCTCCTGGAGGGGCTCGTCTTCGCCGAGCGCATCGCCGCCGACATCGCCGAGCGCCGCCCCGCCCGCACCGAGGCGGTCCACCCCGAGGGCGGTCCGCGCGCCGCGCTGCTCGACCCCGGGGCCCGTACGACGATCCAGCGGATCATGACCCGCGGCGCCGGGGTCCTCCGCTCCGCCGAGAGCCTGGCCGCCGCCGCCCGGGAGCTGGAGGCGCTGCACGACGGCGCCCCGGGCTCCGGCGCGCCCGACGAGAAGGCCGCCGTACCGGGCGTCGAGGCGTGGGAGACCACCAACCTGCTGCTGGTCGCCCGGGTCCTGGTCGCCGCCGCGTCCGCGCGCGCGGAGACCCGGGGCTGCCACTGGCGCGAGGACCACCCCGAACGCGACGACGAGAACTGGCACGCCCATCTCGTCGTACGCGTCGGGGAGGACCGGAAGCTCGCCGTGCGCCGTACCGAGGGCGCCGACTTCGACCCCGTACGCCCGTAACCGACGTAACCGACCGCGCCCCACAGCACCACAGCGCCACCGCCCCACAGCGCCACCGCCCCACAGCGCCACCGCCCCACAGCGCCACCGCCCCACAGCGCCACCGCCCCACAGCACCGCACCGCCCGACGCCCCCGAGGAGCCGCAACCGTGAGCACGCCCGAAGAGAACCGCCCGACACCGGTGGACGTTCCGCTGATCCACATCGGGGCCCCCGCACCGTCCGCGGGCGGCTGCGGCGACCACTGCGGCTGCGCCTCCGACGAGTACGACCCCGACGCCCTGGAGTGCGGCCTCGACCCCGCGCTCGCCGAGATGCTGGCCGAGGCCGGACTCGACCCCGTCCAGGTCGAGGACGTCGCGCACGTCGCCATCGAGGAGGACCTGGACGGCGGGGTGGACGTCACCACCGTCGCGACCGTCCCCGAGGACGCCGTCGCCACCGGTGACTTCACCGCCCGCGAGGACGGTGTCGTCGCCGGTCTGCGCGTCGCCGAGGCCGTGCTCTCCATCGTCTGCACCGACGACTTCGAGGTCGAGCGCCACGTCGAGGACGGCGAGCGCGTCACCGCCGGCCAGAAGCTGCTGACGGTCACCACCCGCACCCGCGACCTGCTCACCGGCGAGCGCGGCGCGCTCAACCTGCTCTGCCGCCTCTCCGGCATCGCCACCGCCACCCGTCAGTGGGCCGATGTCCTGGAGGGCTCGAAGACCCAGGTCCGCGACACCCGCAAGACCACCCCGGGGCTGCGCGCGCTGGAGAAGTACGCGGTCCGCTGCGGCGGCGGCGTCAACCACCGCATGTCGCTCTCCGACGCGGCCCTGGTCAAGGACAACCACGTGATCGCGGCCGGCGGCGTCGCCGAGGCGTTCAAGCGGGTCCGCGAGGAGTTCCCCGAGCTGGCCATCGAGGTGGAGGTCGACACCCTCCAGCAGGTCCGCGAGGTGCTGGAGGCCGGCGCCGACCTGATCCTGCTGGACAACTTCACCCCGGGCGAGACCGAGGAGGCCGTCGCGCTCGTCGCCGGGCGTGCCGTGCTGGAGTCCTCCGGCCGGCTCACCCTGGACACCGCCCGCGCCTACGCCGACGCGGGCGTCGACTACCTCGCGGTCGGCGCGCTCACCCACTCCTCGCCCATCCTCGACATCGGCCTGGACTTCCGCGAGACCGCCGCCACCGGTGAGGCCGGCGCCTGATGCTGCTCACCATCGACGTCGGCAACACCCACACCGTCCTCGGGCTCTTCGACGGTGAGGAGATCGTCGAGCACTGGCGGATCTCCACCGACTCCCGGCGCACCGCCGACGAGCTGGCCGTGCTCCTCCAGGGGCTGATGGGCATGCACCCGCTGCTCGGCGTCGAGCTGGGCGACGGCATCGAGGGCATCGCGATCTGCTCCACGGTCCCATCGGTCCTGCACGAGCTGCGCGAGGTGACCCGCCGCTACTACGGCGACGTGCCCGCCGTCCTCGTGGAGCCCGGCATCAAGACCGGCGTACCGATCCTCATGGACAACCCCAAGGAGGTCGGCGCCGACCGCATCATCAACGCGGTCGCCGCGGTCGAGCTGTACGGGGGCCCGGCGATCGTCGTCGACTTCGGCACCGCCACCACCTTCGACGCGGTCTCCGCGCGCGGCGAGTACACCGGCGGTGTCATCGCCCCGGGCATCGAGATCTCGGTCGAGGCGCTCGGCGTCAAGGGTGCCCAGCTCCGCAAGATCGAGCTGGCCCGCCCGCGCAGCGTGATCGGGAAGAACACCGTCGAGGCCATGCAGGCGGGCATCGTCTACGGCTTCGCGGGCCAGGTCGACGGCGTCGTCACGCGGATGAAGCGCGAGCTGGCGGACGACCCCGACGACGTGACCGTCATCGCGACCGGCGGCCTTGCGCCAATGGTGTTGGGCGAGGCCTCCGTCATCGACGAACACGAGCCCTGGCTGACCCTCATCGGGCTCCGCCTGGTCTACGAGCGCAACGTCGCGCGGATGTAGCCGGGAGGCGTCGTCGCAGGTGTGCACCCCGGCGCACCTGCGACGACGCCGCCCGGAGACGGCGCGGCGGCACTTGAACGCGCCGCGCCACAGGTGACCAGTTAAGAGGATTTTGTCCCTTTAGCACGTACTGTCGCGCCATGCCCACGCCCTACGGTTCACGAGGCGGCATGGCGTTCGGTGCGGACGAGCTGCGGGTACTCCGACGCGCTCTCGCCGTTGCCCTCCACCCCATGCCCTTGCCCGACGAGGATGTCCAGGACTGCCTGCGGCTCGCGGGAGCGGTGGACGATGCGGTCGGCGAGGCGGGCCGGCTCCGCGCGTTCCTGCTCGCCGACCTCGCCCGCTACCGCGCCGCCCTCCCCGGCTCCGTCAGCGGCTACCTGGAACTCCTCCAGGACGCCCTGGCCGCCGGCTACGACCCCAGGGCGGACGACCTCGCCGCCTTGCGCGCGCTGCGCGGCAGACCGGTCGCGGCGGCGCTCCTGGAACGCTGCCGGATGCTCGCCGAACGCTCGGTGCGGGCCCGGCTGGCGGGCCGCAGTGCCGCCCTCACCGCGCCGGGCCCCCGCAGCCGGCTGCTCGCCCTGCCGGGCGGCCGCGCGGCGGCGGAGCCCCAGCGCCCCCCGAGCCCGGCCGCGCCGTCCCGGCCGCCGGCGCCGGGCGACCGCCCGATGCCCAAGCCGTCCGAGGTCTTCCCGCCGCGCCGCCGCCCGGTTCCACCGCCGGAGGAGGAGCGCCGCGCCGCCGGCTGAGCGCCCGGCGCGTTCCCGTGACTACGGCGGTCCGGCCCCCGACCCACCGGGAGGGGCGCTGCGGGCCGCCGTACCGCGCTCGCTACTCTGGACGGCATGGACTACGTGAAGGCGCTCATTCCGCCTGTCGTGATGGCCGCATTCTTCATCCGCCTCGTGATGACGATCGTGAAAAGCCAGGGTGGGCCGAACAAGGCCAAGGAGGACGCGGCCGTGGACGCCGCCCTCGCCCGCGCCGAGGCCGCCCGCCAGACCCCGGCTGCCGAAAGCGCCTGAGCGGCGCATTCCCCGGGTGCCGCGGTCGGTTTTCGCCCGGCGGTTTCCCCTGCCCCGGGTGCTCCGGCGTAACCGGCGCGCGCGTCCGGTGGCCGTATGCGGTGGCTGTATGCGGTGGCTGTATACCGGGCCGACGAGCGGCGCCCGTATACGGCGCCCGCGTGCGGCGTTCGTATGCGGTGTTCGCGGACGGCTGTGCCCCGCGGTGGTATCCGGCGTTCCTCCCGGTGCCCGGCCTTGAATCGTCCCGTGTTCCGGCGTTTGCGCGCCCGTTTTCCCCGGCGCGGGTATCCCCGGAGTCCGTGGTTTCCCCGCGTCGCGTGTCGTGCGTGTCTGCCCTCCGCGCAACCGACCGCGCGGACGGTTATCGACCCCGTCGACCGGCGCGCGGGACATAATTCGCGCCCCCCATGCCACGCGCACAACCCGGCGCACTCCAAGAGCGCACGACTCGCATCGAGCCGTGTGCCTTTTTCTGTCCTCTTCGGGGTTCTTGTGGTTCTCGGGGTTCTCTCCCTGTTCTCCGGATCGGGGCCTCCCGGGAAAAATAACTACGCATTTCGGACATCTCGGATTAAGGTGGCCGTGTGCCCCGTCAATTGGGAGAGCTGGAAGACGCCGTGATGACGCGCGTCTGGCAATGGAACCGCCCCGTCACCGTGCGAGAAGTCCTGGAAGACCTTCAGCGCGAACGCTCGATCGCTTACACGACCGTCATGACGGTTATGGACAACCTTCACCAGAAGGGGTGGGTCCGCAGGGAAGTCGACGGCCGGGCTTATCGATATACGGCCGTCTCCACGCGCGCCGCCTACTCGGCCGCACTGATGAACGACGCCTGGTCGCGGAGCGACAACCCCGCCGCCGCACTCGTCGCCTTCTTCGGAATGATGTCCGCCGAGCAGCGGGAGGCCCTCAGGGACGCCGTACGGATCGTCTCTCCTGGTACGGGTGGCGTGGCGGCGCAATCGGCGCCCCCCGCGGGCCCGGCGGGCGGTACGGGCGATGGCGCGTCCCGGGAACCGGCCGAAGACCCGGCCCAAGACCCGGCCCAAGACCCGGCCGAAGTCCCCGCCGGCTCCGGCGCCGAACTCCCTGCCGAAGTCTCCACCGAACCCGCCACTGAAGTCCCCACCGAAGACCCGGCCGATCGCACGGCCGAGGACGGCGGGCGATAGCGTCGGGACATGTCTGCAGACCTGACGCAAAACGAGTCGGAAACCGAAGGTGAAACCGACTCGGCGGTTGAAAAGCCCGCCATCACCGTCCGCCGTGCCAGGACCAGCGATGTGGGCGCGGTGCGCCGGCTGCTCGACGGCTACGTGACCGACGGCATCCTCCTGGACAAAGCGACGGTCACCCTTTACGAGGACATCCAGGAGTTCTGGGTCGCGGAACGCGACCAGGACGCCCGGGTGGTCGGATGCGGCGCACTCCACGTGATGTGGGAAGACCTCGCCGAAGTGCGAACTCTCGCCGTCGATCACCGGGTCAAGGGCACCGGAGTGGGCCATCAGGTTCTCGGCAAGCTGTTGCAGACCGCTCGCTGGCTCGGGGTCCGCCGAGTTTTCTGCCTGACCTTCGAAGTGGACTTCTTCGCCAAGCACGGGTTCGTGGAGATCGGCGAGACGCCGGTCGACACGGATGTCTACAGTGAGCTGCTGCGTTCCTATGACGAGGGTGTCGCCGAGTTCCTCGGTCTCGAACGAGTGAAGCCGAACACCTTGGGCAACAGCCGGATGCTTCTGCACCTGTGATGGGTAGAACTGCGCCGATCCCGAAGGCGATCCCTATGTCCGATACGCGCCCGTTTCCCGTGTTCCCCCGGTCCTGAACCTCTCCCTGGGGTTTGTGTTTTCCCGGGAAAAGCGGTTTCCTTTCCGCGTACTCCATTTTCGATGAAAGGATATCTCGTGGCGCAGAAGGTTCAGGTCCTTCTTGTTGACGACCTCGACGGCGGCGAGGCGAACGAGACCGTCACGTTCGCGCTGGACGGCAAGACCTACGAGATCGACCTCACCACGGCCAACGCGGACAAGCTCCGTGGCCTTCTCGAGCCCTACGCCAAGAGCGGACGCCGCACCGGCGGCCGTGCTGCCACGGGCCGCAAGGGCCGTGCGCTCGGTGTAGGCACGGGCGGCAACAAGGACACTGCCGAGATCCGGAAGTGGGCCCGCGAGAACGGCCACAACGTGAACGACCGCGGCCGCGTTCCCGCAGAAATCCGCGAGGCCTACGAGCAGGCCAACGGCTGACCCGATGGCCTGTCGGCCGGCGGACGTACCCGGGAACGCCTCAAACGGACCCGGTGGCATTCCGTCGCCGCCATATCCACCAGCCGTACGAGATCGGGAGCATCCCCACCCCTGCTCCCGAAACCCGCGAGGGCCGGAAGGACCAGGTCCGTGCCCCGCGGCGGCTCGGGGGGCCGCAGCCAGAACGCGGCCCCCGGCGGACAGGGCCACGGCGCCCCGGGCGGTGCCGGTGCGGTGATCCCGCCACCGGCTCCGATGCCCACGAGATCGAGTGCGATGCCGCCCCACTCCAGCCAGTCGAGCAGCGCGGGCAGTTCCTCCGCGCTCCCGGCGGCCACGAGCAGCAGCATCCGGCCCCGCGCCACCGCCACGGGGCCGGTGCGTCCGAACCGGCGCAGCACCGCGCGACCCGCGGCGGCGGGCAGCTCCAGTACGTCGAACCGCACCCCGGTCAGCAGCGCCGGCGGGCGGCCCCGGTCGGTCGCCCAGCCGAGTTCGTCCTCGTACCACCGCTCCATGGCCGAGGCCGTGTGCTCCGGACGCTCCGCGATCCCGGTGCGGCCGGCCTCCCGGCGCGTTCCCGCGTCCGGGTCCGGCCCGCGACCCGAGGGGACCAGCGCCGACGTGTCGGCCCGCTGCGGGGCGCGAGGGGGCGGGACGATGGGGCTCATGTGCGAAGAACCGCCGGACCGCCTTCCGGGTTACGCGAGGGACTCCCGCCACCGTGTGAGGCCTTCCCGCCCGCGGGGCCGCGGGGCGCGGTGGGACACGGCGGATGTCACGCGCCGTGTGCGGAAGGTTGCGAAGGGTTCCCGTCAAGGGCGTGCGCGGGAGCGTCCGGCGCCACGCGGTTGTTCGCCCGTAGCGGAGGGAACGGGCGCGCGCCGCATGGACTGTCTGTAATTGCGGGTAAGACATGACTGGTGGGAAGGGGCGACACGAGGACCGGGGCGTCTCACGTTCGCCACCGGCGTAGTGGTGACAGGGGTATCTGCCTGGCCTGCGGGAACATCGTCTCGCACCATCGGGTTGGAGCAGGTGTCGGCTGATCGGCAAGGTTTCCTCGCTGCTGCGGGGGTGATCCGGTCGGCAGTTGGAATGAGCGGTCCCCGCTTGCGGGACTAAGCTGCGGAAGGACAGGGAGGGGACCGACCCCTAACTGCCTGACCGCTCTGAGGAGCGATTAACGATGTTCGAGAGGTTCACCGACCGCGCGCGGCGGGTTGTCGTCCTGGCTCAGGAAGAAGCCCGGATGCTCAACCACAACTACATCGGCACCGAACACATTCTCCTGGGCCTTATCCACGAGGGTGAGGGTGTCGCCGCTAAGGCCCTGGAGAGCCTCGGGATTTCGCTCGAGGCGGTCCGCCAGCAGGTGGAGGAGATCATCGGCCAGGGCCAGCAGGCCCCGTCCGGCCACATCCCCTTCACGCCCCGAGCCAAGAAGGTCCTGGAGCTGTCGCTCCGCGAGGCCCTCCAGCTCGGCCACAACTACATCGGCACCGAGCACATCCTGCTCGGCCTGATCCGCGAGGGCGAAGGTGTCGCCGCGCAGGTCCTGGTGAAGCTGGGTGCCGACCTCAACCGGGTGCGGCAGCAGGTCATCCAGCTGCTCTCCGGCTACTCCACCAGCAAGGAGGCCGCCACCGCCGGCGGTCCCGCCGAGGGCACCCCCTCCACCTCCCTGGTGCTGGACCAGTTCGGCCGCAACCTCACCCAGGCCGCCCGTGAATCCAAGCTCGACCCGGTCATCGGGCGCGAGAAGGAGATCGAGCGGGTCATGCAGGTGCTGTCCCGCCGGACCAAGAACAACCCGGTCCTCATCGGCGAGCCCGGCGTCGGCAAGACGGCGGTCGTCGAGGGCCTGGCCCAGGCGATCGTCAAGGGCGAGGTGCCCGAGACCCTCAAGGACAAGCACCTCTACACCCTGGACCTCGGCGCCCTGGTCGCCGGCTCCCGGTACCGCGGTGACTTCGAGGAGCGCCTGAAGAAGGTCCTCAAGGAGATCCGCACCCGCGGCGACATCATCCTGTTCATCGACGAGCTCCACACCCTCGTGGGTGCGGGTGCCGCCGAGGGCGCGATCGACGCCGCGAGCATCCTGAAGCCGATGCTGGCCCGTGGTGAGCTCCAGACCATCGGTGCGACCACGCTCGACGAGTACCGCAAGCACCTGGAGAAGGACGCCGCTCTCGAGCGCCGCTTCCAGCCCATCCAGGTCGCGGAGCCGTCGCTGCCGCACACCATCGAGATCCTCAAGGGCCTGCGCGACCGCTACGAGGCCCACCACCGCGTCTCCATCACGGACGAGGCGCTGGTCCAGGCCGCCACCCTGGCCGACCGGTACATCTCGGACCGCTTCCTCCCGGACAAGGCGATCGACCTGATCGACGAGGCCGGTTCCCGGATGCGCATCCGCCGGATGACCGCGCCGCCGGACCTCCGCGAGTTCGACGAGAAGATCGCGGGCGTCCGCCGCGACAAGGAGTCGGCGATCGACTCCCAGGACTTCGAGAAGGCAGCTTCCCTCCGCGACAAGGAGAAGCAGCTGCTGGCCGCGAAGACCAAGCGCGAGAAGGAATGGAAGGCCGGCGACATGGACGTCGTCGCCGAGGTCGACGGCGAGCTCATCGCCGAGGTCCTGGCGACCGCCACCGGCATTCCGGTCTTCAAGCTGACGGAGGAGGAGTCCTCCCGTCTGCTGCGCATGGAGGACGAGCTCCACAAGCGCGTCATCGGCCAGAAGGACGCCATCAAGGCCCTTTCCCAGGCGATCCGCCGTACGCGGGCCGGTCTGAAGGACCCGAAGCGCCCCGGTGGCTCGTTCATCTTCGCCGGCCCGTCCGGTGTCGGTAAGACCGAGCTCTCCAAGACGCTCGCCGAATTCCTCTTCGGCGACGAGGACGCGCTGATCTCCCTCGACATGTCGGAGTTCAGCGAGAAGCACACGGTTTCCCGCCTCTTCGGTTCGCCCCCCGGTTACGTGGGCTACGAAGAGGGCGGCCAGCTCACCGAGAAGGTGCGCCGCAAGCCGTTCTCCGTCGTCCTCTTCGACGAGGTCGAGAAGGCCCACCCCGATATCTTCAATTCCCTGCTCCAGATTCTGGAAGACGGTCGCCTGACCGACTCCCAGGGCCGGGTCGTGGACTTCAAGAACACGGTCATCATCATGACGACCAACCTCGGGACCCGGGACATCTCGAAGGGCTTCAACCTGGGCTTCGCCGCCCAGGGCGACGTCAAGACGAACTACGACCGGATGAAGGTCAAGGTCAACGAAGAGCTCAAGCAGCACTTCCGGCCCGAGTTCCTGAACCGTGTCGACGACACCGTCGTCTTCCACCAGCTCAGCCAGGAAGACATCATCCAGATCGTCGACCTCATGGTCGCCAAGGTGGATGAGCGTCTCAAGGACCGTGACATGGGCATCGAGCTCAGCACGGACGCGAAGAACCTGCTCGCGAAGAAGGGCTACGACCCCGTGATGGGCGCCCGGCCGCTGCGCCGGACGATTCAGCGCGAGATCGAGGACATCCTCTCCGAGAAGATCCTCTTCGGCGAGCTGCGCCCCGGCCACATCGTGGTCGTCGGCACGGAGGGCGAAGGCGACGAGAAGAAGTTCACCTTCCGCGGCGAGGAGAAGTCGGCACTGCCCGACGTCCCGCCGGTCGAGTCGGCCGCCGGTGGCGCCGGCCCGAACATGACGAAGGACGCGTCGTAGTTCCAGGCGCGGGCGCGTGAGTTCGATCGCGTGAGGTGAAGGGGCTGCCCCGGACCGGTATCGGTCCGGGGCAGTTTCTTTGTCCGTGCGGTGTGCGGGTCCGCGCGAGGGCTCAGGGCGGTGTCACGGTCAGACGGGTGCTTCCCAAGCCCTCGGCCCCGACCAGGGTGCCGCCGCCCGGGAGCACCTCGATGTGCAGGGCCGGCAACCCGCGCAACGGGCTCACGTCGATCGTCGTCCCCGATCGGCCGCGCAGGGTGAGGCGCCGCAGGGCCGGGAACAGGTCGCGCACCGGACGCAGATCGGCGCCGGACCCCTGGCCGACCACGAGGGAGAGGGCGGACAGCTGAGGCAGCGGCTCCTCGTCGTGGGGCCAGGGGCCGCCGAGCGCGTGCGTGAGGCTGACCGCCGTGATGCGCGGGGCGGCCCGGAGAGCGGTCACCAGGGACTCCAGTGAGGCGACCTTTCTCAGGCGCAGCGTCTGGAGCGAGGTCCACTCGCCGAGGTTGTCCAGCTCCACGGCACCGGATGCGCGGAGGGCCAGCGCTCGGAGGTCCGGGAGGGACGGAACCTCGCTCAGGCGGCCGGTTGCCGACACCAGGTCCAGTTCCAGGTGCTGCAGCCACGGTGCCTCTCTGAGGACGCGGAGCCGCTCCGGCGGCAAGTGGCCGATACGGAGGATCAGCCGCCGGAGGGCAGTCCACTCCTTGAGCGGTGAGAGATCGGCTACGCCGGTGCAGCCGTCGAGGGTGAGCCGCCGGATCTGCCCACGATCGTGGAGCACCGAGAGGTCGGTGAGCAACGGATTGCGCAGGTGGGTCAGGGATTCGGGGCGGATGTGCCGCAGGCCCTGTCGCAGGTCCGCGTCCTCGAACGGTCCGTCGAGAGTGAGGGCCACGGCCCGCCCGGCACCGCCCAGGTACGGCAGGGCGAGCAACTCCGCGCGATTGCCGACGGACAGGTGGGCACCGTCCAGTCGCCCCTTGCCCAGTACGTCCCTCGCGAACTCCTCGGTGGGGAAGTTCGGCCACTCGGAGGACAGGTCGAGGGCCGACTCGGGGGAGGCCGCGACCCATGCGCGGGCGTACGCGAGAGCCTCCCGCCCGCCGACCGCCCCGAGCAGCCAGACGGTGAACCGTCTGTCGCCGGGATCGGTCGGGAGGGACGACGGAGCCGGCAGATGGGCCAAGGCGTCCGCGCCGAGGGACCCGAGCAGGTCCGCCATCTCCAGCGAGCTCGGCGGGAAGAGTTCGGACAGCGCCGCACGCACCCGCTCCCGCGTCCCGTCGTCCAGCCACGTCGCCTGCTGGGCGGAGAGGGCGGCCAGCACGCGCACGGCCGCCACGCCGTAGGCGCCGAGCGCGTCCTCGTCGTACGACTCCGCCTGGTCCAGCAGTCCGTTGACCAGCGCGGAGAGCTGGCTGCGTCCGCAGTGTCCGGACGCCAGCGCGATCACGTCCGCCCACGCCTCGTTGTGGGCGGCCCGCAGCAGTTCGTTGATCTGGTCGGACTCGACGAATTCGGCTGCCGCCAGGTAGTCCTGAAAGGTGCGGTGGGCGAATTGGTAGCTGTCGTCGGCCCGTTCCTGGAGAAGGCCGCTGCGGTTGAGCAGGTGGGTGAGGATCGCGTCCGTCGTTCCCTGCCTCCGCACCCGTTCCATGCCCGCCAGCGCCCGGTCCAGCTGGTGCAGGGCCTGATCACGGGAGAACTCCGTCTGCCCCTCGCGTACCAGCCAGATCGCGATCCGCTGGAGGAGCAGCATCTGGTCCTCCACCTCCATGGTGATGCCCTCGGGATGCGTGATGCCCCGCCGCTGGTCGCGGTTGCCCAGGAGCATGCCGAGCGCGGACCGGTAGAGCTTCCAGCGGGTGGTCGGGAGGAAGCCCTCCTGCCTCCGGTGCAGCGCGCAGATCACCGCGCAGAGCAGGGGAGTACGGGCCAGGTCGCTCAGCGTGCGGTTGGTGCGGAACTGCCGGGCCAGATCCCGTTCCAGTTCACACAGGCGCTGGTCGTCGTCGGCCAGCCGTGCGGCCCGGTGCCAGGCCGCCACGAACGCCTGGATGTCCTCGTTCCGCAGGGGAAGCAGCCGCAGTTCCTCGAAGCCCTCGGCGGCCAGCCAGTCCGGTTCGACGGCGAGCGGGCGGACGGTGGCCACGCAGCGGGTCTCCGGGTAGCGGGCGAGAAGGCGGGCAAGCCAGGTGTAGGCCTCCTCCCGCTCTTCGGACGGCACCTCGTCCAGCCCGTCCACCAGGAGGAGGCCACGGCCCGACTCCAGCACGCGCCCGGCCCAGCCTTCCGGGGAGGTGTCCACGGCCAGCCGGGCGGCCTCCGGGAGGCCTGAAGGGCCGGGCAGTCGCTCATTGCGAGCCCGGAGCGTGCGCAGCGGGACGACGAATGGGATGAGGCCGTCGAGGGCCGCCAGCCGGGGCGGCAGCGTTCCGGCGACGGCATGGGCGGCCAGCCACCACAGCAGGGTGGTTTTCCCCGCTCCCGCGTCGCCCCGGAGCAGAACCCGGGGGCGGTCGGTCAGGAGGTCGTCGATGCGCCGGGGAGCGGTCCTGGTTCCGGAGAGACGGACGTCCTTGCTTGTCCACCGGCCCTCCGTCTCCGCCTCCAGGCTCAGATACGCGGTGTCCAGGTCCCACTCGGAGTCGCGCCGCCCCAGCTCGTCCAGCCCGAAGATCCTGGTCTTGCGGTAGGCCGCGCCGAGGGCGTGCGCGTACTCCTCCTCGTACCGCACGTCGTCCGGGTGGTGGCGGTGGACCCTCTCCGCTGTGAGGGTGGCCCCGGTCGCCGACTCGTACGCCCAGCGGAAGCCTTCGGCGTCCACCACCGCGCTCAGCGGCACGCACTCCACCCGCCGCCCATCACGCCCGGGCGGGATCCGGCGGGCGATCCCGAGGAGTGCGGCCCCTGCGAAGACCGGGCCCCCGGAGAGGCCGCGCAGCGAGGCCTCTCCGGCCACGTCCGCGGCCGGCGGAGGCCCGTCCAGCTCGCAGACCAGGAGGTCGCGCAGGCGGCCCGCCAGGGGCAGCACGGTGGCGGTGTACTGGTCGGCCTCCAGGTGGCGCTCGGAGCCGTAGCGCTGGACATCAGGGAAGCCGGTGATCTCGCAGAGGAGGAGGGCCTGCGTGGCGGCCAGCACACCGAGGCGGACGGGAGGGACGGCGAGGAAGGGCCCCTCGGCCTGGAGGAGGGCCGCATCCAGCTCGGTGTCCGCCCAGACGACCCTGGCCGGTGTGGGCGCCGACAGTTCCGGGTGGGCGATCAACGCCAGGTCGTCCCCGCGCAGCACGTGCGCGCACGTGAGCACGAGCCGATCGGTGAGCAGGACCCCGCTGCCCTGATGCGCTCCGGAGGCGCCGCCAGCGTCCAGGACGACGACGGTGCGGTCCGTGGGGCGTACGGGACGTGGGCGACGTACGTGCCGCATGCGGGGCACCGGAGGAAGCACCCCGCTCATGCGCCGTCGCGTCCCCGTCCGAAGTGAGCGGTGCTGCCGCCCGGGGCGTCGTTGCCGATCTCCAGCGGGCCGGAGCCGTCGGCCTTGCGGGGGCTCAGGGTGAAGGCGACCTTGTGCGTGGTGCCGGTGGTGCGGGAGGCGTCGGCGCCTGCCTCCACCACCCACGCCTTGACCTTGCCGCCCGCCTTGGCCTCCTTGCGGAGCTCCAGGGTGAACTCCATCTGGATGTCGCCCACGCCGAAGACGACGGGGCGTCCGGTGGCGCGGGCCGCGGCCTCGATGAGCTGGTTGCGGACGGATTCGACGGCGTCGGCCAGTTCGATCCGGTCCACGGGGTGGGTCTCTTCGGTACTCATGGCAGCCCCCGGTACCGCCTGCCCGGCGGCGAGATGACGTGGCGTGCCGAAGGTCCCAAAGCGGACATCCCTTGGTCCCACCGGCGGTGACAAGGCGCACAGGCCATTTCGAGCCTACTAGGACGGTTCGTAGCGGCGCTCGGGATCACCGGAAGGTCTTTGGTCCCGGAGGCGGCCGGGACCTTCGAAAGTCGAAACGATCTGCCGTGATTCTGGGGTTTCATCCGATTTCGACCGGCTTCACCTGGTGTTTAGCGGCTCGCGGCGGGAGGTTCCCGGGGCTCGCGCGGCTTCTCCGGCGGGACGTCCCGCCCCCGATTCCATGTGTCCGGTCTACGGCTTTTCCTCGTAGATGGGGTACTTGAGCATCGCTCCAGGGCGGGTTACCAATGTGGAGCAAGCCCGGACAAACGCTCGGGTTTCACCCTCGGACAGAACGACCGGGGGCCCCCATCTTCGGAGGACCTACTCGTATGTCGAAGCGCGTTACGACCCCCACCCGCCCGTCCACCTCTCGTGTCCGCGGCGCTGTCCTGGCCGCCGGTCTGGGAGCGTCGATGGTCCTGGGTGCTGGCGCGGCGTTCGCCTCCGGCACCACGGGCACCGTCGCCCTCACCAGTGCCACCACCGCCGACGCGGTCGCCAAGCAGGCGTCCGCCCAGAACAAGGCCGCTGTGGACGCCAAGAAGTCCGCCGCGGAGCAGGCCGACAACGCCAAGAAGGCCGCGGCCGCCAAGCAGGCCGCCGCGAAGAAGAACGCCGCCTCGTGGCAGGTCCCGGTGAAGCACTACACCCTGAGTGCCACCTACGGCACCGGCGGCGACCGCTGGGCCCACAAGCACTCCGGCCAGGACTTCGCGGTGCCGATCGGCACCCCGGTCCACGCGGCCCACACCGGTACGGTCGTCAAGGCCGGCCCGAACGGTGGCGGCGACGGCCCCGCGTACGGCAACGCCATCGTGATCAAGCACGCCAACGGCAAGTTCACGCAGTACGCGCACCTGTCGAAGATCGACGTCCGCATCGGCCAGACCGTGAAGACCGGCCAGGAGATCGGTCTCTCCGGCAACACCGGTAACTCCAGCGGCCCGCACCTGCACTTCGAGGTCCGGACCACGGCCAACTACGGCTCGGCGATCAACCCGGTCAACTACCTGCGGACCGTCCACGTGTCCGTCTGACCGATCGGGATCGCGCCCAGCGCTGAGCACGGCTGATCCATGAAGCCCCGGGACTGTTCCAGTCCCGGGGCTTCGCCATACCCGGAGCGATCGGGCCCGGACGATCCGGTGCCGCGGCAGCCGTCAGGTCAGCGGCAGCCGGTAGAGGCCGCTCGCCAGGGGCTCCACCAGCCCGTCGGCCACCAGGCCGTCCAGGGCTCGGGCCCGCTGCACCGGCTCGTCCCACACCGCGTCCAGGGCGGCCTGCGAGACCGGGGCGACGGAGTCGCGGAGCACCGCGAGGAGCCGTCCGCGCACCTGCCGGTCCGTACCGGCGTAGGCCTGCCCCCGGCGGGCAGGGCCCTGGTGCGCGGGCTTCCCGGCGAGCAGCCAGGCGCACTGCGAGGCGATCGGGCAGCGCGAGCAGTCCTCGTTCTTCGCGGTGCAGACCAGCGCGCCGAGCTCCATCGTCGCCGCCGCCCAGGCCGCCGCCCGCTCGTCCTCCTCGGGGAGCAGCGCGCGGGCGAGCTTGCGCTCGGCGGCGGTGGTCGCGTTCGGCGGGTACTGGATGCCGGTGGCCGCCCGCGCGAACACCCGGCGGACGTTCGTGTCGAGCACCGCGTGCCGCTGCCCGTACGCGAACGAGGTGACCGCCGCCGCCGTGTACTCGCCGATCCCGGGCAGCGCCAGCAACTGGGCGTGCTCACTCGGTACGTCGCCGCCGTGGCGTTCCGTTATGGCCTGGGCGGCGCCGTGCAGGCGCAGTGCGCGGCGCGGGTAGCCGAGCCGGCCCCAGGCGCGGACCGCCTCGCCCGGCGCCTCGGCGGCCAGGTCTGCCGGGCGCGGCCAGCGGGCCAGCCACTGCTCGTACACCGGGAGGACCCGGTTCACCGGGGTCTGCTGGAGCATGAACTCGCTCACCATCACGCCCCAGGCGCCCGCCTCGGGGCGGCGCCAGGGCAGATCGCGGGCGTGCTGCTCGAACCACCCGATGACGGGGGTGTGGAGGAGGGAAGCGGGGGGCGTGTGTGTCGAAGTCGTGGCAGTCATCGCACCTACGATCCTGGCACGGAAGCCCCGGCGACGGTCACGGGCACGGGGGTGTCGCCCCCCGGCGAGAGCCTCTGGGCGAACAACGCCACCCGTTCTGTCCCCTCTGTGCCGGTCTCCTCGTGGTTGTCCGGTGCGTGTGCCGCGCGGCAGGTCCTCGGCAGCCCCTCAACAGGCCCTCGCGGAATGATGATCCGTAAAAGTTGACGATCGGAGCGGCGGGTGGGGCGGGAGTTGGCCACGATCTCTCGTACAGTTTGCGACGTGGGATCTCTGCGCAAACCGGTCGGCCCGCTTCCCTCCAGCATCTACTGGCGACGGAGGGTGGTAGCGGCAATTCTGGTTGCGTTCCTCGCCGCGCTGCTCGCCTGGGTCTTCCTGCCCGGCGCGGGCAAAAAGAGCCCGCCCGACGCCAAGCCCGGCAGCTCCGAGCCCGCTCAGTCGATCACCCCCGGCCCCTCCGATTCCGGGCCGGCGATCAGCCAACAGCCCGGCGGACGACATGAGTCGGGTGGCGCCGGCGAGTCCGGTGGCGGTTCTGACGGTTCGTCCGACGGGTCGAACGGCGACGGCGGCGATCCGAGCGCGAGCGCCACGGCCGGTGCGGATCCCTCCTCGGACACGGCCGGCGGCTCCGCCGCTTCGGCCGGCGGCACGGCGGGCGTCCAGGTCCCCGCGAGCTCCGCGCTCCCGGACTGCCGTCCCGCCGCCGTGCAGTTGAGCGTGCGCACCAAGGTGACGTACGACCCCGAGGAAACCCCGAAGTTCGAGCTGATCGCGAAGAACACGTCCACCGGCGACTGCAAGGCCGACCTCGGCCCGAAGGCCGTGGTGCTCACCGTCACCGACGCCAGCGGGGACGACGACGACCAGGTCTGGTCCTCGAAGGACTGCCCGACCGCGTCCGGCAGCCTCTTCTTCAAGGTCCCGGCGGGCCGGACGGTGATCCGCACCGTCGACTGGAACCGCGCCAGGAGCGCCCCGAACTGCGCGACCCCGCCGACCGGCAAGGCCGCCCCGGGGACGTACCTCCTGGAGGCCAAGGCCCCGGGCGAGCCTCTCCAGCGCGCGTCCTTCGTCCTCGCCAAGGACTGACGCCGTCAAGGGCCGACACCTCGCGGACTGACCTCGCGGACCGGTTCCCGGCAAAGGACCGCCCGCTCCGGGGTCAGACGTACCGCTCCAGGATCGAGGACTCGGCGAGCCGGGAGAGGCCCTCGCGCACGCTGCGCGCCCGCGCCTCGCCGACGCCGTCCACGGTCTGGAGGTCGTCCACGCTCGCCGCGAGCAGTTTCTGCAGTCCGCCGAAGTGCTCCACCAGCCGCTCCATGATCGCGCCGGGCAGCCGCGGCACCTTCGCCAGCAGCCGGAAACCGCGCGGGGAGACGGCCGAATCCAGCGTCTCGGGCGAACCGCTGTACCCCAGCGACCGGGCCACCACGGCGAGTTCGAGCAGCTC
Organism: Streptomyces sp. NPDC001770; assembly: GCF_053596135.1. Lineage (NCBI taxonomy): Bacteria > Bacillati > Actinomycetota > Actinomycetes > Kitasatosporales > Streptomycetaceae > Streptomyces > Streptomyces sp. NPDC001770. The sequence continues at coordinate 18,921 of NZ_JBSFFN010000013.1, read as the reverse complement.
GGGGTGGCTCAGCGCGTCCAGCTCGGTCAGCGCCTCGGCGACCGTGCGCGAACGCTTCGCCGTCGGCTCGGGGACGTAGTCGCGTACGACGAGCTCCCGCTCCGGCTCCACGCCCGCGATCAGCTCGTCCAGCTGGAGCGCCAGCAGACGTCCGTCGGTGCCGAGCTCGACCACGTACTCCGCGATCTCCGTCGCGATCCGGCGGACCATTTCCAGCCGCTGCGCGACGGCCGTCACGTCCCGGACCGTCACCAGGTCCTCGATCTCCAGCGCGGAGAGCGTGCCGGCGACCTCGTCGAGGCGGAGCTTGTACCGCTCCAGCGTGGCGAGGGCCTGATTGGCTCGGGACAGGATCGCGGAGGACTCCTCCAGCACCCGCCGCTCGCCGTCGACGTACAGCGCGATCAGGCGCATCGACTGGGAGACCGAGACGACCGGGAAACCGCACGACTTGGAGACGCGGTCGGCCGTGCGGTGACGGGTTCCGGTCTCCTCGGTGGGGATCGAGGCGTCCGGGACGAGCTGGACGCCCGCCCGCAGGATCTTGGTGATGTCCTTGTCGAGGATGAGCGCGCCGTCGAGCTTGCACAGCTCGCGCAGACGGGTCGCGGCGAACTCGACGTTCATCACGAAACCGCCGGTGCACATCGACTCGACGGTCTTGTCCATGCCGAGGACGATCAGCCCGCCGGTGTTCCCCCGCAGGATGCGCTCCAGCCCGTCACGCAGGGCCGTTCCCGGCGCGACCGCGCTCAGCGAAGCGCGCATCAGCGCTTCGTTACCGGTGCCTTGGCCGGACTTTCCGGGCGATGATGCCCGGTCGTTGGCTGCCACTGCACTCCTCCGGTCACAGGTTTGCGGTGCCCTTGCGTCCCTCGTGCCGCGCGTGCGAGCGGGCGAGACCAGGGCAAAGTCTACCGGCGCGCGCCGTCCTCCCGTGGTGCCTCCGAACGAGACCGGCGCGGCAGCACCCTGAGAGCATCACCCATGTCGGCGACTTCTGTGACCTTCATACCGGCCGGGACCTTGCCCGGATCGCTCGGGACCAGCGCGTGCGTGAACCCGAGGCGGTGCGCCTCGGCCAGCCGGCGCTGCACGCCGGTGACCCTGCGCACCTCTCCGGCGAGACCCACCTCACCGATGGCGACCAGGTTCTTCGGGAGAGGGGTGTCGCTCGCCGCGCTCGCCAGCGCCAGCGCGATCGCCAGGTCCGCGGCGGGCTCGGTGAGCTTCACCCCGCCCACCGTCGCGCTGTAGATGTCCCGCTTGCCCAGCGCGCTGATCCGGCCCCGCTGCTCCAGCACCGCCAGCATCATCGAGACCCGCGAGGTCTCCAGACCCGAGGTGGTGCGGCGGGGCGACGGGATCTGCGAGTCGACCGTGAGTGCCTGCACCTCGGCGACCAGTGGCCGCTTGCCCTCCAGGGTGACGGTCAGACAGGTGCCGGGCACCGGCTCGTCGCGCCGCGTCAGGAAGAGGCCGGACGGATCGGCGAGACCCGTGATCCCCTCGTCGTGCAGTTCGAAGCAGCCGACCTCGTCGGTCGCGCCGTAACGGTTCTTGACGCCCCGGACCAGCCGCAGCCGCGCGTGCCGGTCCCCCTCGAACGAGAGCACCACGTCGACCAGGTGCTCCAGCAGCCGCGGCCCGGCGATGGCCCCGTCCTTGGTGACGTGGCCCACCAGCAGGGTCGCCATGCCCCGGTCCTTGGAGGCGCGGATGAGCGCCCCGGCGACCTCGCGGACCTGCGCCATGCCGCCGGGTGCGCCGTCGATCTCCGGCGACGCGACGGTCTGCACCGAGTCCAGCACCAGCAGGGAGGGCTTCACGGCGTCGAGGTGGCCGAGCACGGCCGAGAGGTCGGTCTCCGCCGCGAGGTAGAGGTGGTCGTTGATCGCCTTGATGCGGTCGGCGCGCATCCGGACCTGGCTCGCGGACTCCTCCGCGGTGACGTAGAGGGTGCGGTGCTCCTCGCTCGCGGCCTTCGCGGCCACGTCGAGCAGCAGGGTCGACTTGCCGACCCCCGGCTCCCCGGCCAGCAGCACCACGGCACCCGGGACGAGCCCGCCGCCCAGCACCCGGTCCAGCTCGCCGACCCCGGTCGAGCGGGCCGTCGCCTGACGGCTGTCGACCTGGCCGATGGGCAGCGCGGCGGTGGAGACCCGGCCGGCCGCGGTGGTGCGCACGGCGGGCGCGCCGCCGAACTCCTCGACGGTGCCCCAGGCCTGGCACTCCGGGCAGCGGCCGAGCCACTTGGCGGTCGTCCACCCGCACTCCGTGCAGCGGTAGGACGGACGGTCCTTCGTGGACTTCGTACGGGCAACCATGCCGTCACCTTATGGCCCGGCTACGACAATGGGGTTTCCGGAGGGCCGCGGGCGACCGCGGACCCATTGTGGGAGGGGACCGCATGACCAGCAGCACCACACCGTTCGACGAGGCCGAGCGCCTGAAGTGGGCGGGCCTGGCCGACGCCTACGCCGCGTCCTTCGCCCGGCTCTGCGCCCGCACCGTGCCCGATCTGCTGGACGCGGCGGGTGTGGGCGGGGAGACCCGCGTCCTGGACGTGGGCACCGGTACCGGGGCGGTGGCCGTCGCGGCGTGCGCCCGGGGCGCGGTGGTCACGGCCGTGGACGCGGAGCCGGACATGGTGAAGAGCGCCACCGAGGCGGCCCCGGCGGCCGACGTGCGGGTCGCGCGCCTGCCCGAGCTGCCCTTCGCCGACGGTGAGTTCGACGCGGTGGCCGCCAACTTCGTCCTCAACCACGTCGGGCGCCCCCGCAAGGCGCTCGCCGAACTGCGCCGGGTGACCCGCCCCGGCGGCCGGATAGCCGTCACCATCTGGGGCGCCGACTCCGGGACCGGCCAGCGTCTGCTCGGCCGGGCGGTCGCCGCAGCCGGAGCCCTCCGCCCGCCGGAGGTGCCCCCGCTCGCCCCGGAGGAGGCGTTCGAGCAGACACCCGAGGGCCTCGCCGCGCTGCTGGCGGGGGCCGGGCTGACGGACGTCTCCTGTACGGCCCTCGCCTGGGACCACCGGGCCACGGTCGAGGAGTGGTGGAGCGGGGCCGCGTCCGGGGTGGCGACGATCGGCCGCATCGTCACCGCCCAGACGCCCGCCACGGTGGCGGAGATCAAGCGCCACTACGAGGCGCTCAGCGCGGAGTTCGCGCTCCCGGGCGGCGAGGACGAGAAGCTGCTGGTGCTGCCGCACCGGGCGCTGCTGGCGTCCGGCCGGGTGGGCTGAGGGCTGTCCCTCAGGCACCCGGCCGGCCGGGTGCGTACGCCTCATGGGCTCCGGGTGGGGGCCCATGAGGGGCGCGTGGGGGTGCGGGAGCCGCGTGGGGCGGCGGGACATGCTCCGGGCGCTCCGGGGGCGCACAACGGCGCACGCGCCGGAATGGTGGGTTCCTGTCCTGTTTCGAGCGATACGTTCACCCATAGGGGTTAAAAGTCCGGAAGAGGCACCGAGGGGGTGCCCTCCTCTGCTTACGGTCGCAAGGTGACGAGCAGCAGGCTGGAGCCCCCCGCGCACACCACCGGCGCACCCCGATCGCACCGTCGCGCCCCCCACCTCCCCACACAGCGCCCGCCCGCACGTTACGAGCCGTACCTCGACGGACTCTTCACCTACTGCCTCTCCGTCCTCTGCGACCACGAAGCCGCCACCGAGGCGCTCGGAGCCGTACTCGCCGTCGCGGAACGCCAGGACGGCCGGTGCCCCACGGGCCAGGAGGAACGTAAATCCTGGCTGTACGCGCTGGCCAGATGGATGTGCCTGCGGGCGCTCGCGGAGCAGAAGCGCGGCCGTCAGGCCCACCGGAGGACGCCCAGGGACTCGGGACGGGGGGCGCGCGAGGAGCGCGGTGCCGTCCTCGCGGACGCCCTCGCCCTGGCCGCCCCGGCCGGACCCCCCGCCAAGGCATCCGCCGGAGCCCCTGCCGAAGCATCCGCCGGGGTCCCGGCCGAGGCCCCGGCTCCGGCTCCGGCTCCGGGCCCGGTCGCCGGCACCACCGGGACGCCCGCCGGAGCCCCCGCCGGGACTCCCCGGGCCACCCCCGAGGAGGCGGTCGTGCCGCCGGCCGCGGAGACCCCCGCCTCCGAGGCCCGCCGCCGCGAACTCGCCAGGCTCGCCTGGCCGGAGGCGGCCGGGACCACGCCCGAGCAGCGGGAGGCACTCGAACTCTCCGTACGCCACGGGCTCACCCCCCGCGCCGTCGCCTCCGTACTCGGACTCGACCCGGCCACCGCGCGTGAACTCCTCGCGGCGGCGGCCTGCGAGGTCGAGCGGACCCGGGCCGCGCTCGCCGTCGCGGAGGACGGCAGCTGCACCGCCGCCCGCCGCCTCACCGGCAACCGCCAGTCGCTGCTCTCCGCCCCGCTGCGCCGCGAACTCGTCCGCCACGTCGACGACTGCCCGGGCTGCCGCCGCGCCGCCGAACGGGCCGGAGCCACCGGCCCCTGGCCCGGCGTGGCCGTCGCCCCCGCCGCGGGGCTGCCCGTCGTGGAGGCGCCCCGCCCGTCCGTGCGCGTGGCGATGGTGCACGCCCAGCGCTCGCGCACCGGTTCCCCGCGCTTCGACCGGACCGGCTACCCGCTCGACCCGAAGGACCACGCGGCCCGCCGCGACCGGCTGCGCGCCCGGGTCATGACGACGACGGTCGTCGCGACGGTCGTCGCCGCCCCGGTCATCGCCCTGTGGGCGGCGGCCTACCGGGGAGCGCCGTGGGCCGGCCACGGGCACGAGGGCGCCTCGCCCGCCGCGACCGAGATGGACGCGGTGGGCGACTCGGCCGGGACCTTCGCGGACGGCCAGGACGGATACGGCCGCCACGACGGGTACGACCGGCGCGACGGACACGGCCGGCCCGGCGACGGAGGCGGTGACGGGCACGGCGGTGACGGTCACGCGGAGGACGTCCGCGCCGGTGTCCGCGGCGGCTCGCCGGACGGGTCCCACGGCCCGGACGTCACCGCCGAGGTGATCAGCGCCCGGGCGACCGGCGGCGCCCACCGGCGGGCCGGGGCGCTGACCGTCGCCGCGCGGACCTCCGGCGGTGTCACCAGCATCCGGCTGACGGCCTCCGGGGGCGCCCCCGTCGTCTGGGCGGCCCGTACCGACGCCCGCTGGCTGCGGCTCGACCACACCTCGGGCACGCTCGCGGCGGGGCGGAGCGTCACCCTGCACGTCCTGGTGGACCGCGCACGGGAGCCGCGCCACCCCTGGCGGGCCCGGGTCGTCCTGGCGCCCGGGTCCCAGCACGTACGGATCGAGGGCCGCGGCCGGACCCCCGCGTTCACCGGTTTCCCGGCAGGCGGGCCGCTCCACCACACTGCGCCCGCCGCTCCGGCCGGCCCCACGGGACCGGCCGCACCGGCGCCACCGGCCGCACCGGCGCCGGCGGCACCCACGCCCGTCCTCGCGGCCACGTCCGGGGAGAACCCGGAGCCGACGGACTCCGCGGGGCCGCCGCCGGGCGCCCCGCCGGACCCGGTCGGTTCGAGCGGCGCGCCGGACCCGTCCGGCCCGTCCTCCGCCCCGTCCGAACCGTCCGCGCCCGCCCGGTCGCCGAGTGGTTCACCCACCCGCTCCCCGGACCCGTCCGCCCAGCCCGCCGGCCCCGGCGAACCGGCCCCGGCGGGCTGAGGAACCCGTGGGCCGAGGAACCGGCGGGCTGAGGAATTGGCGGGCTGAGGTACCAGCGCGCTGAGGAACCGGCGGGCCGAGGCGAACCTCCGGCACCGGCGGACCGTGGCGCGCCACCGGCCTCAGGCCGGTGTCACCGGGTCCGCCGGGTGCGGGGCCATCGGCAGCAGCGAGGCGAGCCGCTGCTCGCAGAGCTCGACCAGCCGCGCGTACGCCTCCTTGCCCATCAGCTCCGTGAGCTCGGGGCGGTACGTCACGTACACCGGGTCACCGGCACCGTGCGCGGAGGTGGCCGAGGTGCACCACCAGTGCAGGTCGTGACCGCCCGGGCCCCAGCCCCGGCGGTCGTACTCACCGATGGAGATCTGGAGCACCCGGGTGTCGTCGGGCCGGTCGATCCAGTCGTACGTACGCCGGACCGGCAGCTGCCAGCAGACGTCCGGCTTGGTCTCCAGCGGCTCCTTGCCCTCCTTCAGGGCCAGGATGTGCAGCGAACAGCCCACGCCACCGGCGAAGCCGGGACGGTTCTGGAAGATGCAGGAGCCCTTCCAGCGGCGCGTCTGGCGCTCGCCGTCGTCGTCGATGCCGACCCACCCCGTCTCCGTACCGACGTCGTGGAACTGCCACATCTCCGGGGTCAGCCGCTCGACGTGTCCGGCCACCCGCTTCTCGTCGTCCTCGTCGGAGAAGTGCGCGCCCAGCGTGCAGCAGCCGTCGTCCGCCCGGCCCGCCTGGATGCCCTGGCAGCCGCTGCCGAAGATGCAGGCCCACCGGGAGGTCAGCCACGTCAGGTCGCAGCGGAACACCTGCTCGTCGTCGGCGGGGTCCGGGAACTCCACCCACGCCCGGGGAAAATCGATCCCCTTCTCGTCGGACCGGTCGGGTCCGTTCTGTTCCGTCCGCTGACTCTCCTGATTCTTCTCCTGATTGGTTTTAGGCTTCTTCGTCGCTTTGCCCGGCTTCGCCTTGTTCGTCTTTGGCACGCGCCAAGCGTAAGTCCCTTTCGGCGTAGCGTTCCGGGTATGAGACTCGGAGTCCTCGACGTGGGGTCGAACACGGTTCATCTGCTGGCGATGGACGCCCACCCCGGCGCCCGGCCGCTGCCCGCGCACTCGCACAAGACGGAGCTCCGCCTCGCCCAGCTCCTCGACGCGGACGGGGCGATCGGCCGCCAGGGCGTCGACCGGCTGGTCGCCACGGTGGCCGAGGCGGTCCAGGCCGCCGAGGACAAGGGGTGCGAGGAGGTGCTGGCGTTCGCGACCTCGGCGGTACGGGACGCCACCAACGCCGACGAGGTGCTGGGCCGGGTCCGCGCCGAGACCGGGGTCGACCTCGCGGTGCTCAGCGGCGAGGAGGAGGCGCGGCTGACCTTCCTGGCCGCCCGCCGCTGGTTCGGCTGGTCGGCGGGGAAGCTGCTGCTCCTCGACATCGGCGGCGGTTCGCTGGAGATCGCGCTCGGACTGGACGAGGAGCCCGCGGCCGCCGTGTCGCTGCCGCTCGGCGCCGGCCGTCTCACCGCCGGCTGGCTGCACGGCGATCCCGCCCGGCCCGCCGACCCGGCTCAGCTGCGCGAGCTGCGCCGGTACGTCCGCGCCGGCATAGCCCGTACGGTCGGGGAGTTCAGCCGCCACGGCGGGCCCGACCGGGTGGTCGCCACCTCGAAGACCTTCAAGCAGCTCGCCCGGATGGCCGGGGCGGCCCGCTCCACGGAGGGGCTGTACACCCGGCGGACCCTCTCCGTCGCCGCCCTGGGGGAGTGGGTGCCCAAGCTGGCGACGATGACCGCCGAGGAACGCGGCCACCTCCCCGGCGTCTCCCCGGACCGGGCCGGCCAGCTGCTCGCCGGGGCGCTCGTCGCCGAGGGCGCGATGGACCTCTTCGGGATCACCGAGCTGGAGATCTGCCCCTGGGCGCTCCGCGAGGGCGTCATCCTGCGCCGCCTCGACCACCTCCCGGCGGAACGCATCGCGCTGAGCTGACGCCGACGGGCGGGGCTGACGGGCGGGGCTGACGGGTGGGGCTGACGGGTGGGGCTGACGAGGGAAGGGGCCGGGCGGCCGTGGCGGGGCGAGTCGCGCCGAGCCGGCGGGCGGGGAACCACGAGCGGGGCTGTTTCCGGCCGTTCGCGGGTTCCGGCGCCCGTTCATGGCCCTTCTCACTTTCGCTCCCGCCCTCTCGGCGGCGCGCGATCGGGCCCGTACGCTGTCCAGGTGGCAGATCCAGCGGTGCGCATCCCCGATGCGAAGGTCGCCCTGTCGACGGCCTCGGTCTATCCGGAGTCGACGGCGACGGCCTTCGAGATCGCCGCGCGCCTGGGGTACGACGGTGTCGAGGTCATGGTGTGGACCGATCCGGTCAGCCAGGACATCGAGGCGCTGCGGCGCCTCTCCGACTACCACCAGGTCCCGATCCTCGCCGTGCACGCGCCCTGTCTGCTGATCACCCAGCGGGTCTGGTCCACCGATCCGTGGGTCAAGCTCCAGCGGGCGAGGGCCGCCGCCGAGCGGCTCGGCGCCTCCGCCGTCGTGGTCCACCCGCCGTTCCGGTGGCAGCGCACCTACGCCCGCGACTTCGTCGACGGGATCTGGCGCATGGCGAACGAGACCGACGTCCGGTTCGCCGTCGAGAACATGTATCCGTGGCGCTACCGGGACCGCGAGATGCTCGCGTACGCCCCGGACTGGGACGTCACCCACGACGACTACCGGCACTTCACCGTCGACCTCTCGCACACCTCGACGGCCCGTACGGACGGCCTGGCCATGGTGGACCGGATGGGCGACCGGCTCGCCCACGTCCACCTCGCGGACGGCAAGGGCTCCGGGAAGGACGAGCACCTGGTGCCCGGCCGGGGCGACCAGCCCTGCGCGGAGCTGTTGGAGCGGCTGGCGCGCACCGGGTTCGACGGGCACGTGGTCCTGGAGGTCAACACCCGCCGGGCCATGTCCTCCGCCGAACGCGAGGCCGATCTCGCCGAGGCACTCGCCTTCACCCGGCTCCACCTCGCCTCGGCCAAGCGGACGCCCCGGCCGTGACCTCCCGCTCCACGCCGGACCGTTCCACGCCGGACCGTTCCGCGCCGGACCGTTCCGCGCCGGACCGTTCCGCGCCGGACCGCGCGGGTTCCGTCCCCGGGGGCCCCGCCGCCCCCCGCCGCCGGGGCCGTCCCTCGCGCGCCGCCGCCCAGGACGGCCCGGACGCCCGTACCCGCATCCTGGAGTCGGCCCGTACGGAGTTCGCCGAGCGCGGCTACGACAAGGCGTCGATGCGCTCCATCGCCCGGGCCGCCGGGGTCGACGCGGCGCTGGTCCACCACTACTTCGGTACGAAGGACGAGGTGTTCGCGGCAGCCGTGGAGCTCTCCTTCGAGCCCGCCCTCGTCGTCCCGCAGATCCTGGGCGGCCCGATCGAGGGGGTGGGGGAGCGGATGGCCCGCTACTTCGTCTCCGTGTGGGAGAACCCCGTCAGCCGGGCGCCACTGCTGGCGATCGTCCGGTCCGCGCTCACCCACGAGGCGGCGGCGAAGGTGCTGCGCACCTTCGTGCTGCGGCGGCTGCTGGAGCGGATCGCGGCGGAACTGGACGTACCCGACCCGACGTTCCGCGCCGAACTGGCCGCCTCGCACATGGTCGGCATCGCGATCCTGCGCTACGTCGTACGGACCGAGCCGCTCGCGTCGGCGGACCCGGAGCGGATCATCGCGATGGTCGCTCCCACCATCCAGCGCTATCTGACCGAGGACGGCCCGCACGCCGGGGCGGCCCCGGCGGACCCGGCGGCGGGCCCACCCTGCGGACCGGATTCAGGCGGGGCCGCACCGACCGCTCCGTGAGCAGAGCGTCCCGTTATCCGGACAGGCTGTCCAGATCCTGGAGGCGGGGCGTACGCTCGGAACAGTCTTTTCCGTCGAAGTGGACAGTCTTTCTTTATCTGTCGAAGGAGCGAGCGACGATGCCGCAGCTGAGGTCCCGCACTGTCACCCACGGTCGCAACATGGCGGGCGCGCGCGCCCTTATGCGGGCGTCGGGCGTAGCGAGCGAGGACATCGGCAAGCCGATCATCGCCGTCGCGAACTCCTTCACCGAGTTCGTCCCCGGTCACACCCACCTGTCGCCGGTCGGCCGGATCGTCTCCGAGGCGATCCACGCCGCGGGCGCGGTGCCGCGCGAGTTCAACACGATCGCGGTGGACGACGGCATCGCGATGGGCCACGGCGGCATGCTCTACAGCCTGCCCTCGCGCGACCTGATCGCCGACTCGGTCGAGTACATGGTCGAGGCGCACTGCGCGGACGCGCTGATCTGCATCTCCAACTGCGACAAGATCACCCCCGGCATGCTGATGGCGGCCCTCCGCCTCAACATCCCGACGATCTTCGTCTCCGGCGGCCCCATGGAGTCCGGCCGGGCCACCCTCGTCGACGGCACCGTGCGCACCCTCGACCTCGTCGACGCCATGTCCGACGCGGTCAACGACAAGATCTCCGACGCGGACATGCTCCGTATCGAGGAGAACGCCTGTCCCACCTGCGGCTCCTGCTCCGGCATGTTCACGGCCAACTCCATGAACTGCCTCGCCGAGGCCATCGGCCTCGCCCTCCCGGGCAACGGCTCGACGCTCGCCACCCACACCGCCCGCCGCGCCCTCTACGAGGACGCCGGCCGCACGATCGTCGAGATCACCAAGCGCCACTACGAGCAGGACGACGCGACCGTCCTGCCCCGCGCCATCGCGAGCCGCGCCGCGTTCGAGAACGCCATGGCCCTGGACATCGCCATGGGCGGCTCCACCAACACGATCCTGCACCTCCTCGCCGCCGCCCAGGAGGCCGAGCTCGACTTCGGCCTGCCGGAGATGGACGAGATCTCGCGCCGCGTCCCCTGCCTCGCCAAGGTCGCGCCGAACGTCGCCAAGAGCCGTACGTACTACATGGAGGACGTCCACCGCGCCGGCGGCATCCCCGCCATCCTCGGCGAGCTGCACCGCGGCGGACTCCTCAACGAGGACGTCCACTCCGTCCACTCCGCCTCCCTCGCCGACTGGCTGAAGAACTGGGACGTGCGCGGCGGTTCGCCCGCCCCCGAGGCCGTCGAGCTGTGGCATGCCGCTCCCGGCTGCGTCCGCTCCGCCACCGCCTTCTCGCAGTCCGAGCGCTGGGACACCCTCGACACGGACGCCGCCGAGGGCTGCATCCGCTCCGTCGAGCACGCCTACTCCAAGGACGGCGGTCTCGCGGTCCTCAAGGGCAACCTCGCCGTGGACGGCTGCGTCGTGAAGACGGCCGGTGTGGACGAGTCGATCTGGACCTTCGAGGGCCCGGCCGTCGTCTGCGAGTCGCAGGAGGCGGCCGTCGAGAAGATCCTGCTGAAGCAGGTCAAGGAGGGCGACGTGGTCGTCATCCGCTACGAGGGCCCCAAGGGCGGACCCGGCATGCAGGAGATGCTCTACCCGACCTCGTACCTGAAGGGCCGCGGCCTCGGCAAGGCGTGCGCGCTGATCACCGACGGCCGGTTCTCCGGCGGTACGTCGGGCCTGTCGATCGGCCACGCCTCCCCCGAGGCGGCCTCCGGCGGCACGATCGCGCTGGTCGAGGACGGCGACCGCATCCGCATCGACATCCCGAACCGCTCCATCGAGCTGCTCGTCCCGGACGCCGAACTGGCGGCCCGCCGCGAGGCGCTGAACGGCGTGTACGCGCCGAAGAACCGCGAGCGCAAGGTCTCGGCCGCGCTGCGCGCCTACGCCGCGATGGCGACCAGCGCGGACCGGGGCGCGGTGCGCGACGTCTCCAAGCTCGGCTGATCACGCACGTACCCCGCCGAACGCCCGGCCACCCCGCGAGGGGGGCCGGGCGTTCCGGCGTTCCGGTCCGGCCCCACCAGGCTGCCGGACCGAGCCCCACGCCTCAGCGGGCGGCCGGACCTGAGCCCCACGCCTCACCAGGCCGCCGGATCGCTCCCGTCCACCGCGAACACCGAGCCGTCCGGCGCCGTGCCGACGACGTGTCCGCCGACCGGTACGGGTGCGGACGGCCAGGAGGTCGTCGCGAGCTCCCCCGACCCCAGCCGGGGGGCCGTCTGTCCGAGCAGGGTGCCCCGCCGGGTGTCCACGGCGAGGAGCCGCCCGTCCGCCGCCGAGAAGTACAGGCGGTCGTCCGCCGCCGGCACCGGGACCGACGACAGCCCCACCCCGGTCTCCAGCCGCCACCGTTCGGCACTGCCGCCGTCGGCCGCGGCCCGGGTCCGCAGGGCCACGACGGCGCCGCCGGGCGCCAGCAGATAGGCGGTGTCACCGCCGACGACGACGTTCGGTCCGGTCATCCGGAACGGCAGCGGAATCCGTTCCGCCGTCCGCCCTCCCGGGTCGTACCGCACCAGAGCGTCCGTAGCCGAGTTCTCTCCCGTCGCCCTCAGGATCAGCGCCCCTTCCGACACGCCGACGGGCGTCAGCATGCCGTCCAGCCGCCGCTGCCACCGGAGGCCGCCCGACGCCGCGTCGATCGCCGTGACGAGGGTGGTCTCCCTGTCCGACGCGTTCTCGTAGAGATAGGCGACCCCGGTCGCGGGGTCGTGGAAGCCGAAGGCCGGCAGCGTGTGCCCGGCGAGTCGTTCGCTCCAGCGCACCGCCCCGGTCCCGGAGTCGAGCCCCTCGGCGGCGCCCCCGCCGCCGAGGCGGAGCAGCGTGTTCCCCGTGCTCCGGAGGGTGCCGGTGGCCGGGGGCGTGTCCGTCGACCACACCTGCTCGCCGCCCTCGGAGCCGTAGGCCCGGAGAGCCACGCCCGGCTCCTCCACCAGAACGGCCCTGCCGCCCGGGGCGAGCGCCTCCCCCTCGAACGAGGAGTCCCGGTGCGACCAGAGGACGTGCCCGTCCGCAGGGTCGACCCGGGCGATGCCGTAGCCGGACGCGGAGCAGTAGAGCGCGGCCTCGTGCGTACCCCCGCCGGACGCGGACACGCCGCCCCCGCCGGACGCGGCCGCCGTGAAGCAGTACGGGATCGAGCCGGCCGCCCCCGGCAGGACGGTCCGCCACGGGACGAAGGTGTCCGCCGTGCCCGGCGCGGCACCGTCCGGCTCCGCCGTCCGGCCCGGCGGAGTACCCGCACCCACCTCCGCGTACACCACACCCCCGGTGGCGAGCGCCAGCAGCGCCGCCGCGCCCGCCACCCACCGTGCGCGGCGCGTCGGCCGCCGCCCGGCCGCCGGGGCACGGTCCGGTGGGACGGGCCCGCCCCGTACGTGGGTCGTCCCGGCGGAGGGAGGCGGGCCGGCCGGGGAGACGTCCTGCGGGGCCTCCGGGCTTCGGGGGCCGCCCCGCTCCCGCGGGTGCGTCGGGGCCGCCGCGTCCTCCGGGAGCCGCTCCGCGTCCTCCCGGGCACTGGATTCCCCGGGCGCCGGGCGCCGCTGGGCCGGCACGAAGGCCGCCGCGTCGTACGACGGCGGCAGCAGCGCCGCCATGATCTCGTCCGGTGTAGGCCGCTGCGCCGGGTCCTTCGCCAGGCACTGCGCGACGAGCGCGGTGAGATCGGCGGGCACCCCGGTCAGATCGGCCTCGTCGTGCACCACCTGGTACGCCACCAGATACGGGCTGTCCGAGTCGAACGGCCCCCGCCCCGTCGCCGCGTGGACCAGCACCGCGCCCAGCGCGAACACGTCGGCGGCCGGTCCGACCTCACGCGGACGCTGGAACTGCTCGGGCGCCATGTAGGGCGGCGAGCCGATCAGCTTCCCGGTCTCCGTGCGCAGCTCGCTGTCGTACGGACGGGAGATCCCGAAGTCGATGACCCGCGGCCCGGAATCCGGCAGCAGCACATTGCTCGGCTTCAGATCGCGGTGGATGACACCGGCCCGGTGGATGTCCCGCAGCGCCTCGGCGAGTCCGGCGGTGAGGCGTCGCAGTTGCGCGGGGTTCATCGGGCCGTTCCGCTTCACCTGGACGGAGAGCGTCGGACCGGGCACGTACAGCGTCGCCATCCAGGGCAGCGCGGCCGCCGGATCGGCGTCGACGACCGGCGCCGTGAAGGCTCCGCTGACCCGTCGGGCGGCCGCGACCTCCTGCCGGAAACGAGCCCGGAACTCGGGGTCCGCCGCGTAGCCCCGGTGCACGATCTTGATCGCCAGCGGGAGCCCGGACGCGGACGTGGCGAGGTGCACCACACCCATGCCGCCTTCGCCGAGGCGCCCTTCCAGGCGGTACCGGCCGGCGTACTCGGGATGTTCCGCTTCCGGACCCGACCCGGCTTCCCGCAGCGGCGCCATCACCCACCCCCGTGTGTTCGACCGCAAGCGCGACGCTCGGAGCCTATTCGATGCTTCGTCCGTACGCCGCAAGGGTTGTTAGCCTGCGCGTCACCTGTACCGATCACCTCCGGGGGAGGGCCTCATGGCCATCGAAGAGAACGTCGCCGTAGCCGCCGAACCATCGAACGCGACCGAACATCCGACAGCCCTGGTGGCCGCCCCCACGCCGGTCGTGCCGGAGACGGCGGTGACCTTGGGCATCGAGCCGGTCGGTGCCGCGACGACCGCCTCGTACGAGGTTCCCCGCTACCCGATCGCGCCGGGCTACCGCGTCAACGTCCGCAGCGGACCGGGCACCGGCTACTCCATCGTCCGGGTGATGCCGTACGGGATGAGCGTGCCGATCTTCTGCCAGAAGACGGGCGAGCGGGTCACCGGCCCCTACGGCTCCTCGAACCTCTGGGACTGCATCGCGAACGGCGAGTACGTGTCGGACGCGTACGTGCACACCGGCAGCGACGGCTGGGTCGCCAGCCGCTGCGCCTGACAGCCGCCGCGCCCGGCCGGGATCCGGCCGGTCCGGCCGGCGGGGCGTGGGACGTGCCCCGCCGGCCGGGCGGCGCGGATAATCGAGGACGTGAGCGAGAAGAGTGTGACCACCGGAACCGACGGAATCACCGGCGCGAGCCCGCACGGCGGCACGGCCCCCGGCCCGCAGCCGGAGGCGCTCCGCTTCTTCGGCACCACCTGGGTCGACCACGACGGCGGATACCCACTGCGGCGCGTCGGCGTCTCGGCCGGTTCGCTGGCCGCGGCCGTCGCCTCCTGCGTGGTCCTGCGCTTCGCCTTCAGCGGCCTGGAGGTCGCCGCGATCGGCAGCTTCCTGAACATCCTGGTCGTGCTGATGTTCGCCGTGTGCAGCGCCATCGCGTTCCGCAAGACCTGGGAGGGCTTCCGCAGCCGCCCGGCGGACCCGGGCCGCGAGGACAACCTGCGGGGCCTCAAGACGATCGGCTTCGTCGGCTCCCTGCTCGCGTACTTCGTCCGCTCGCTCCGCGAAGCACCCGGCGAGACGCTGCTGCGCACCGAGTACGAGACCGCCCTCGCCCGCTACGCCAAGCGCCGCACGACCCGCACCGGCAACCCGGCGGTCCGCGAGGCCGGCAAGGCCGGTAAGCCCGGTAAGCCCGGTAAGCCCGGGACCGGCAAGTAGGCCCGCAAGGGCAGGTACGGGCCGCCGCGTCCCCATGACTCCCGAAGGAAATGCCGTATGCCGACCACGCCGCCCGCCACCCCTTCACCCGCCGCCGCGTCGGTCCGCGCGCTCTCGTTCAGCGGGGCCGCCGCCCTGTACGCCGCCGCCCGGCCCGGCTACCCGCCGGAGGTGTTCGCGGCCCTGGAGGAGGTGACCGGACGCTCCCTCGCCACGCTGAGCGCGGTCGACGTGGGCGCGGGCACCGGCATGGCCACCCGCGAACTCGTCACGCGCGGCGCCCGCGTCACCGCCGTCGAACCGGGCGCCGGGATGGCCGCCGAACTGCGCCGGGCCCTGCCCGGGGTGCCGGTGGTGCGCGGCGACGGCAACCGGCTCCCGTTCGCCGACGGCTCCGTCGACCTCGTCACGTACGCCCAGTCCTGGCACTGGACCGACCAGGCCCGCTCCTGGCCGGAAGCCGTCCGCGTACTGCGCCCCGGCGGGGTCCTCGCGCTCTGGTGGAACGTCGCCGACCACCGGACCCCCTGGGTCGCCGAACAGGACACCCGCATCCGCCGCCACCTGGGCGCGGACCACGGCGTGCACGCCACCCCCGCCCCGGGCACCCCGTCCCGTGCCGTCGGCCTGCCCGAGGAGGGACCCGCGGGCCGGCTGCTGCCCTGGTCGCGCCGGGTGAGCCTCCGTACCCACCTGGACAACCTCGCCAGCCACTCCGCGTTCCTGGTGCGGGGCGAGGAGCACGCCGAGGCCGACCGCCGGTTCTTCGGCGAGGAGGGCGCCCGCCTGCGGGAGATCTTCCCCGACGGCACGGTCGAGGAGCGGTACGTCGTCGACCTGACGACCGTCACGGTCTGAGGCCCCCGTCTGCCGCACCGCTTCGACAGGCCGCCGGCACCAGTCCCTGAGCCCGGAGCCCCGGAATTCCCCGGGACTCCGGGCTTTCCCATGCCTTGACGCCGGGACCACCGCGGAGCATATTCATCGCATGATGAATAATCAGCGCACCGCCGGCTCCGACCCCGCGCCACCACCACCCGGAGCCCCGGCGCCCGCGGCCGTCCGTGCCGAGGGCCTCACCGTCGTACGCGGCGACCGCACCGTGCTGCGCGGCCTCGGCTTCACCGTCGAGCCCGGCAGGATCACCGGCCTCCTCGGCCCCTCCGGCTGCGGCAAGAGCACGCTGATGCGCGCGATCGTCGGCACCCAGGCCCAGGTCAGCGGCGCCCTCGACGTCCTCGGTGCCCCGGCCGGACACCCCGGCCTCCGTTCGCGCGTCGGGTACGTCACCCAGGCCCCGTCCGTCTACACCGACCTCACGGTCCGCCAGAACCTCGAGTACTTCGCGGCCGTGCTCCTCCCCGGCCGCGCCCACCGCTCCACCCGCCGCGCCGCCGTCGCCCGCGCCATCGACGACGTGGACCTCGCCGGCCACGCGGACGCCCTGGCCGGCCGCCTCTCCGGCGGGCAGCGCAGCCGCGTCTCCCTCGCCGTCGCCCTGCTCGGGGAGCCCGAACTCCTCGTCCTGGACGAACCGACCGTCGGCCTCGACCCCGTCCTCCGCCGCGACCTGTGGAACCTCTTCCACGCCCTCGCCGCCGACCGGGGCACCACCATCCTGGTCTCCTCCCACGTCATGGACGAGGCCGAGCGCTGCCACCGGCTGCTCCTGATGCGCGAGGGCGCGCTCCTCGCCACGGGGACCCCTCAGGAGCTGCGTACCCGTACCGCGAGCACGACCGTGGAGGAGGCCTTCCTCCGCCTCGTCGACGAAGCGTCCGCCCAGCCCGAGGAGACCGCGCGATGAGCGGCGACACCCTTCCCGCAGCCACTCCCGCACCGGCCCGGCCCCTCACCCCGGCCCGCACCCTCGCCACCGCGGGCCGCGTCCTGCGCCAGCTCCGCCACGACCCCCGCACCATCGCGCTGCTGCTGGTGATCCCCGTCGTGATGATCGTCCTGCTGCGGTACGTCTTCGACGGCAGCCCGGAGACCTTCGACTCCATCGGCGCCTCGCTGCTCGGGATCTTCCCGCTCATCACGATGTTCCTGGTGACCTCGATCGCCACCCTGCGCGAACGCACCTCCGGAACCCTGGAACGCCTCCTCGCCCAGCCCCTCGGCAAGGGCGACCTGATCGCCGGCTACGCCCTCGCCTTCGGGGCGATCGCCGTCGTCCAGACCCTGCTGGCCACCGCCGTCTCCGTCCGGCTCCTCGGCCTCGACGTCGTCGGCTCGCCCTGGCTGCTGATGCTGGTGGCGCTGCTCGACGCCCTGCTCGGCACGGCACTCGGCCTCTTCGTCTCCGCGTTCGCCGCCTCCGAGTTCCAGGCCGTCCAGTTCATGCCGGCGGTGATCTTCCCGCAGCTCCTGCTCTGCGGCCTCTTCACCCCGCGTGACCGGATGCAGCCAGTCCTGGAGGCGCTCTCGAACGTCCTCCCCATGTCGTACGCCGTGGACGGCATGAACCAGGTGCTCCACCACCCCGACATCACCGGCGACTTCGTCCGGGACGTCGTCGTCGTCGCGGGCTGCGCCCTGCTGGTCCTCGGCCTCGGAGCGGCCACCCTCCGCCGCCGTACCGCCTGAGCCTGTCCGCCCTGCGGTCACCCGACCGGCTCCGGGCTGGCCCGGTGCGAGGATGACCGCGACGAGCACGGGACGGAGCCCGGAGCACACCGTGTGCCGAGAACCGTGAGCACAGCCCGGAGGGTGAACCGCATGACCCAGACAGTCGCAGTCCTCGGCACCGGCAAGATCGGCGAGGCGCTCCTCAGCGGAATGATCCGGGCCGGCTGGCGCCCGGCGAACCTGCTGGTCACCACCCGCCGCCCCGAGCGCGCCGAGGAGCTGCGGAGCCGCTACGGAGTCGAGTCGGCCGGCAACGCGGAAGCGGCCAAGAGCGCGGACATCCTCATCCTCGCGGTGAAGCCCCAGGACATGGGCACCCTGCTGGACGAGCTCGCCCCGCACCTGACCGCCGACCGGCTCGTCATCAGCGCCGCCGCCGGCATCACCACGGCGTTCATCGAGGACCGGCTGCCGTCCGGCACTCCGGTGGTCCGGGTCATGCCGAACACCCCCGTGCTCGTGGACGAGGGGATGTCCGTCCTCTCCGCCGGCAGCCACGCGACGGGCGACCACCTCGCCACCACCGAGGAGATCTTCGGCGGCGTCGGCAAGACGCTCCGGGTCCCCGAGTCCCAGCAGGACGCGGCCACCGCCCTCTCCGGTTCGGGCCCGGCGTACTTCTACTTCCTGGTCGAGGCGATGACCGATGCCGGAATCCTCCTCGGCCTCCCGCGCGCCCAGGCCCACGACCTGATCGTGCAGGCGGCGATCGGCGCCGCGGTGATGCTCCGCGACAGCGGCGAACACCCGGTCAAGCTCCGCGAGGCCGTGACCAGCCCCGCCGGCACCACCATCAGCGCCATCCGCGAGCTGGAGAACCACGGCGTGCGCGCCGCCCTGATCGCCGCCCTCGAAGCGGCCCGCGACCGCAGCCGCGAGCTCGCCTCCGGCCAGGGCTGACCCGGTACGGACCCCGCGGGGCCCGCCGCCGCACCGCGCGGTCCGGGCCCGGCGGCGGGCGGCGACGCCCGGGCCAACCCCCGGGGTTGACACGCCGCTCCCCGATCCGTAATGTGCTCCGAGTTGTCCGACGTGAGCGCCGACCCCGGTCGGTCCCCGGACAGCCATTCCGCACCACCATTCAACAAGGCCCGGCTTTCCGTCGTGTGCCTTTGCGTGTGCTTGTGTGAAATGAGGATTGCCTGTTCGAGAGAACGGCCCCGATTAGCGTCGGAGCCCGGGAATCCGCTAATGTC